>CAYRBN010000026.1:0-11866 GCA_964422625.1 uncultured bacterium | reverse complement strand
TGTGTCATTACTCCCTTTCTCCCTTTCTCCCTTTCTCCCTTTCTCCCTTTCTCCCCATCTCCTTGTCCCCCCATCTCCCTATCCCCCTGTCTCCCACTCTCCTCATCCTGTCTATCAGCGGCCATCTGCGTCCTAATAGGAAGTAGATTATCAAGATTCTTTAAGTGGAGCAACTTGAATTTCAAAATCTCTATCCTTGGCGATTACAGCTCATTCAAGGAGAATTGCTCAAACCATTTATCAGTTTTAATTTGCGAGGCGAAAATTTTTCTTGATTTTTTTGTAAGTACCCAGGCATATGGTATGCAGGTAGTAGGGTTGAGATGGAACAGGGGGGGCTTCCAGCCTCACATCCATTATGCTGCAAGAAATCGCCAACAAAGGAAGAGAAAATAGTTGACATTATAGAAAATATGGTGTATAATTGAATCTGGAATCGGTGTAGGGACAGGGCTTGTCCCTGTCCGAGAATCGGACAACCTCAAGGATTGTCCCTACATTGTAGGGACAGGGTTTATCCCTGTCCGCTTTTTCGCATCACGCAATCATTATAATATAGAAGAACGGTCATTGGAACTCCTTAAAGAGGGGATGGTTGTTGGAAAGGAGAAGATTGATGAAAAAAGAGATAGTAACAGTAGATAACCTTTCAAAGGACTATGGGGGTGTAGGACTCAAGAATGTAAGTTTTAAGGTGTTTAGAGAAGAGATAGTTGCTATTATTGGGGAGAATGGAGCTGGTAAGACTACACTTCTTGAGATACTTGCCGGAATAAGAGAAAAAGATAATGGGGATATAAGAATATTTGGATTAGCACCCGATGATAAAGAGGTGAAAAATAGGAGAAGTATACAGCTGGAGGGTATGAGCCTTCCCTACAAACTGAGAGTGAAAGAAGCATTTACACTCTTCAGTTACCTCACCCTTAGACCCGATAACCTGTCGGAACTGATCCAGAAATTTCAGCTTGTAGATATGAAAAATAAGTATATAAAAACCCTTTCTAAGGGTGAACATCATAGGTTAACCATTGCCTTATCCTTACTTCAAAATTCTCCTCTTCTCTTTTTAGATGAGCCCACATCGGGGTTGGATCCAAAAATGAGGTTGAATCTATGGAAGATATTGAGAGATGAACAGACCAGAGGAAAGACCTTATTATTCTCCACCCATTATCTGGAGGAGGCAGAGGAATGGGCAGACAGGATAATCCTTCTCCATAAAGGGAAGATACTTGCACAAGGAACTCCAAAGAAACTTATAGCAGAAATTATAGGATTCAAGAGAAAGATCGTCTTTCCATCCTCTTTCATCTTTCCTGGGGATGGAATCGGATATGTATTAAAACTACCTACAAAGTGGATAGTATATTTGGAAAAACCTGAGGAGTTTTTGGGTAACTTGCCCAGTATAACAGATTCTGTAATCATAAAAGAGACCTCATTAGAGGATGTATTTCTAAAGTTAACAGGAGAAGAATATGTGGAAAACGAAAGCAATCTTAGGGATTAGTGTTCTTGAATTCAAGCTTTACTTTAGAGAACCTCAGGCCGTTGTTTTTACGGTCTTTTTTCCCCTTTTTCTCTTAATCCTTTTTATGGGAGTGTTTGGAGGAATACCTGGATATATAAATGCTCTCCTGCCAGGACTCGTAACTATGGTTATAGGCTCTACCACCTTTTTTGGAGTAGGCGTAGCAGTAGCATATTATAGATACGGAGGAGTCTGGAAAACCCTTCTTGTTGCTCCCTTGCCCATCTGGGTATATGTAGGTGCGATCATAATAAGTAGAGTAGTTGCTACTTTTATAGCTTCTCTTTTGCTTCTGTTGGTCGCCTATTTTCTCTATAATGTCCAGATAGTTCGTCTGGACATTTTTTGCCTCAGTCTCTTTTTTTCTATTCTATCCCTTTCTGCGTTAGGTGCTCTAATTGCATCACTATCTCGCTCTGGTGAAACGAGTAATGGAATAGCAAGTTTATTTTTCTTTCCTATGTTATTTTTGAGCGGGGCTTTCTTCCCCTTAGACTACCTTCCTGATTGGGTTCAAATCATTGCAAGGTATCTTCCATTAAGCCAAATCTGTTCTCTCTTAAGGGACTCTGTTTTGGGAAATAGTCTAAGTTTGTTCAATGTGGCAGGACTATTTTTGTGGACAGTAATAAGTCTTGTAATATCCAACGTTCTCTTTCAGAGAAGAAGTGATTAGCGTGCCTTAACGTTAGATGAGAGGCAAGGTTTTATGAATCTGGTAATAAACAGATCTCTCCTGCTCAAAAGCGACAATAATCACTATATACTGGAAGATCCCATCTCGGGGGGCATTTATAAAATAAACAATGACCAGTATGCAATATTGAAGGCAGTTGAATCTATCGGATATAACAAGAGAGAGTTGAGGACTTATTTAACCAAAAACGGTCTTTCCTACTCCACTCAAGTAGAGAACTTCATAGAGGAGGCCTTATCTCTAAAAATATTAGTGCGCTCGTCTGCCTCAAAATGGCAGTCCAGGATAAAAATATTCAACCCTGATAGACCACTTCAGTTCTTGGGCAAGAAAGGGCGACATCTTGTCCACCCCTTTCTTACTACCGTTACCCTTATCTCTGCGATTTCTCTCATACTACGAGGTTTGGAGATGATCTATCCGCCATCTTTATTTGTGAGCATTCTATCAGGGATTGGATTTTTTTTTCTTGCTTTCATTCATTCATGAGATAGGACATTCTTGTGTAGCCAAATAATATTATAAGATGCAGGTACCTGAAATAGGAATAGGTATCTCTAATGGCTTTCCTTACTTCTACACTACTGTGAGAGGTAAGGATATTCCAATTCCAGTAAGCCTTGCCGGAATCTGGTTTGAGGTTCTGACATTAGTCTTGTTTCTTCTCTTTTTTCCTAACTCTTTAATCTTAGTTTTTACTGTGATAGGTGCTGTGAGATTTCTCATCAACCTTGCGCCTTTTTCTTTTGGTAATGTTACATTTGACGGAAAAATCTGGTACGAGCAGATTAAGAGCAGAGTCCTGAGAACGCTCTTTCTCTTTTTCTATTTTACTCTCTTTTTTGGTCTCATCTTTTGGCTTGTTACCTTAGGGAGGTAGGTATGGCTATAAAAACCTCAATCCTATTTCTGATAATAGGAGGTACTATGTATGTCCAGAATCTTGCTGGGACCGTCATCTTGCAAAATGGGAACTTGATAGATGTCCATACTGGCTCTGTGAGGAAAGTAGATGTAGTTATTGAAGACTCCATAATTACACAGATTCTTCCTCCGTTTTCCGCAGAGATAAAAGATGCTAGACGCTTCAACCTTACAGATAAGTATATCATTCCAGGTCTCATAGACCTCTCGGTCTATTTAGGTCGCAGTCCAGGTGGCAATGTCCATGGTGAGGAATTCTCTGAGGTGACAAGAGAGAGAATGCTTGCACTCTTTCTCTTACATGGAGTAACTAGCGTGCTTGATATAGGCAGTGTGAAAGAGATTGAAGAGAACCTATCAACTCCTCATATCTACTATACAGGACCTACTTTTGTAGGCAATGGTCTAAAAAGAAAGGACTTTTACCAACTTGAGAGCTGGAACCCTTATATCTTTAAAGACCAGTTCAGGGTGATAGATGAGACCACAGATTCCCTTCTTATCTCTTTGAAGCAGAATGGGGTGAAGATTACAAGGCTTATTCTTGCAAGAGATTGGTATGATGACTATTCTGCCAATCTTACCCTTTTTCGCAACTTCAAAGAGCGCCTGAAAAATCATGGGCTTTCTGCAATAGCCTATGTTGAATCAGAAGAGGATCTAAAATTTGCTAAAGAGATTGGATTCACCCGAATACAGGGTTATGTAGGAGATGATAACGAGATTTTTTACATGCCGCACATCATCTATTATAAAGCACCTTTCCTGGATGTAGGAGAACTAACTCTACCAGAGATTATAGAAACGACAATTGCTCTGCCTTTCTCTTATGTAAATCGGTTGCTCATCACCCCTGAGATGAAAAAACGGAGTGCTAATTTTATAGAGAGGTTTCCTGAAGATATTAATAATAATAGAAGAGTTGTTGCAGGGAGTAACGCAGGCAATCCTACCATAATCCCAGGGCACAGTCTGGTATGGGAATTGAGTGAGTTGGTAGAGAGAGGACTTTCACCCCTTTCTGCATTGAGAGCTGCTACCGTGAACGCAGCAGAGTTCCTGGAAATAGAGAAAGGTAGTCTAAAAGTAGGCAAGATTGCTGATATTGTGGTGCTGAGGAAAAACCCACTGGATAAGATTGAAAACCTGAACTCTGTGGACTTTCTCTTTAAGGCTGGAACATTATGTTGGCTCCCGTCATTAATGGATAAGGTATACGAGGAACCTGTCCCACTTTTTCCTATCTCTCCTATTTTGGCGGATTTTGAGAGAGGAGAACTGAAAACAGTCTGGAACACCTCTGTGGGAGAGAATATCTATTCCTTTGTTTATAAGGCAGATGTTGAAATAGTCTCTCCGGGTGCGGATTCCCGATACTGTATAAGAATAAGGGATAAAGAAGGAGTAGCAGACTGGGAGAGAGGAACTGTTATTCCGCTTGAGGAGCAGGGCTGGATTGGGGTAGATGTTGTCTCTCACTACGAGGGACTCAGATTCATGGCAAAAGGGGAAGGTAGAGTAGTATTTCTGAGAAGGGAGGTGAGGGACTATAACTATTTCCAGTCCTCGTTTGGAAAAGAGAGGGTCTGGGAGGAGATCGTAATCCCTTTTGAGGGGTTGAAGGACCTGTATGCTATTGCCTTTATTCCCTTGGGACAGGAGCTTCTTCTTGATGATATCTCATTTCTTCCCAAATCCAGGCGGGAGAGAGAAGAGGCAATCCTTAAATCCTGTGAAGAGATAATGCACCGAGGGAGGAACCTGGGTGATCTAAAAAAACTTCACTTTGCGCGTTCACAGTTTGAAAGATTATATAGTGCGGACAAAAACCCCTGTGCAGGCTATCTCCTTGCACTTACTAATAGGAGCCTGTTCCATTTAGTCAGGGACGAGAAAAAGGAGGAGAGACTACTGAACCAGGCTATTGAAATTCTGGAAGAGCTGGTAGAGAGAGGGGATAACTCTGACCACTATGCGCTCCTTGCCTCATTCTATGGGAAAAAGATAGGAAGAGCACCTATGTTGGGTATGACACTTGGGAGAAAGATAGACCATTTCTATAAGAGGGCAGAAGAGTTAGACCCTGCCAATCCAAGAGTATTTTATCATCAGGGTGTTTCAGCACTCTTCACTCCAAAAAGATTTGGTGGAGGAGAGGATAGGGCAATAAAATTACTCAGAAAAGCAGATGCATTGTACAGAGAGGAGCCTCCAAAAGGATGGGGACATGAAGAGACTCTTTTCTGGATAGGACGAGCATTTCACAATAAGGGAGAGAGAGAGAAGGCTATAAGTTATATCAGGTCTGCCCTAAAAATAGATAGATACTACTCACATGCCTGGTGGTGGCTTATCTCTCTTGGGGGATAAAGATGAACCTGATACTGATTTTTATCACATCTTTTATCATAGAAGGCAGGGTTATAGACGCCAGGGTTGGCAACCCACTTCCCTTTGTTAATCTATGGATAAGAAACACAACTTATGGGGATGTTACCGATGAACAGGGGAGGTTTAAACTCCACTTAGATGATGGTGAGTATGAGATTGTAGTCTCAATGATGGGATATGAAGGACAGGTACTAGGGATAAATCTTACAGAAGATAAGGATATTCTGATAAGATTGGAGAGAGAGGTCATAGAAATGGAAGGTGTAGAGGTAACCGTCTCTGGTTATACAATGGGTGAGGGAGAGACAGTGAGCAGGTTAGACATACTTCGCGAACCTGGTGCAGCTGCTGACCTGTTTCTTATGGCAAAGGGCTTTCCAGGTGTGACAGCCGAGCCCGAGATTGCCGCGCTATGGGTGAGAGGGGGTGTTCCGGATGAGGTGTTGGTCCTTTTTAATGGAACCCCCCTGGTTCATCCATATCAGTTTGAAGGAACAGGAGGTATGTTCAGTGTAGTAGATGAGGGGATGTTAGATGATGCCCAGTTTTTTCCTGGGGCATTTCCTCCCCGGTGGGGTGGAAAGATGTCAGCAGTATTCAATCTGAGAACCAGGGAATTCTATGGTGAAGAAGGATTAGGAGGCAGTATTGGCCTGAACATGGCAGGTGGTGGGGCAACTCTTTACAGCAGGAGATGGCATCTCTCGTTCAGTAAAAGTTCATACGAGATGCTTCACAGACTCTATGGTGAAGACGATGATTTCACAGTATATCCTAACCATTACACCTTACAGATAGGAGCCACACCACTCACATTAAGAGATTGGCATCTCAGGTCTTTTGCAATAGTTGGAGGCGATGATATGGGTGTTGACCTTACTGCTCTGGGATTTGGTGAGTCTAATAAGGCAACCCAAAAAACTATGGTAGGCTCTCAACTACTTGGCTCATCGGGTAACTTTTCTCTTGAAATTTCATCAAATATAAATATTTACAGGGCTCGGGAACGGTTTATGAAATGGAGATTTGATAGGAATCAGAACAATCTATTCTGTGGTGTCCATCTTGATTGGGATATATCCCCTCTTCATAGAATATCAACAGGGGCTGAGCTCTTTTTTGAAAAGAGCGAAATAGACTACATTGTCCCACAAGATCCAGAGTTAATTGCAATAGAAGGGGTTCTTGCAGATACGATAAAGGAGAGTTTTTCCACTTCCACATACTGGTGGTATGTCCAGAGTAGTAAGCAGATACTGGAAAACAATCTGCTTTATGGAGTGAGGATAGGTAAGGTGAGAGGTAAGAGCAGACTGGCGTGGGATCCTCGTATCTCCATATCACGACAGATAGGAGATTGGCGCTTTTTTGCTGGCACAGGTAGATATTCACAATATCCTTCCACAATGGACCTGGAGCTCAACCCTGACCTTCTCCCAGGTTATGCACTCCATTATGTGGTAGGGATAGAGAGAGAATCCCCTTCTTATCTCCTGAAAATAGATACATATTATAAACCTTATAAACAGCTCATTCTCCGTAATACCTCAGATGGATATGGTTATTCAAAAGGAGTAGAGGTGTTCTTAAAAGGACGAAAAGGGAGAATTAGGCCTCGTATTGGTTACGCCCTCTCGTCTGCCAGTCGCAAGGAGGGATATTCTGACCAGTTAGTGCCTTTTGAGTATGATATACGACATAATATCACCTTCACACTTGGTAGTTCACCTATGGTTCTATTTGACAGATTTGCATTTGAGCTAGGGACAAAGCTCAGTTATCTAAGTGGTAAGCCATATACCCCATTGATAGGTAGGGAAGTAAGAGGCGATACTGTAAGACCAATCTGGGGCGAGAAAAACTCCAGAAGAATGCCTCACTATATGAGATTGGACCTGAGGATAAACTCGTATGGACGCCTATTTCATTTTCCAGTTGTGGGGTATATAGAGATTCTCAATCTCTTAGGGAATCAGAATGCTATCTGGTATCAGTGGAATGCGGATTGGACGAAGAGGGAAGAGGTTAATCTTATGCCCAGAACCGTGATAGCTGGCTTTGTATGGAGTTTCTGAAATAAAAATATCACGAGCTCGCTTTTTAGGACGCAGATTGTAAATGACCCCACTTACACCTCCGAGGTGTAAGTGCGGTTACCCTATTGGGCAGGGGCAAGCCCTGCCCCTACATATTCTCTTTTCTGCTATCAGGGATTGGAGGTTCCGGGTTTAACATGCAAAAAACTTGATACTTGGTTGTGTCAATTTTATAAATAAACCGCAGAGGGCACAGAGAGCACAGAGAGAGATAGGAAATAAGAAGATAAAAAAATAAAAACTCTGCGATCTCTGCGACCTCTGCGGTAAAAAATAGGGGGGTAAAAAACTTGACGACTTTTATTTGGGTTTTTCTTTCTGAAAAACGGTAGGGCAATAGCAAACAACAGAATGTTTTCTTGGGTTATTATGGACATTGAGAGAGTTCAACCGCAGAGGACGCAGAGAGCGCGGAGAGAGATAGAAAATATGAAATAAAAAACTCTGCGTCCTCTGCGGTTAGATATTATACCTAACGTAAAAAAAGGAGGAGAGTATGAATAAAAAGATGATAGGGGTGATATTACTATTACTACCATTAGCGGCACTACCAGAGGGTCCTTTAGCAGAGGCAACTACAACAGAAGGAAAGGGACGGCGAAATGTAATCTTTATTCATCCTGATGGAGCAGCACAGGCACACTTTACTGCAACCAGGTTGTTCTATTATGGTCCTGATGGAACCCTCAACTGGGACAAACTTCCCCATGTGGCAGTCTACAAGTGCCATATTCTGGATAACCTCGAGGCCGGTTCAGTTGCTGGAGCAGTAGCACATGCCGCAGGAATAAAAACAAAGTTTAACTATTATGGACTTGACCCTGAGAAAAGGCCAATACGAACTATCATGGAAGATGCCCGAGATGATGGTTTTGCTACAGGTCTTATTAACTCAGGAACAATTACTGAGCCAGGGACAGGAGTATTTGTGGCTAAGGTAGAAGATCGCAATGAGCATGCAGAAATTGCTCGCCAGATTATAGAGTCCGGTGTCTATGTGATTTTAGGTGGAGGAGAGAGATGGTTCCTACCTAAAGGAGTTATGGGTAGGCATGGAGAAGGTGTCCGTAAGGATGGAGTGAATTTGATAGAAAGGGCTAAGGAGTTAGGATATACCATCGTTTATACCAAAGAAGAACTTGCCCGAATCGATCCCAAAAAGACCACTAAGATCCTTGGTCTTTTTGCCTCTCATCATACCTTTAATGATAAGCCTGAGGAGGAGCTTTACCAGAGAGGTCTCCCCCTTTATTGGAATTACAGTCCCACTATAGCTGAAATGGTAGATGTGGCAATTCAGATTCTTTCCAGAAATTCCAAAGGATTCCTTTTAGTAGTTGAAGAGGAAGGAACTGATAATTTCTCCAACAGAAACAATGCCGAAGGAATGATAGAAGCTGTTAAGCGAGCTGATGAGGCTATTGGTGTGGCGCTAATGTTTGCCAAGAAAAATCCCAGAACACTTCTAATCACAGCAGCAGACACAGATGCTGGTGGTCCAGCTATCTGGACAGACACCTTAGATGATATGCCCCCGAGAAAGCCTCTCCCTTCAACTGATAAAAATGGAGCGCCTATTGATGGAGTTGGTTTCTTAGAGGGTAAAGATTATGAGGTTCCTTTTCTTACCCCTGAGGGAAGACCTTTCGCTATATCATGGGCAACTTTTCGAGATGAAGCTGGTGGGATAATTGCCCGAGCTTATGGTGCCTACGGAGAGCTGATAAGCGGAACAATAGACAATACTGATGTAAATAAAATTATGCAAAAAGCTCTGGGACTTTGAAAAAAGCGAAAGCACGGTTTGCCCTTAGTTCAACTTAAAAACGATGATCGGTAAAGACTAACCAACTACCCAACTAACTAGTTCCCGGTGAAAAATGGTTAGGACGCAGATAAACGCAGATTGTAGGGGTAACCCTTGCGGTTACCCTATTGAGCATGGGCAAGTCCTGCCCCTACATATCCTGTCTATCTGCGTCCTAAAAAACAAGACAAAGAATTATTCACCGGACACTAACTAACTCCTAAGTGCCGAGATAAAAAAATCTCCACAGCGGCATAGAATTTAAGACGATTATCTGGATTCACAAAACCGTGTCCCTCGTCTGGGAAAAGAATATACTCTACAGGTATGTTCTTACTTCGTAAAGCACTAACAATCTGCTCACTCTCTGATTGCTTACATCGTGGGTCGTTTGCTCCTTGAGCTATAAGCATTGGAATTTTGATTTTATCTGCCTTGAATAACGGAGAGCGTGATTTCAAAAACTCTTTTTCCGTATCTAAATTCCCTATCCGATTGTAAAGAAGCTTCCTCATTGGCTCCCAATACGGAGAAAGGGACTCAAAAAAAGTTATAAGATTACCTGGCCCACATGCCTCTGCTGCACATTTAAATACATCTGGTGTAAATGCAGCACCTACTAAAGCCGCGTATCCACCGTATGAACTTCCATAGATAGCAATGCGCTTAGGGTCTGCTATTTCCTCCTTGATAGCCCATTTAACAGCATCTATTAAGTCATCGTGCATCTTCCTTCCCCATTCCCGATTCCCAGCATTAAGAAATTTCTTACCGTATCCTACTGAACCACGGAAATTAATTTGCAAACACGCATATCCGCGATTTGCAAACCACTGTGCCTCTGGATCATATCCCCATATATCTCGCCCCCAGGGTCCTCCATGAACATTTAAAATCATAGGTAAATTTTTAGCCTCTATCCCTAACGGTAATGTAAGATAACCATGCAGTGTTAATCCATCCCTTGAGCTTAAACTGATAGGCTTTATTTGAGCTAACTTATATTTCTCAAGTTTAGGCCGAGCAATAAAGAGAAAAGTAGCCTCACGAGTCTCTCTATTATAAGTATAATATGAAACTGGCTCATCATCACACCTAAATTCTATTAGCCAATTTTTATCTGCACTATCCCTATTAAGCAGAAAGAAATCTCCCTTATGAATCTCTTTAATTCTCTCAAAATCTTCTTCTATACTGGGGTCAATAACCTGCCAATATGCACGCTCTTTAAGAATCAAAACTGCCTGTAACCTGTGGGTGCGAGGATGTATAATGTATCCATTGTATCCAATTATATCGTATTTTGGGTCTTCTGCCAAAACTTTTTGCTTGCCTGTGGCTATATCAATTTGCACCGCTCTTATTGTGTTGGCTTCACGACTATCAAGCAGGTAGATACCCTTACCATCTGGAGTAAAGCCTATTGCACTACAGAAATTATCTTCTGCTTCCCATTTTACAAGAACCTCCCATGGACTTTCAACATCCGGACGAACACGAAGCTCCGAACCTCCATCAGGCCTCATTGCCATAGCGCCTCTTATCTGGAAATTTGGGTCAACCAGCCAACTTTGACTCATAATACCCATCACATCTCCAGGATTTTCAGTCTCTTTCTCTAATGCACCAGTTGTCAAATTAAGGCGATAGACATCGTGAACGTGCCTATCTCGGAGATTCAGGCTTATTAACATTTCATTTGGGAAATTGAGATCCGTTGCAACAACTTGTGCCTGAATTCCGAGAAAAGGAGTCAGGTCACGAATTACCCCAATATTCAGATCTACTGAGTATAGATGCCAATTTTCATCTCCATCAGAATCCTGCAAATAGATAATATGAACATTATCTTCTGCCCAAAAATAGTCTCTAATGCCCCGTTTCTTCTCTTGAGTAACTGGCTTATCATCATCTTTCCCGACAGTGCGTACCCAAACATTAAGCACCCCATTCTCGGGTGCCAGGTAAGCAATACGAGTTCCATCTGGAGATATTTGTGGCGACCTCTTCTCTGGCTCACCAAATAATATCTCACGAGGAATTAGCGTGGTTAAATTTTTATTTGACATAACATCCTCCTCTATACCTTATGTTAAGTAGGGGTAACCCTTGATGTAAGGGCAAATCCGAAACTCTAAATCCGAAATCCTAAACAAATACAAATGACCAAAATACAAAACCAGTATGATACGGAAAACAAGTTTAGATCATTGGAATTTAGGATTTTGAATTTGTTTAGGGTTTAGAGTTTAGGATTTAGAATTTGTCCCTAATGGGCAGGGGCAAGCCCTGCCCCCCCTACAAGCCTCTATCATTCAGGTGTCAGGTAGTTAGTTTGTTAGTTGGTTAGGTAGTTAGTTGGTTAGTTGGTCTTTACCGATAACTGATAACCGATTACGCCTTACTCCCCATCTCCC
>CAYRBN010000025.1:0-17138 GCA_964422625.1 uncultured bacterium | reverse complement strand
TCATATTCTTGAAGATTCTTATACAATCTGTGAAAATCTGTGTAATCTGTGGCTAGCGCATATTCTGGGATTATTCTGAAGATAAAAATTCTGTGATTCTCAAAGGATTCTCTGTGTTCTCTAATATAAAAGTCGTAGTATATCTTAATGAGGGTTTTTGCTAATGCTTACTTTAGATAACACTGTTCTTCTGGTCATTGATCTCCAGGGCAGACTGGCTTCTATAATGTCCGAGAAAGTCTCCCTCTTTGAAAACATCGAGATAGCCATCAAGGGAGCAAAAATTCTAAATATTCCAATCCTGTGGACAGAACAGATCCCAGAAAAACTAGGCCCCACAATACCAGAAATATCCCAGCTCCTATCCCCTCTTCAGCCAATAGCCAAGAATAGTTTCAGCTGCTGTGGCAATGAAGATTTCATTCAGACACTTAAAGCACTTAACCGTAAGCAGATTTTACTCACAGGTATTGAGGCACATATATGTGTTTATCAGACTGCACGGGACCTGGTCAATCTGGAGTACGATGTTCAGGTCATAGCGGATGCAGTCTCCTCAAGAACTGCTGATAACAAAAAGATAGGTCTTGAGAGGATGAGAGATATAGGTGCAAGTATAATAGGCACAGAGATGGCGCTTTTTGAGTTGTTGAAAGTAGCAGAAGGAGCGAAATTCAAGCAGATTCTCAATATTGTGAAATAGTCACCGCCTTAGTGCTATGTATTTAGTTACCAATGAAAAAATGGTTAGAACGCAGATAGACCCCGCACCTTCTTAAAGGTGCGGGGTAGACAGGATATGTAGGGGTAGGGATTTGATTTATCAAATCCTAATTTGTTGGACACAATAAATCGTGTCCCTACTCTGCGTCCTCTGCGGTTAATTATACATAACAAAACTACCTTCAGGAGGATATATGAAGATAAAAAAAATTCTGATTGCAAATCGTGGTGAGATTGCAGTCCGAATAATAAGGGCATGTAAGGAAATCGGGATAAGGACAGTTGCTATTCATTCGGATGTGGACGAGCCCTCTATGCATGTGGGTATGGCAGATGAGGCAATATGTATTGGTCCGGCACCTTCTAATGAGAGCTACCTCTCAATTCCGCGAATTATAAGTGCCTGCGAGGTCTCTGGTGTTGATGCAGTACATCCTGGGTATGGATTTCTTTCGGAAAATTCAAGGTTTGCAGAGATATGTGATGGAAATAGGGTTAAGTTTATCGGGCCGAAACCTGATGTGATAAAAGTGATGGGCAATAAGAATAAGGCAAAAGAGATTGCAACTAAGGCAGGTATACCAGTTATACCAGGAAGTAACGAAACAGTGAAAGATATTGAGTCTGCAACCGAAATAGATAAAAAGATAGGCTATCCAGTGATTATTAAGGCTGCCTTTGGTGGAGGTGGAAGAGGTATGAAGGTAGTCAATTCTGATAGGATGCTTAAAAAGTTTATAGAGATTGCATCTTCTGAGGCTGAGACAGCATTTGGAAGCGGCGAGTTATATATAGAGAAGTATATAGAGAAACCAAGACATATAGAGATTCAGATTCTTGCAGACGAGATGGGAAATGTAGTCTGGCTTGGCGAGAGAGAGTGTTCCATTCAGAGGCGACACCAGAAGCTGGTAGAGGAGGCACCGTCACCTGTTGTAGATGAAAACCTAAGAAGGGAGATGGGAGAGGCTGCCAAAAGATTGGCAGAATTCACAGGATATACATCCGCATTAACGGTTGAATTTCTCCTTGACAGTAACAAAAATTTCTACTTTATGGAGGCAAACACACGGCTCCAGGTAGAACATCCAATAACAGAAGAGATAACTGGTATTGATATTGTAAAGGAGCAGATCAGAATAGCACAGGGTGAACGACTCTCGTTCAAACAAGAAGATATAAGTCTGGATGGCAGTGCCATTGAGTGCAGGATAAATGCAGAAGATCCTTTAAGAGGCTTTTTACCATCCCCAGGAAAGATAACGCTCCTTCATCTACCTGGTGGTCCCGGGGTCAGGATGGATACAAACATATATTGTGATTATATGATTCCTCCATATTATGATTCTCTCATTGCAAAGGCAATATCAAAAGGCAGGACACGGGATGAAGCGATAAAAAGAATGGTAAGGATGTTAGAGGAGTTCATCGTGGAAGGTATAAAGACAACAATCCCTCTCCATCTTGAGATTATGGCAAATAGAGAGTTCAAAAAAGGGAATATGGACACTGGATTTCTTGATAGTATAAAACTATCCACAGTGAGCCCACACCAATAGAAGTTTATGCAGCACTATTGCCATAGTGCTACCATTATGCTCCCCCATCTTTCTACGGGACAGATCTGTGGTTAAATTTTTCACAATACCCGAAAGGTAGAAAGGAGTAAATATGGAAACAAAGAAGGAACGAGAATGGTTGCTTTGTGATTTTCATATTCACACTAATATGAGTGATGGGAAGTTACCCTTGAAGAAGGTAGTAGATTTATATGGGAAACACAATGTTGATGTCATCTCAATAACAGATCATATCTTAGATAGATATACCATTTCAAAACGATTAGAAAATAATGAGTCGATTAATACAATAAAAGAAAAATACTTCCATGACTACTTAAAAATACTTTGGAAAGAGCAACAAAGAGCCTGGAAAGAATATGAGATGCTATTAATCCCCGGAGCAGAAATCACTAATGATAAAGATCGCTACCACATACTTGCAATAGACATAAAGGAATATATTGATTCGTCACTCTCTGTTGAGGAAATTATTGAGCATATTAAAGAACAGAATGCTGTAAGTATTGCTGCGCATCCGGATAGAAAAAAAGAGGACGAAGAGTATACCTCTTGGTATTTATGGGTCAAACACGAGAAGTTTAGGGGGATATTTGATGCGTGGGAAGTGGCAAATCGTGATGATTTATATAATCCCAGAATATGCATTAACCACAGATTACACAGATTTTCACAGATTGTATAAGAATCTTCAAGATATGACTTTTCACCTTTTAGGTGAAGAACATATCTTAATCTGATTGTTGCAAATTCTTTACTGACTTGTCTTGTGATAATCTTGTGTAATCTCGTGGTTTTTTAACGCATAATTTGGGATAATTTAATCGGAGTAAAGAAGTACAATTACATTGCAAACTCAGATTTTCACGAACATCGGCATCTTTATTCGTGGAAAACATTAATCAGGGCAGAAAAGAATATTGAGGCGATTAAAAAGGCTATAAGAAGTAATAAAAATATCGCGCTCTATCTGATGAGAAAACGGTGAAGCAGGGAGAGAGAAAAAATGGACAGGCTCTTTTCACCTTCGCAGATTATCAAGATTCTTTTTGGACGTTGGACTTTAATCTGGCAAGGAATTACAACTACTAAATAGCTGTAGCTTGCTGAACGCATTATTCGGAGTTGTCTTAAGAATGCAGACCGGTTATGTGTAGAAGTTTCATTATAGTTTCAAATCTGTCATAATAGACATTTCCGCCATCCCATTCTACCTCTCCGCGCTGGTTATCATACGGATCTGACCTGTAAAATAGTTTTTCGGGTTCTAATGGATATTGAAATTCAGAGTTTGCAACCATTCTGAACGGATCAATGTTTCCAAAATAGAAATCCCAGTGTTTCAAAGCCCCTTTTCTTTTTCTGCTCCCACCAAAAGATACATCCACAAAAAGCCAACCGAACGGTTCTACATAAAATTGTGCCCAATCGTGTGGACTTACAAAATATGGGCTGGCTACCAGACCTGACTGCCATTTTGCAGGCACTCCAGCAATTCTGCACAGGGTTATAAAAAGTAATGCCTGCACCCCACAATCTCCTTTCAGATTTGAGGCAGCAAATTCTGTTATATTTTCATAAGTTGAATATTCAGGCACATAGGAATAACGAACTTCTGTCGTTATAAAATCATAGATCTTCCTCGCCTTAAGTAATGGATTGGTCTCATCTCCAACAACCTCTTTTGAAATACTCCTTAGATATGGCGAGAAGAGAATGTGTGGTACCTCCTCTCTCAGATAAAACTGTGGACTACTATTTTCTGGCGTATCTAAAGATACGCTACTACTTTTCCTGACCAGAGATGGATCTGGTTTTGTATATTTCAAGTGAACCTGGTAGGTGTATTCAACTATGAACTCGTCCTCACCTTTAACATTTTGTTCAAAAAATATGGTCCGTTGTGGATATTGTTCGTCTGAGACATAGGAGGAGGTTGGTGAAGTAGAAACTATCTCAACTTTCTCTATCTGATCACCCTTGCGGGGTATTGGAATCCAGGCACGAACTTTTTCGCCCACTGGTATAGCATCCTGCTTCAACTTTATACCTGCTTTCAGATGAAGTGAATAACTTTTTCTGCCACAATCTATCAGGCTATCTATCTCCTTATTGAGTAGTTCTCTATACTTTTTGCCATTTGTATCTTCTTCTATATCTCTCTTTTCTATCCCGGGAAAGGTCTTTAGTATAGTTTCTGCAAAGCGTTTTTGATACCTTTCTTCTCCATTTATCACTGCATAGTCTATATATCCCTCATCTTTCCACTCTTTAAGTTCTTCTGCCTTGAAATCCTTAATCTTTTTTGCCAACATACTGGTTGCATCCTTATATGAAAAGGGATACTCCTTGATATATCTATCTATTCTCTCTTTTTCAAATTTTAACCTCTCTCTTAAAAGAGAGGGGATTTTTTTCTCAAGATGTTTTTCAATGTTTTTCAATGCCTTTGAAAAGTTACCCATCC
Source organism: uncultured bacterium (assembly GCA_964422625.1). Classification (GTDB taxonomy): domain Bacteria; phylum Hydrothermota; class UBA3073; order UBA3073; family UBA3073; genus CAYRBN01. The sequence continues at coordinate 12,368 of CAYRBN010000025.1, read as the reverse complement.
CTTCTTCGGTTCTAACATCCTCTGGTAGATGTGCACTCAAAAAATCCATATCATCCTCCAATATCGGTAATCAGTTATCCGTTATTAGTTCGTTGGCAACCAACTAACCAACTACTTAAGTATATCACATATTTTTTCAAAAGTCAAGTTTTTTCCTGGTATTGGTATGCTTGTATAGGACTGGACAAGACTTATATGATAGAGAATTTTTTATCTGCGTATAGGTAATTAGTTGGTTAGTTTGTTAGTTGGTTAGTTGGTTAGTTGGTTTGTCTTTACCGATTACCAAATGTGGGAGGCATCTCCTGATGTGGGAGAGGGCAGAGACATGCTATCGCTCATTATAAAATGCAAAGTGTAAACCTGTTCCTGACAGGTTCAGGAATTGAAAAATGCAAAATGAAAGAGATACCTTAACCGCAGAGTTCGCAGAGGTCGCGGAGAGAAAAAAAAGATAGGTCTCTGATTTCTCTGTGTGCTCTGCGGTTAAAAAGATGGGATAATTTTGCAATTTGCATTCCTGATCTTGTCAGGAACAAGCTTTAATATTTTCATTTTTCATTGAGGTCGGTGTTTAAAAGGGCTTTCCCACAGTTGCCACAATTAGATAAAAATCCTGTTAATCCTGTCAAAAAAAATCTTGACATTCCCTGTTTTTTGTGATACAATTTAACGATGATTTCAGATAACCTGAAGAAAGTTGAAGGAGAGATAAATATCGCTATACTGAGCAACTCTTATGGAGAGGATAGGTCTGGTGCTATAATAGGGAAAGAGATCAAAAAACTGGTCCCTAATGCCTCTATCATAGTCGCTCCCCTGATCTCCTTTGGTGAGGAATACAGAAAAAGAGGGCTAAAGGTGATAACCTATAGACCTCCCCCACCATCAGGCGGATTTCTCTTAAAGACAGTGGGTGGGTTTTTGAATGACCTATTTTCCTGTTCAGATATACCGTTCTCTTATGTTAATAGACTTAGAAAAATACGGCATAAGATAGATAAGGTTGTTGTAGTGGGAGATATTCTATTGCTTGTTTTAGCATGGGCTGCGTTCAGAAAAAGGGTCTGGTTTCTTGCTCCCTGTAAATCAGATTACATCTCGCCCCATCTAAAAATAGAGAGGGAGATTATGAGAAAAATTGCCTTGAGAGTTTGGACACACGATGAACTCACAGCAAGAAATCTGCAGAACTTCAATATACCTGCAATATTTCCTGGTAACCCTATGATGGATGAACTTGAGAAGGAGAACAGATATGTTCCTCCAAAAAATAAGCCCTTGATAGGTATCTTGCCCGGTTCCAGAAAAGAGGCATATAAGAATATGAAAAAGATAGGCGGTCTTATGAAGATATTAAGAACCTTGCATCCCTATCTACATTTTGCCGTTGCTGTGGCAGAAACTGTTGACGAAAACAGATTAAAAGACTGTATAAACAATATTGACGATGGAGTCCATTTTGTCAGGAACGGATTTGTAGATATTGTAACTTGCTCAAGACTTCTCTTAAGTCTCTCTGGGACTGCATCGGAACAGTCAGCAGGTCTTGGTATTCCCATTGTTTCATTCATCGGAGCTGGTCCACAAACAACATCTAATAGGTTGAAAGGGCAGGAGAAACTCCTTGGTGGCTGCCTTAAATTCGTATCCAATTTTCCAGAAGGGGTAGTAGATGAGGTTACAACCCTCCTCTCTGATGATAGCATAAGAAGAGAAAGAGGCAGGGCTGGGAAAGAGAGAATGGGGCCAAAAGGCGGTGCCAGAAGAATTGCGGAACAGGTGATAGGGAGAGCGTAGAGCGTAAGGCGTAGGGAACCACCAATAACTAATAACCATTAACCAATAACTATGCTTGAGGCATCTGTCATAATTCCAACACATAACAGGAGAGAACTACTTGAGTATTGTATCCTGCATATTCTAAACCAGACCATAGAGGAGTATGAGGTGCTGCTGATAGACGATGCATCCACAGATAATACCGCTGAACTGATCTCTAAACTCTCTACTCTAAACTCTAAACTTAAATGTATCAGACTGAAAAAACAGAGGGGTCCTTATGTAGCAAGGAATATTGGAATAGAGAAAGCAAGGGGAGAGATAATAATATTCATAGATTCTGATGTCCTTGTCCATCCGCGTTTTGTAGAAGACCATATAAGAATACAGAAAAAACAGAACAAGATAATTCTACAAGGTATGGTGCACCACATAAGCACTCCATCATTGGCAACATTCAAACTCTTTTTTCCCAATGCCCTATGCTTTAGGACATTTATTACTCAGAACATTTCAGTTCGTAAAGAGTGGCTTGAAAAAACAGGTGGTTTTGATGAATTTGGACCCTTAATGGGCTATAAGGATGTAGCAATGGGAATAAAACTGCAAAGAATAGGTCTGAATCGAGCCTATGCTTTGCGCAGTTGTAAGGCATATCATATTGACGGGTTAATGGACAGGACGAATATGAGTAAACTTTTTGCCAAACAGATGCAGCAAGGAGAGAGTGCATATTTTTTTGTCAAAAACTACGGCAGAAAAGCAGAGAGATATGCACATGTCCGCAAGGCGGTCTTTATCTCCAATTTTCTTCAGACCACAAAATGGGTAGAAGAGGAGAAAACCCTCAGGCTTTTAAGAGAGAGTGCAGATAGTCCCTTGCTTTTTATCTTGCCTATCCTGAAGGGGATAATAAGGTATCATTATCGGGCAAAGGGAATCAAAAAAGCAGAAGAGAGTTATGATAAAGGCTTCGGTAGTCGTAGTAACATATAATAGGGCAGATTTACTGCAATGCTGTATAAGGCAACTTATTGACCAGACCGTTAGCGAGTATGAGATAATTGTAGTAGATGATGGCTCTACTGATAAGACCCCGGAAATGATGGCTAAATACTCTCAAATTAGGTATATCCGAAACCAGACACAGCAAGGACAGCCAGTAGTCAGGAATATAGGTATCAGGGAGGCAAGAGGAGATATAATTATCTTTGTAGATTCTGATGTGATGGTGGCTCGCAAGTTTGTGGAAGACCATATACAGGCACATAAGAAAAATAAGAGATTGATCGTGCAAGGACTGGTCAGACATATTCGCAATGTCAAAGATGTAGGAGGGTTTTCCTTAAGAATAGATGGTCTCTCAAAGGCATTGGTTACACAAAATGTATCAGTCAGGAAGGAATGGCTTGTCCGTGTCGGGATGATGGACGAGCGATTTGGAATAGGTATGGGTTATGAAGATACTGATCTGGGGAAAAGACTGAGAGCAAGTGGACTAAAGACAAAATATGGATGGAGAAAATGTTTTGCCTATCATGTTGACGGTTACATAACTCTCGAGAAACTTAGAAATGTCTTTGAGAAGAGGTATCAGTGGTCCAAGAATATTGTCTATTTTGGAGAGAAACACGGTAGACATTTTGTGAAGAGAGAAAAGGTATTTTTTTTCTCCTGGCTCTTTCAAACAGATAGATGGGTAGAGAAAGAATCGGCTTTCAGGCTTCTTGTAAATAGTGTTGATTCTCCTCTTTTTTTCATTACCCCAGTGCTGATGGAGATTATGAAATACCATTACAGAGCAAAAGGGATTAGAGAGGGAACAAAATTTACGCTGAACTCTCCGGATAAATCCCACTTATAACTCCCATTCCTGTCCAGAACAATAGTCCCAAACCTACAACATAGGGAGTATTGTCCACAACATTGTGAATTAAAAAACCCAGAAAAGAGGAGAATAACGCCACGGCAATCCACCTCTTAAAATCTGTATTAGACTTATAAATCTGCCAGCTCCATCTCATGATTATTACAAAAATCGCTATAAGGAGAGATAAGCCAATAATACCAGTTTCTACCAGAAAGCTTAAAAACATAGAGTGGATATAAGGAGGTCTTCCATACTGTCCAGGAAAACGGTAGGTTTCATAAAGTCTATAAAAGTTACGCAATCCCACACCAGTAAGGATACTGTGGTCCTTCCACATTCTAATCCCGGGCACAATAGTAACTTTTCTTAACATATCTGTGGATGGATCAACTGTCTTTACAAATCTTGTTCTCAGTGGAGTAAACAGAAAGAAGGTTGCTATTAAAGCAATGGGTAGAACAATCGCAATTAATTTCTTTTGAATCAAGAGATAGGTAAGTAGTGTGAGTGATACTATCAGTCCAATTGTAGGACCGCGGGACAGAGTGAAGCAAAAGGTAGCAAATCCCAAACAGATAGTGGCTCCTAAAAGAATTCTCTTATACCCTCTGATAAAGAAGGTGATAAAAAGAGGAAGAATAAAGGCAAGGTATGCCGCCAGTATCAACGGATTGTGACAGATAGATGATATTCTCCCTCCTCTAAGAATAATAATAGGGATATCCCTTATGACGAGATGAAGTTTGGTGAAGTATTGAATAATCCCAATAATAGAGATGAGCAGGGTTGCATACGAGAGCCAAACTATAAGCTTAAGGACGCTGTTTTCATCATTCAGAAGCGAGCGGGCAAGAAAATAAGAGAGGATATAGCCAATAAAAATTATACTGGATAAGAGACTATCTATTTTATAAACCGCAAAAATAGTACTGAGAAAAAGAGCACCGAGAAGAGCCAGCTCTGTTTTATCCAATAAATTTAGCCTAATCTTGTATCGTGATATAATGAGGAAAGTAAAGGCGGAGAGTATTAACGGTATAGATACATAGGCTGAAATAGGAGTAAATATCAATGCCACAATGAATAAACTGCGTGAAATAGCTTTAGGTTTCATTTATTCTCATAAGAGTAGTTTATAGTATCCATACTATAGCAGAAAAAAGGTAAAAAGTCAAGAGAAATCTTTCTCCTTAAATTTTTGCAAGTACCCAGGCACATGGTATTCAGGTAGTAGGGTTGAGATGAATGAGTAAACGGTTGGTAAAAGATCTGCAAAAAATCGCCAACAAAAGGAAGGGAAAATAGTTGACATTATAGAAAATATAGTGGATAATTGAGATTGGAATCGGTGTAGGGACAGGGTTTATCCCTGTCCGCCGTCCTAACGGCACAGGCAAGTAAGAATAAAGATAAGAAGAGTGTTAGAATAAAAGCTATGAAAACAGTTGCCCACTTCATAGATAAATATATTCAGCTATCGGAGACCTTTATATATAACCAGATTACACATATAAAGGGCTATCATTCCATAGTGCTTACAAAGAATATCATAAACCGTGATATTTTCCCGTTTGAACCCATCTTTATCTTCCGCAAAAGGGATATTGATAGGGTTCTAATGGAGAATAATGTAGGACTCATCCATGCACACTTCGGTTGGAGCGGTATATCAGCACTTCCCATAGCCCTGAAATATAATCTTCCCCTCATTACCACATTTTACGGTATAGATGCAACAAGGATGTTACGATACTTCTCTTACCGCAGGAATATAAAAAAACTGTTTAATATCTCTAAACTTATCCTTGTTATGTCACAGGATATGAAGCAAGATCTGATAAAGGCAGGTTGTGATGAGAGGAAAATAAAGATGCACTATATAGGGGTGGAGATTACAGAGGGTAATATCAGAAGGGATGAGACAGATGATGCTGTTCAGATACTCATGTGTGGTAGATTTGTGGAGAAGAAGGGTTTTGAATATGGGATAAGGGCGTATGAGGGAGTGAGGGGGGAAGGGGGACAAGGGGACAGGGGGACAGGGGGAACGGGGGAAAGGGAGATAGGGGGACAGGGAGACAAGGGGAGAGGGGGTCGGGATGTGAGACTTGTGATAGTGGGTGATGGGAGGTTAAGAAGGAGGATTGAATCGCTTGTCCAATCACCTGGAATTGAACCTTATGTAAGTCTTACAGGCTTTTTAACTGCCAAAAAAGTGAGAGAGAAAATGGTAGAATCTGATATATTTCTTGCACCCCATATCACTGCGAGAAATGGGGACAAGGAGGGTATGCCCACCACAGTAAAAGAGGCTATGGCGGTTGGACTACCGGTAGTATCAACCTATCACGCTGGAATTCCTGAAGTTGTGGAAGATAAAAAAAGTGGGTTTCTGGTCAAGGAAAGAGATGTGGATGGATTGAGCAGTTGTCTTGATAGACTTATAGATAATTCTCTGTTGAGAGAGAAAATGGGAGAGAGAGGTAGAGAGATAATAAAGGAGAGATTTACGCTTGATAAGAAGATAAGAGAACTTGAGGAGATATATGCCCGTCTAATGTAGGGGTAACCCTTGCGGTTACCCTATCTATCATTCCAGCCCCCTCTCAACAAGCCTCCGATAAAGTCCATCTCTTTCCATAAGTTTCTCGTGAGTTCCCTCTTCTACTATGATTCCCTGATCTATAACGACAATTTTTGTGCAGTCCTTCACAGTTGATAATCTATGTGCTATCACAAGAGCAGTTCGACATAAGAGCACCTTATGGATAGCGTCTTGCACCTTTTTTTCAGAAATCTGGTCCAGATGTGAAGTTGCCTCATCAAATATAAGCATATCAGGGTCTGAATAGAGTGCCCGTGCAATGGCAATTCTCTGTCTTTCGCCTCCGGATAGTGTTATTCCCCTCTCCCCAACTATCGTCTCGTATCCATCTGGCAACCCTTCTATAAATTGATCAATATTTGCCATCTGGGCACATAATCTTATTCTCTCTTTCGCAATCTCATCTTCTCCATAAGTGATATTATTGCCTATCGTGTCATTGAAGAGAAAAGGCTCCTGTGTTACAAGCCCAATTCTCTTCCTTAAATTCTTTATACTGATTCTTCTTAAATCTATCCCATCTATCTCTATATGACCTGATGTCGGGTCATAGAACCTCAGCAATAGGTCAGCAATGGTTGATTTGCCAGCACCTGATGGACCCACAAGCGCAATACTCTCTCCCTTCTTTATCGTTAGATTTAGATCCCTTATGACAACCTCTCCACTGTTATAACTGAACGAGACCTTTTTAAATACCACACTCTCTTTGAATTCAGGAAGTTTTACAGGGTCCTTATCCTCAACCACGGTGGGCATCATAGATAGCACTCTCTGAATCCTTTTCATTGCCTGAACACCCTGCTGGAGATAGACATTTGCCTGGGGTATTCTCCTCAAGGGGTCCATCATAGCAATAACGCATGTAAGAAAGACTATAAACCTGTCAGGTGTGATCTGTTGATGAAATACCTGATAGACACCATAAGATATTACAGCACATATACCAATAGCTACTAGAACTTCTGATAGAGGGGAGCCAATAAGACCAACCCTTTCAAATCTGAGACGGGATTTGAAATATCTTTTAGAAGAATGGTTAATCTTGCCCATCTCTCTTTTTTTCGTCCCATAAGCCTTGATTATCTTTATCCCTGCCAGAGCCTCGCTGAACAGGGATGTGACATTGCCTATATTCTCCTGTACCGTCTCACTGTGCTCTCTCAGTCTCTTTCCAAGAAAATTAACAAGCTTGGTAATCAAAGGGAATATGATTATCGTAACAGCAAGGAGTTGCCATGATAGGTAGAGAGCAAGCAAGAAAAAGGCACCTATAAGTAAGATATGTCTTGTTATGCCTAAAAGGCCATCATAGACACTTCTCTCAATTCTCCCTATATCATTTGTTATCCTTGAGACCCATACCCCTGAACGGGTCTTGTGAAAATAGTCAAGTGATAGCGAATATGTATGCTCTACTATCTTCTTTCTTGTATCCTTTATTACACCTTCCTCTGTAGCAACTGCAAGATAGCGGTGTAGATAACCGAACACCCCCTTTAAGAGGAATACAGAAATCAGGACTACTTGTAATCTTATTATGGCATCCAATCTTGACCCAGTCAGCATCCAACCTGTAAAACGGGTAAGAATATCCCCTTCAGCCGATAAGGGTTTATCATAGAATAGACTCTGCAGGAGGGGAGAGATGAGGGAGAGAGAGAAGCTTGAGAGAAGGGCAAAAAGGAGAGCAAAGACCACAGAGGCGATCAGTTTAGTCCTGTATGGTCGCAGATATGAAAGTATATCACGCATGGGGGAGGTTGACGGTTAACAGTTGACGGTTCACGGTTCAAAGTTGACGGTTGACGGTTCACGGTTGACGGTCATTAGGTCTTTACTGATAACCGATAACCGATAACCTATCACTTCTGTCGCACTGATAGCGTTCTCAAACGGTTTATTGCACACGCAAGCTCCAGACCTCTGAATGCTGCATAGTCTCCGATAGGTCTTGGACTCAGCACATCCAGTCTCTTCTCTGATATATCCTGAGTAACCCTATCAACTATCTCTTTGACTGTCCTTTTGCCATCCATATACCTCATCGCATAGTATATCGCATCTCCTATTGTCCTTGTCTGGGATATATCAACTATCTGCTCTACTGCACCGAGGTCTATTTTATGAGTACCAAAGAGGATGGAGTATAGTCCTCTCGAGGAGATTTTGATCTCTCTTCTACCCCTGCTGGGGTCAAAGCTCTGGGCAAGCGGACATCGTTCTGTAATCCTTCCGAAATATTCACCTCCTTCAAACCTGCGTTCAGTTCTATACTTTTTTGCAATGGCAGAGGCAGAGTTGGTCAGGTTGTATGGTTTATAGTCTCTCATACAGACTACCCTATCAGCAACATCAAAGTAGTCTCCAGAACCTCCAATCACCAGGATTGTTGAAACCCCAAGATCCTTGTAAAGCTGGCGGACCTTATCTATAAAAGGTGTGATAGGTTCCCTCTCCTTGGAGACCAGCTCCTGCATTCTGTGGTCCCTTATCATAAAATTGGTTGCTGAGGTGTCCTCGTCTATAAGCAGAACCTTTGCACCAATCTCCAGTGCCTCTATAATATTTGCTGCCTGGGATGTGCTCCTGCTGGCATCCTCGGTTGAAAACCCTTTTGTGTCCTGATTGAATGGGAGGTTGGATATAAAAGGAGAGATATCCACCTTTTCAATGCGCCGACTATCCTCTGCCCTTATCGTTACGGTATGTAGGTCGGATACGACAAATTCCCTTCCATCTCCGGGTATATGGTTGTATATACCCCTCTTTAATGCCTTTAAGAGAGTGAACTTCCCGTGGTAACCACCACCAACAATGAGGGTGATGCCCTCTGGTATCCCCATACCAGTAATGCTACCACGGTTGGGGAGAACTACCTCTATCCGTAATGACTCTGGAGACTCAAAAGGTACTACTCTACCCTCGGAAAGGGGGTGTGGGTCTACCCCACTTTTTCTGGGGAGCACAGCTTCATCGGCTATAAAGGCAACAAGACCCAACATGGGGAGCTCTCTCCTCAGAAAGTCAGTATCCTCAACGGTTTTTATATGTTCATAGAGCATCTTCTCATTCAAGTTTTTGAAAAAGAGAGATTTTCGTACAATCTGTGGAAGCTCCCCAAAGAACATTGTGGTTGCCTCACGCCCTGCCACCGTTCTCCCATAAGCAGGAAGTCCCATTACAAATCTTGCCTCTATAGATTGCTCTGTGACAAAGATAGAGGTGCGCTCCAACACCTCCTGCCCAGGTTGGTCAATTGCTATTATTCCACTCTTTCCACTTCCCCATCGTCCTTTGCAGAATTTTCTTGTTGCGTAGGAAAATTGACGGGTGAGAAAATCCCTCAAGGCAATCTCCCGGATTCTATTATGGTATGTATCTAAAGGGAAACCAGCAAGATTCTGACTATTCTCTGTAATATCTTCTATAGCATATCAGTAAGCAGTTATTGGGTGTCCGGTGAATAATTCTTTGTCTTGTTTTGTAGGGGTAACCCTTGCGGTTACCCCTATCGGGCAGGGGCAAGCCCTGCCCCTACAAGCCTCTATCATTCAGGTGTCAGGTGTTAGGTTACAGATGTTAGGTTATAGGTCATTTCTCCCTGTCTCCCTGTCCCCTGATCCCTGTCCCCTGATCCCTGTCACCTGATAATATCTTCAATGTCCCTTTTTGGAACATGATGGACATTTTTATCATCACGCCAGTATTTAACATCTCCATCCTGTTTCATCCTTTCAATAACTACCCTCTCCTCTGGTTTTCCAATCGCTATAACGAGAAGTATCTCGTATTGGGATGGGATCTTGAGAGATTTTCGAAGACCTTCTCTGTCTATTGAACCGATGATACAACCACCCAGACCCCTCTCTACCGCACCAAGAAGAATGCTCTGTGCCGCTATCCCGTGGTCACACCCAAAGGACTGACTGACTTCCCTATCTCCAAGTATTATAATATAACCAGAAGGTCTCTCTCCCTCACGAGGACCAGACCAATTCTCTAAATAGCCTGCCCAGGACAGATAGGGAAATATAAGGGCGTTTTTCTTCTTCGTATAGGAAAGAATATATCTCAAGGGTTGCAGATTTGCTGCTGATGGAGAAAGTCTTGCAAGTTCAATCAAATCTTTGAGCAGATGAGATTCTATGACAACCTCCTGATAGAACCTGCGATAGCTTCTGTTTCTGATAATCAGTTCTTTTAGCATATTTACTCCTGAATGCCACAAAGGCACGAAGTCACAAAGAACACAAAGAATAAACCCAGAATATGCATTAACCACAGATTACATAGATTTTCACAGATTGTATAAGAATCTTCAAGATATGACTTTTCACCTTTTAGGTGAAGAACATATCTTAATCTGATTGTTGCAAATTCTTTACTGACTTGTCTTGTGATAATCTTGTGTAATCCCTGCCCTGTGAAATAACTTAATCCAAATACCAGAGTGTTGCTATAAGGCAACTCTATTTCACAGGGTGAATGGTTTTTTAACGCATAATTTGGGATAAAGAAATAAAAACTTGGTATATCTCTAACCTTGAACCCTTGAACTTGGTGTCCCTGCCCCGCACCTATGTATAGGTGCGGGGTGAATGTCTTGGTGGTGAATTGTGGATATTCTTTTGGAGACCACATGTAGGGACACGATTTATCGTGTCCAGTAACTGTTGGCTTTGATAAATCAAAGCCCTACTCTGCGCCCTCTGCGGTTTATTCATAAAATTGACACAACCTGACAGTTGATGATTATTATTTTAGCACAAAAATTCCCTTTTGTCAAGGGAAAAGATTACAATTTTTTCCTTGACGGATAGGTAGTTAGTTTGTTAGTTTGTTAGTTTGTTAGTTTGTTAGGTGGTCTTTGCCGATTACTGATAACTGATTACCGATTACCGAATGTAGGAGGCATCTCCTGATGTGGGAGAGGGCTTCTGCCCTCGACCCCAGAAGGGGTCTCCCACAGTCAAGGTCAGGAGACCTTTCCCACTTATGAGTATATGTCGGGAGTTACCTCCTGACGCCACGGGAGACAAAGGTTGTGGAGCAAGATGCTCCACCTGTTATTGCGACTTTGCGTCTTTGCGAGAGATTTTTTTCTTGACTTTCCTCAAATTTTATGATATAATTAACCTATGAAGTCAGGCTTTTGTGCCATACTTGGGATGCCAAATGTGGGCAAATCTACATTGTTAAACAGGGTTTGTGGACGGAAGCTGTCTGCTGTATCAGATAAACCACAGACTACTCGCCATAAGATATTAGGCATACTGAGTGAGGATGATTCACAGATAGTATTTGTTGATACACCAGGGATGATAAAACCTGGATACGAGTTGCAAAAGGTTATGGTGAAAACAGCCTTTCATAGTCTTGCTGGTGCTGATGTTGTAATGGTTATGGTTGAGCCTGATAAGATAGATGAGAGGCTCATTGCAAAGGTAAAAAATATACCTGTGCTTGTGGCAATAAACAAGATAGACCTGGGAGGAGTTTCTCTCTCTCACCTTATAGACAGATATGAGAGACTGCAAAATGTAAAAGCTGTCTATCCTATTTCTGCAATAACAGGTAATAGTATAAATAAGTTGCTCTCTGGTATAAGAGAGTTACTGCCTGATGGAGAACCATTCTACCCAGAGGATATACTTTCTGATAGAGATGAGAGGTTTTTCTGTGGTGAAATTATAAGAGAGAAACTGTTCTCTCTCTATGGGGAAGAGATACCATATACTGCGGCTGTAGTTATAGACGAATTTATAGAAAGAGAGAAGGGTAAGACATTTATAAGAGCAATCATATATGTTGATAAGGAGTCTGTAAAGGGTATAATTATAGGAAAAGGGGGAAAAAAGCTGAAACAGGTTGGCAGACTTGCAAGAGAGGAGATGGAGTATTTTATAGAAAGCCCTGTCTATCTGGACCTGTGGGTAAAGGTCCGTAAAGGATGGAGAAGGAATATAAACGATATAAGGGAGTTCGGATATACCAGTTAGTGTCTGGTGAAAAATGGTTCTTTTTAGGACGCAGATTCACCCTGTTAAATGGAGTCGCCTTATAGCAACACTCTGGTATTTAGGATAAGTTATTTAACAGGGTAAACGC
>CAYRBN010000024.1:0-17774 GCA_964422625.1 uncultured bacterium | reverse complement strand
ATATTAACACAAATTATATATAACTGTTACCCACTCAAATTGGGAAAGAGCCAAGTTTTTGCATACCCTGCAAGCAAACTCAAAATTTCTTTTTCTTGTCCCTTAAGTTGTTTCTTTTCTGCTTTATTTTCCAAAAAAGCAATAGCATTTTGCAGTTCTCTAAATTTCTCTCGTGTTTCTAAAAGTCGTTGCTGATTAATGGTATAGCCGTGCAAAATATGCTGTTTCAAAATTTTTGTTGCCCAAATACGGAATTGAGTAGCCCGCCTGGAATTAACACGATAGCCAACAGAAATAATAGCATCTAAATTATACAATACAAGTTCATTTTTCTAATTTTCCCGTCAGCTGCAACCTGTTCCAAAATGGAACAGGTTGCATTTTTGTTTAGTTCTTTAGTTCTGTAAATATTGTTTAGATGCTTTACTACTGCTGGACGGTTAACATCAAAAATCTGTGCCATCTGATGTGCGTCAAGCCATAATGTTTCGTCTTTCAATCGCACTTTAAGTTCAATCTCTTTTTTAGGAGTTTGATAAATTACTATCTCACCTTTATTAAACTTATTTTTTGTCATAGTTTTATAAACCCTGCCCGTGAGATTCTTTTAATATCAGAAGTCAGATAACAGAAATCAGATTTTTTCTGCCTTCTGTTCGCTATTTTCTGTTTAATCTGTTATTGCAATTTTTTTCTTGATATAACAGGGACTTGTAAGAGACTTGTATGTGGCATTTGTCATTGGGATTTGATTAGAACAACAGCATGCCGTATCTAATAGAATCAACATATTTTCCATTGAAAAAATATTCCTGCCTAAACACCCCTTCTTTTACAAATCCCAACTTCTCTTTAACTTTTGTAGAAGCTTTATTTGCACTGTGAGTGGAAGAACTTATTCTTCTCCTTCTTCAGTGGAATTCTGTGTTATTCTGTGGCATCGTGCATTATTTGGTTTTTGTCAAGGAAAAAGATTGGTACCGCTGCGACCTGCTTGCTGAGTTCCGTATGGAGGACTACTGGGTCAAGCACCGTTCCATTGGGAGAAAACGGATTGATAGTGATTGCTATGAGGTGCATCTCCGTTGTGACGCTTACTTTTCCTCCATGGGAGAAAAAGCTATTGAATGTTCTCCTGTCAGTGAAGATACAAGTAGGATTGCGCACAATAACTTCTATCTCCTTATCTCTTATGGCAGACAGCATAGAATTGACCAGTGCACCACTGATAATTAGTGCTTGTGTCTCTTGACCGATGCGATCTGCAATCTCTTTCTCCCTGCCAAGCACACTGGATATTTCCAGTTCCTCAAAAGAGTAATCTTTATTTACAAGAGCGATCTTCTTGTCTGCGATAATCTGCCGTGCCAGATCTAACAGCCTATGGTCATCACTTGTTCTTAACTGTAATAACTTCACATAAAAGACCGTTTTTCTGATAACAGTATCTATATCCCTTCCCAACACTGCACCAGTTGCCAGAATGACTACATCTGCCAGATCCGGGACAGCGGAGGACCTTCTGTCAAAAGAACCATCTATCAGAAGAAGATCTATGCCCAGCTTTTGCATAATGTCTGATACAATCTTCAGTCCCTGGCTGGTGCTAGGACCCACCAACTCTATATAGCCTGGCTTTTGATTTTCTGCTATCATCACCTGTCCAAACGGGGTGAAACATCCGGTAGCGTCTAATATCTTGAAATCTGTCTTGCTCTGGTAGAGTAGTTTCTCTGCGGTGGCGATGCAGGTATTAGAGGGGAGAAATATGAGTGGTTTTTCAGCCCGGGTAAGAATATCCTCAGCCTCGCCATCGCGTCCAATAGAGGTGAGTCCGAAGTAGAGATTCTGCTCTGTGCCGTGTGCAAGAATATGATTCAGGGTGGTGGTCTTTCCTGCGTTTTTCGCACTTCCAATAATAGCTACTACCCGTGCCTTTTGCGAGAGGATATTATCTAATAGATTCATGTCTAAAAGCTAATAAGTAAGATAAAAAAGAGGAAAAGCACACAGATGGACACAGATTAAATAGATAGGTACAGATTTCAAAAAAAAAATCTTTATAAGGTCTCCTGCCTGCTCGCCGTCTGTTTGGCGGGACCTTGACCATCGGCATCAGGAGATGCCTCCCACAATACGAATAGTAACAAGTAACGAGTTTCTTGTTTGACTTGTCACTCGTAACTTGTAACTAACCAACTAACAAACTAACCAACTAACTATAAATGGATTCATAAAGGGTTCGTAGTTTCTGGTTCTCTCGGAGTGTCTTAAGGGCAATTTTTGCATGTTCTGCTGCATAGCCGTTGCCAATGAGCATTGTAACATCCTTGCCAACCCCCTCGGCACCCAGGGCAGCAGCAGTAAAGGATGTTGCCATGCTGAAAAAGTAGATTGTGCCCCCATCTCTGGTTGCCAGGATACTACCCATCTCTGTATTAGGGATGCTGACACAATTAATTGTCAGGTCTGCCATCTTGCCCTCTGTGGCAGATGAGACCTTCTCCATCACCGAAATTGCATCTTGAGCATCACCCTGTAGAACTACATCAGCCATCCCAATCTCCTCTACCTGCTGGCGGCCTCTATCACTATGACAGAAGGCAATTACTTGACCAGTTACTCCTGTCCGCTTTTTTGCCTCATATAGACATAGAAGCCCTGATTTCCCTGAGGCACCAATTATAAGCACCCTTTGGCCAGGGCCTACAAGTCTTGCCACCTGTGCCGGAGCGCCTGCCACATCAAGCACTGCCAGGGCTAATCTCTCTGACATATCCAGTGGGAGTTTTGCATAGATACCACTCTCAAAGAGAATCGCCTTTCCTTTGATATCTATCTGGTCGGTATCTGTCCTGATCTCCAATATCTCATCAATGACAAGGGGGGTTAGTGATAGAGATACCAGTGTGGCAATCTTATCGCCAATCTGCAGGTCTATTTTACCTTTCAATGCTTTGCCAATCTCTGCTACCGTCCCAATCAGCATTCCTCCTGATCCGGTAACAGGATTGTGATGTTTGCCACGTTCTTTGACTATTCCTTTTATTATTGAGGCTATTTCTTCGCCGGTCTCCTGGGACTGTTTCTTTATCTGAGTAAAACTGGCAGAGTCAATATTCAAGGTTCTAACACTGAGCAAAATCTCGTTATCATAAATCTCTGGTGAGTTATCAATCCGCCAGGCTGCCTGTGGCAATGTTCCTTTTGGTTCTATAACACGATGTGTCCCATACTTACAACCTATCTTCATAGCTAACCTCCCAACTAACAAACTAACCAACTAACCAACTAATATTCTATACCTTGACGTGCCTCTATCCCTTTGGTATATGGATGCTTAACCTCTTCAATCCGGCTTACCAGATCCGCATATTCTATCAACTGCTTAGGAGCTCCCCGTCCAGTAAGGATGACCTCTGTATGTGACGCCTTATGGTCAAGCAGTGTAATGACCTCCTGGACCCCGACCAGATTAAAATATATCACGATGATAATCTCATCAAGAATTACCAGATCATAGCTACCTGATGTAAGAACCTCTCTGGCTCGTGCTATACCGTGCTGTATAATCTTACAGTCCTTGTCCTCTGTCTTGCCAGGCTTTATAAAATGGAACGGCCCAACCTGCTCCACTGTGAACCCTGTAAGATTCTTTAGTGTGCGAACCTCCCCATAAATAGGAAAAGCAGTTCCTCCTTTGAGAAACTGCATCATAAAAACGGTTAAACCCTGTCCAATAGCACGAATACCAGATCCAATGGCAGATGTCGTCTTCCCTTTTCCATTTCCTGTATAGATCTGCACCAAGCCTAATTCATTCATATTCTATATGATAGGCTACTGCTTATTGAAAAATGCTTTCTTTTTAGGACGCAGATTTTCGCAGATTATCAAGATTCTTTTTTCTGTGGTTAGGGATTGGAGTGCATTACCTTGCTAATGCAAACAGTAGCAAGCTACTGAGGCCGTACTTGCGGACAACCACAAGGGTTGTCCCTACATTGTAGGGACAGGGTTTATCCCTGTCCGCAGACCAGTTTTGCCGTCATAAACTGACTTTTTACACAGCCTCTACTGCACTCCAGTAGATACGGTTGCGAATCGCACCTTATAGCCCCTTCTGAGCATCTCCTTTGCATCCTCTGAGCACCTGACACATTTATAGTAAAGAACCTCTCCTATCTCCTTTGCCTGTGCCAATCTCTCTTCTTTCGGGAGAAAATAGGTCTCCATTGTGTCAAGTGGGCGGGATGTTCCATCACTCTCGTATTTAATCGTTATATTATGGCCTGCAGAAAGCACCTTGAACGCGTTTTCTGTCCAGTCAAAGTTCTCCATACCAAGGTCTGGATTTATCCTCAGGTGAGCGGTTAACAAAGTGTTGGGAAAATCAGAGGATTCTAATTCTCTTGCACATTGGATAAAGATATCTGGGGAGACAGCATTCCCAAGATTGATCTCAGAAACAGGGGAGGTTCCATCATCACGACTGTATTCCTTCATAATATTCAAGAGCATCCTGAATTGAACTGCATTCTGTGTTGATAGAAGCATAGAGATCTTAAACTCCATATTCTTAATATCACGCACATAATAACAAGCTGCAACAATAGTTGACCAGCTTGGATTTAAGAAGAAATTTGTTCCTGTATTAATCGCTGCACGTGTTATACCATCAAGATAGACCAGATGATTATTATTGGCAACCTCAATCCCTCCAAAATTTCCAAAGAAAGTGCCCTGATTTTTTAGAACTAATGCCCGCATGTTAGGAGAGGTTTCTGTTGTCTCAAACTTTTCACCTGTAACTTTTTCCAGTCGGCTATAACATTGGTCAGACAGTGGGGTTCCAATAAGGTTGGCATTGCAAAATTTGCCCCCGAGTATGTTCTCGGTCATTGCCATTGTAGTTAGCAACTCACCATTATAGACATAGTCCTCTGTCAGTGCCATAACCGAGATCATCTCTTTTGGCGCAAAGGTCGTGCCATCATTGGAGATGAGTCTTATACACTCCAATGAGACAGGGGCACCCTGCCACCCTGATACCTGTGTAGTAACCTGAGCATCTTTTATTGCCTTTAGATTCTCTTCTTTCGTAAAGTCATCAACCTTTGCAATCGCACTTGCATAATTCTCTGCCCTCTCTAATAGATCACCGTAGCCTTTTTCTTCTGCTATCTTTTTTCGGACCTCATATCTCCGTTTATGTTCAATGGAGTCTGTAATTCCAGCACTCCCACCGTAAGATTCCTTCAGACTATCTATCTGCCTCTTCTCTTTCTCACTTAGTAGATTATAATGTAATCCCATTTTACCCTTCGTGGTTTGGTTATTAAGTTATTGGTAATTAGGTAATTTGTTCATTGTTACTCGTTACTTATTTACCGGTGAAAAATTGCCAAAACCACAATCAATACCGATATTCCCTTTTGAGGCGGATCTAAAGAACCGCTACTACATTATCTTTACATATCCATTCCGTGTAGTAGCGTAGCTTTAGCTACGCAAAAACAACCTTGCGGACAACCACAAGGGTTGTCCCTACAGTGATTTTAGTCTCTTCTTTCTAGTTCTGATATTAGTCCCACATCCTCTATGCCAGCAGATTTTACAAGTCCTATTATTTCCATCACAAACCCATAAGGCACACCTTTATCTCCCCTGATATATACCTTTTTGTGTGCGTCTACCAGTATGGGAACAAGCTCTTCATGAGGTATTTCAATCTCTCTCTCGTCTATAAAGACCTTTTTCTCCCTGGTTATAGTTATAGTTATCCCCTCATCTCCTTCATAAGTGGTTACTTCTGTTTTAGGTAGGTCTATTTCTATACCTGACTGAAGAAGGGGAACAGAGACCATGAATATCACAAGAACTGTAAGACTCACATCAACAAGTGCGGTAAGGTTTATCGTAGATATACTATGAGGCTTGTATCTCATTCTCTTCTTACCCGTTCTTCGGTCTCAAGAATAAAATTATCCATCTCATCTGTAAAACTTCTAACTCTATTAGCAAGATAGTTATAAAACACAACAGCAGGTATAGCAACAGATAGACCGATTACGGTCGTTATAAGTGCTTCTGCCATTCCGGGAGCTATCACCATTATATGTGCAGAACCATAAATTCTGATATCAATAAATGCCCTCATAATACCCCATACTGTCCCGAAAAGACCTAAAAACGGGCTCACACTAACGATTGTGGCAAGAGATGGAAGGTGTGCGTTAAATCTTTCAACCTCTTCTACTGCACCCCTCTGCATTGCTGATCTCATATTTGATAGAAGGGTCTCTTTATCAGAGGAGTGTTGCATAATGTTATATCCCTTCTGCAGTATTCTTGTGTACAGTCCATTAAATTCCTTTGAGATACCATATACACGCTCAAATGACATATTCTCTTTCAGAATGTCAAGGAAATCTCTATTATCTTTGTTGATCCTGTTAAATAGCCTATATTTATATATAAAAACAGCCCATAACCATATAGAGAGAATAAAAAGAATAATGACAACTGTCCGCCCTACCCAACCAGCGGCAAGAAAGGCTGAACCAAGTGTGGTATTTAATAATAGTTGTAACATATTCCTACTCAGTCTCCCTTAAAAGCACAGCCTCGGGCGAGTCGGGGTGATTTTTTAGAAGTCTTTCAAGGTATCGGTCCCTTGAGAGGGTATCGCCTTTGGCTTCCCATAATTTCGCTATCTTGTAAAGAGATGCAGATGCTCTTTTGCTCTCTGGATAGTCCTCCACTACTATGCTGAATGCTCTTTTTGCTTTCTCATATTTACCAATTTCAAGATAAGACTCTCCAAGAAAGTACCTTACC
Organism: uncultured bacterium; assembly: GCA_964422625.1. GTDB lineage: Bacteria > Hydrothermota > UBA3073 > UBA3073 > UBA3073 > CAYRBN01. Next base: position 10,934 of record CAYRBN010000024.1, on the reverse strand, counting down.
TCATCAAGATTTGGAATGGAGTTTATATACGAAAGAAAGCCGGCTATGGCAAGGTCATAATTACCTCGTAAAAAATCAGTATGGGCAATTGAGAATATCTCGGATGGGATGGATGTATCGGCTCTCTGTGTGATAGATATACCCAGGAGTTCGTTCAGGGCAGTTCTCATAGATTCTATCTCGTTCTCAATTCGTGATATAGCTTCTATCTGTTCTGCCCTGAACCTGATAATAAGCTCTATCTCCTCCCTTGAGAGACTGTCAATCTGGGCAACTCTACCTTCTGTCCTTCTGGTGCCTTCCTCAATATAGTTCAGTTGTCCCCTGACGCGTCTTGCCTCATCCCTGACTGCACAGCCAAAAAGCAGAGGGATTATAAGGATCACTATGCCTCGCATACCCTCTCTCTATTCTACCACCACAGACTCTGCCCTTCTATTTTTTGCCCATGCTGACTCATTCTTTCCTGGGTCAAGTGGCCGTTCCTCTCCATAGCTCTTTATAGAGATTCTTTCCCTTTCAATGCCAAGTCTCACAAGGTAATTCCTTACTGCAATTGCCCTTCTTTCACCAAGTGCAAGGTTATACTCACTTGTTCCCCTCTCATCACAGTGTCCCTCTATTCTTATCCTTACATCTGGATGTGCTTTAAGAATCTCTGCGTTTCTCTCAAGAATCCTTGCATCACCTGGTCGTATCTCGTATCTATCAAAGTCAAAGTGGATTCTGGAGAGTTCAGCAGAGACTATCTCTCTAATCTGGGCTGGGGTAAGTTCAGGCTCAGGTGGGAGAGTATCTTGTTCTTGGGGAATCGTGTCCTCTACTGGGGGTATTACAACTATCTCCGCTTCTTCCATCTCTATATCTCTTCTTGGACAGCCTATAAATACCAGAGAGAGGATTGCCACAAGTGCCAGCCTCTTCGCCATCATCACCACCTCCATTTAAGTAAAAAAAATATGAACAAGATCGGCTTTATTATATCATAAGTTTTTCAGAAAGTCAAGTTTTTTATCTGTTATTTTAACTCCAAAATAAAATTACAGTAAAAAATATTTTTTGCATTTTTTTTCATGACAAATCAAAAAAACATGTTAATATATGTGTTAAGAAGGGTGAATTGGATATTCACCCTGTGAAATAATTTAATCCGAATACCAGAGTTACCATAAGGCAACTCTATTTAACAGGGTAAACTGACTTGTTGCAGAGCCTCTTTATCTACGCTACTACACGGTATAGATATCCAAATCTAATGTAGTAGCGGATCTTTAGATCCGCCCCAAAAAGGGATATCAGTATTGATTCTGGTTTTGGCAATTTTTCACCGGCAACTAAGTAGTAGAATGAGGGAATTTAGAAGGTTAATTCTAACAGTTCCATTGTGTGAGGCAAATATGAAAAAAGAATTTCTATCTGAAGGAGAGGGAAGTTTCCTTACGCTCTACGCCTTACGCTCTACGCCCTACCCCCCCCCACACACACACACACATCCGCCTCTGGTAAGGTTCTACACAATCCAGACCATATCCACATACCCTCAATCACGAGAATACCTCGGACTGGGGGTATTTATGTTTTCTTACTCGCAGCACAATATCGTCTTAAAAGTCAACGAGTGAGGCATCCTGCCTCACTATGGAGCAAGATGCTCCATCTGTTGCTAATAAGCAATAACCGTCTTTGGTTTAATTTTCTCTGTTCTCTGCGGTTAATTTTACATTATGTCAAAAAAAAAGGAGGTGAAAAAATATGAAGAGGCTAAAGAAAATAGGGCTCATCCTGGGTCTGGCTTCAGTGACGGTGCTGGGTCTGCGTTCCCTGGTAATGGCGGCTAACCCAGCGACTGATGTAACGGTGTCAGCCACAGCAACAGTGGCTGCGGTCCTTACAGGGGTACCGACTAGAAATCTTGTCTTCCCATTTCCGGCAATGGTCCTCGTCCCAGGTGGTGATCCAAGAACAGTCCCCATCACCGATGATGTCAATAGCGCCATGGTTACCTTCACTGGAGACTCTAGCGCAGCTATCACGGTCACGACACCGGCCAATGTGTGGATTAGACTTGGTACTACTGACTCCCTTACGGTTACCCTTACACACACAAATCCCCTTCCTACTGTTCTGGGAGGTCCAGGTGGCACCGCCACTGTCACAACAGGCGGCACGGCACAGGCTCCTGCGGGTCAGGCGGCAGGCACATACACGGGCGACTTCATTATCAGCGCGATATACAACTAAGGCACTGTGCTGATTGAAGGATGAGATAAGGCTGGGGTGAGCCTGCTCAGGGTTCACCCCGGCTGCCTTTCTATCAGGAAATAAGGGAGGTTGTTATGTTTAGTTTGAGAAGGACAGTTGTTCTCTCTGTTTTAGGTCTTGTCGGTATCTTATGTCTGTTTGGACGGCCGGTGCAGGCTGCTCTTCAGGTATTTCCTCATCTGATTGAGATGGACCGCCGACAGAGAACAGCCAGCCTCTACCTGACAAATTTGGGTGGAACGACAGAGAGATACCGTATCTCCCTGGGCTATGTGGCTCTGAATGAAGAAGGACAGATAGTAGAGATGGAGCCAGGTCCGGAGCATCTCTCAGCGATAGAGCTTGTCCGGTTTATGCCCCGTTCAGTTACCCTGGCTCCAGATGAGTACCAGGTGGTGCGATTACGACTGAGAATGCCGGCTGAACTAGCTGATGGTGAGTATAGAGCCCATATCTTCTTTGAGCAGGTTCCCCCAACACCGGCTCTTCCTGATGAGGGCGAGACCCCGGCTGAGGGGGTAACCGTTCTGCTCACGGCTCTTTAGCGGCTGGGGATACCGATTGTTGTGACCAAAGGAGAACTCAAGATGAGCGGGGAAGTAAGCGAGGTCAGCCTTGAAGAGTTAGAGGGGGGACCCCTTCTTAGCTTTCGAGTTACCAATACCGGTAGCCGCAGCTTGAGAGGTAATATGGTGGTAGAGCTCCTCCCTCGAGATGGAGGCAGGGCAATCCCTCTCTTTCTTATGAGAAAGTTTGTGGTATATACCCCGGGATTCCGCAGAGTAGTTATTCCTCTAAAAAAAGAGGGACTGGCATGGGAGACTGGTTCTCGGCTGCGCCTCATCTACCGTGAAGGTGAAGGGCAGGAAGGAAGAATCATCGCTCAGGCGGAAATGGAGATATAGGTATTGTCAGGATGAATTATGACCTTTATACGGAGCGGTCTGGCTTTAATCTTTTCTCTCTCCCTCCTTTTTCCCTTCCTTTATGCAGAACCGAATAATGGCGAACTGCTCTTTGTGGAGATAAGATTAGGTAGGTTTATTCTTGCCGACCACTTTGACCTTCTGGAGCAAAATGGGCGGGTCTATGCCCCTTTAGGTTGGCTGAGCCGTGGGTTAAGGATTGCCATTACGGCATATCCAGAAAAGGGAATAGCCAAAGGGTTTGTCATTGAGGAAGCCCACGGTTTCCATCTGGATGCCGGGAGGGCTACCGTTGTAAGCGGAGAGGAGACATTTTCCATCCCTGATGCGGCTATAATCATCCTGCGAGATGATATCTATGTGGATATTCGCCTTTTAGAGAAATGGCTACCCCTGAAACTTGACTACAGCCGCCGGGATCTAAGCCTGAGCGTCTTACCCACCCGACCCCTACCCATCCAGATGCAGATGGAGAGGTCAAGAAAACATAAAAGGTTTCTAAAAAAAGAGGCAGTCCGAGGGCGACTGGCGCTTATCCCTTTAAGACCAATTATCACCCCTACTACCTGGTTAGACGGTTTTGCCCTGGATTATACCACCTCCTTCCACTATTCAAGCCCGACACCCGCTCCCCGAGGCTTTTATACAATGATTACGGCCTTTGAACTGGCGCATGGTGACCTACAGATGGCCTTAAGTGGAAATACCGAGAAGTGGCTCAGAAGCCCGGCCTTCATTAGCTGGGTTCACCGCCGACCCGAGGATATCCTTATCAGAGAATTCTATTTAGGCTACATTAGCCCACCACCCATTCCTCTAATAACCGGGTCAGGGCAGAACTTAGGTCTTCTCTTATCCAACTATCCCCTCGGGCTTCCTGATTCTCCCTTTCAGCATACCTTTGAGGGAAGCCTTTTGCCGGGCTGGACCATAGAGCTCTACCGAAATGAGGAATTAATCACCTTTGCCTATGGCGATGAGACCGGTCGATTCACCTTTGAAAACATTCCTCTTCCCTTTGGAAGCCATACCTTTAAGAAGATCTTTTATGGTCCTCTCGGAGAGAGACGAACAGAAATCCAACACTTCTATCTACCCCGCCTCCTGGCTCCGGGAGAGGTTCGTTATAAGGCCGGGGCGGTTAGAAGTCCCTGGGGTGCTGCTGATGACTATAGCGAGATATTCGCTCTGTCCGAAGTTGGAATTAGCCGATGGCTCAGCCTTTCGGCCTCGGCGCTAAATATTCATAACTACCCTGCTAAATTTCATAGACCTGGATTAAGTAGCGATTACCTTTCTGTGGGAGGGACGATATGGCTCGACAATCTCATCTTGCGGCCAGTAATAGCTCTGGATATTAGGCAAGGTGGCAAGGCAGTGGGTTTGAGGGGAGATTACCGTCATCCACTTGCCAGTTTCTACATTGACGGACATCACCAAGAAGAGTTTATCAGTCCGGCTACACCCTTTGTGGGGCAGGATCCGCTACGCAGTCGTATAGAGGGTGGGGTGCATGCCAGAATTTGGAAAGGAGCAAGTGGTAGGCTCTCCATAAAAGAGGAACGCTTTGGCCATGGGTTACTTGAAATTAGGAGACGGAGTGTAGATGCCCGCCTATTTACTCGCTACCGAAGAATAGGTTTTTCGCCTTCTCTTCATCATTGGGAGAACGAGAGGGGTGGGGTTTAGACCCGCTCCACAATGGCTCGGCTGACGGCAAGCTCAGTTATCTATCGCCTGCATATCCGCTTAAATGTCAACTACCGTGTTACTGATAGAGAGTGGCAGGATTATGATGTTTCGCTCTCCTTACCCATCAGAGGCGCAAGGCTGGGGATAAGCTATACTGAAAGACTGACTGGCGACGCCCGCCGACTAAGTGGCAGTCTAAGTATTCCCCTGATATTGAGATGGGCAACATTGGGACTGGGTCTCTTTGCTTCGGGAAGAGGCAGAGGAGAAGCAGACTATGGACTATCCTTGCGGTTCAGCGGAGGACTGGGCTGGGATCCTCATACTCGGAGGCTTCAAACATCACGAGAACCATTAACCAGACATGGCAGTTTCCTGGGAAGACTTTTTTTAGATTTTGATGGCGATGGCTATCAGGATGAAGATGAACCCCCTCTATCTGGCATCCGTTTCTATAAGGATGAACGACTGATGTCACCGGTCTCCTATGAAGAGAGAGTAGTCCATCTTCCCATGTTAACTCCCTATACCCATCATATTCTAATGATAGATGAGGTATCTCTTCCCGACCCATTTTATTTTCCAAAGGATCCCGCCTTGAGTGTAATGGTAAGACCGGGGAGAACCACAACTGCCTCCATCCCCATTCTTGCAGCGGGAGGTATCAGCGGAGAGGTGATGCTCGTTGAGGAAGACCTTCCTGAGCAAGGGGCGGCGCGGATTTTACTTCTCCTTCTGGATGAGGAGAAAAGAGAGGTTGCCCGCACCCGCACAGAATTTGACGGCTTCTTTTATATAGATAGGATTCCACCAGGAGAATATCGCCTTATTCCTGATAAAAAGCAGCTTTTAGATCTTGAGATTGAGGCTTACCCAGTCTATTATGATATTGTCATTCCTGTCTCGGCTGAACCAATCTTTATTGATGACCTTAATTTTAGACTTACCCGTCTCCACTGACCCTTCCTCAACCCCACAGCAATAGAACATGGAAAGAATTTTCTTGAGGGCTTTCCCACAGTCAAACAGACGGCGGGCAGGCAGGAGACCTTTCCCACGCTGACTAATATTAGCACACAGATTTTCACAGATAAAACTGATGGACACAAATATAATTCATTATAAAGATTTTTTTGAAATCTGTGCCTATCTATTCAATCTGTGTCCATCTGTGTGCTTTTCCTCTCTTTTTTCTTGACTTTTCTCTGAAAATGGTGTATAATAGTATGATGATAAAGGTTCTTCTGATAGTTATAGCACTCCTCACGACTGAAAAAGAGGATTTTCGGTTTGCAATGGGGTTATACAACGATGGCCTGTTTACACTTGCAAGAAAAGAATTTACTCTGTTCCTGAAAGACCATCCTGAAAGCCCTTACTTAGAAAAGGCAGAGTATTATATTGCAAAATCCGATTTCTATATTGAAGATTATAGCCTGGCTAAAGAAAGGCTCCTAAAATTTATAGCCGATTATCCGTTCTCTAAATTTATAATAGGTGCAAGGTTCGCTCTTGCAAAATGCTATTTTGAACTTGGGGAATATCCCGAGGCGATCTTAATATACAGAGATCTTGATACAGAGGATTCAAGATACTGGCTTGCAGAATCCTATTACAGAAAAGGAGATCTGGATACTGCACTCTACTATTTTAAGACTGTGCCTTCTCATTCAAGATTTATTGAGTATGCTATATACTCCTCGGGTTTTATAGAAAAACAACTTGGGAGATATGAGACTGCCCTTCTTCACTTTGAAAGATTGATAGATGAGTATCCAGAGGGTCCCCTTAGAGATGCGGCATCTTACCATGCAGGAGAGATATATTACAAGATGGGCGATTACAAAAAGGCTGAGAGTCTCTTTCTTACTGTTGTAGATGGATATAGAGATGAGGTAGCACTGTTTCTCGCACATATACACCTTAAATTGGGGTTGTATGATAAGGCAAGAGAGGGATATAGCTCACTCCTGGGGGGTGAATACAATGATGCTGCAATACTTGGGTTGGGGGATGTCTGGTATAGAGAGGGTGAACTTGACAGTGCTCTTGCACAATACAAAAGACTGAAACAGAGACCATCAGACGATCTGGTAATAAGGATAGGCAGGGTCTATTTCAAAATGAAACTCTATGATTCTGCACTCGTCTGGCTTGGTAGATCAGATAGAAAAGAGGCACGTCTCCTCTATGCAAATGTGTTATACGAAACCAGAAGATACAGTGAGGCCTATGAGAGGTATCAGACACTCTATGAGCAGACAGGAGATGAAGAAGCACTTTACAGGGCAGGCCTTTCCCTCTATAAAATGGGAGATAGAGCAGGTGCGTATAAGCTTGCATTAGAGTATCTAAAGAGAGAATATAAGATATTCAGGCCCCATGTTAATCTTATCATAGGAGAGATCTACTACGGAAGGGGAGAGTACAATCAGGCAGCAGAAGCCTATTCTGCTGCGGGCAAGACCAGAGAGGGACTTCTTGGACTTGCATACAGTTACAATAAAATCGGGGATAGGAAAAATGCGATTACCACACTCACAAAACTGGTTAATCTCTATCCGGATGAGGATGTATTATCCCGTTCAGCAGAGATTGCCCATTCCTTAAGAGAGTATGAGAAAGCAAAAGAATGGTATGCTATGATAGAGGGGGGGGATTTCAAGCTTGGAAAGGTATATCTTGATATGGGTAAACATAGAGAGGCGATAGATAAATTTGAGAGATTTATAGGCAAGTTTCCAATGAACAGAGATGCTTCAACAGCACAGTATCTTATTGGAACGATAGAGCGAACTATTGGAAATCTGAAGGGTTCCAAAAAGGCATTTGGGGATCTTTTAACTCTTTACCCATCTAGTGATTATATATACAGTTCCCTTGTCTTAATTGGACACAACTACTTTGACTTAGGGGAATATGACTCTGCCATTGTATCTTATAGGCGAGCTATTGCTATTTATCCTGATTCTCTGTCCGCAATAGAGGGTGTTATAAATGCTGAATACAGAGCAAGAGGCTTTGAAAGAGCCATTCTTGTAGGGGAAGGGTATATAAAAAGCTCTCCCAGGCTTTCTTCTTATCTTTTTATGAGACTTGGTGACCTTGCATATCAGCATAGCAAGTATAGAAAAGCGATACAGTTTTACAGCAGACTGAACTCGGCTCGTGCTCTTTACTGGAAAGGGATGTCATACTACTCTATCAACGAGAAGAACTCTGTTAAGGAGACATTCCTGAAACTGATAGACAGGTTTCCAGAGGATAAGCTTACAAAAGAGGCACTACTTATTTTGGCTGATATCTACATAGAAGAGGGGGATCTTAAAGCCGCAGAGAGATATCTTATCTCTGTTGGGACCGATCAAGCACTACTAAAAGTTGCAGATGTCCAGAGGATGCGTGGAGATATGAAGAGTGCAGAAGAGACTATCAGGGGGCTTATAAAGAGAGGGGGAAATATAGGAACAAAGGCAGAGCTGATGCTTGCAAGAATATATATTGAGAGAGGGGATAGAGAAAATGTTAAGGATCTTTTAGTTGCAGTTCTTGAGGGAGACGAGGCACTTTTGAAGCCCGAGGCAAGGTTTCTCCTGGGAGAGTTCTATTTTGCAGAAGGAGACTATGAGTCTGCGGCAAGGGCATACCTTATGGTGAACTACCTTTATGGTGAAAACGAGTTTATATCAATCGCCCTTCTCAATGCAGCGGAATCTTATATAAAGCTTAAAAAGATAGACGAGGCAAGAAAGTTCTACATGATGGTTATAGAGAGAGATGATGATTCGGGTCTTGTAGAAGAGGCAAAGAAGAGGTTGGAGGAACTATGATCTTTCTGCTCCTTCTTATAATCTCCGAGACACCAGGACTTGATGTTCCGGATGTGCTCATATATGGAAGGAGAGAGAGAAGAGAGGTGGTGAAGGGAACTCTCCTACAGGATAGTGTGTGCCACATTAGAGAGATAAGCAGTATCATACCCAGGGTTGGAAGGTTGAGGGCAAGAGAGAGGGTGCATAAAAAGAGATATACTACAAGACTGCGATTGGGGCTTGGGTCATATCCAATAGTAGGAGTTTACGGTGGACTGGATAGATACTCATTTTCCGTTCTCTATGACAAAAACAGCATAAGAGAGGGTATTGAGTTGAATGTTGGGCTACCCTATATAAGTGCCCGTTATGAAAATATAACTTTTGAGGGAGGAGACCTTCATACCAGAAGATATGAAAGGGGAGAGATGAGATTCTCTTTTGGTAGAGATGCCCTTTCTATTGATGGGGGTGTTGCAATCAGTTCTGGAAATACCCTGATTACCCTTGATGGAGAGTATGCCCCACAAATTTTAGAGGTTGCAACGAGGATGAGAATCTATTCAGGGGAAGACTTTATAATTCCATTCTCTATTGCGGTTCCATTGTCTCTGAACAACTTTTCCATCTCCCCGGGTCTATTCTTCTCCATTAGCAACCGAAAAAGTTTGAGAAGGGTATATCCAGGTATCTCTGTGAGGGGGCTCTTTTCACCATTTACTGTATCTTTATCCTATACCCCTTATGCAACTATTCTGGATGAAGGGGAACTTATGGTAGTAAATCCATTTACTCATCCAACCTTATACCGAATAGACACAGGAGACAGGTTCGAGTTCATCATGGATTCACAATATGGTTTTATAAAAGCAGGCTATCAAGAGAACTATCCGGTATTCTACTATGATACATCATGGTATTCTATTGGCAATAGTAGCCTTTTTTTCCTGAAGGGATATGGAGAGGTTGGTATATTCACAATTGAGGCAGAATATAGGCATGGTCTATCAGATGTTATGCCATATTTCACCATATCACCAGGGGTTCTATTAGGATGGGATAGGTTTCGTTGTAGGCTATGCTTCACTGCTATGTTCAGAAGAGACCCAGGAAACCATTCTCTTCTCTCCATACTGCTCTCTTATGAGCTCCATAATAGGCTCTCTCTTCTTTCAGGAACATATATACCCATCGGACAAACAGAGATATGGAAAGGGGGTAAGGAACAGGAACTGATGGTATATCTTGGTGCTCAGGTTGGGTTTTAGTTGGTTAGTTGGCGAATGTACTGATTACCGATCACTGACTACTGATCCAAGTGTCAGGGTTTGGAATTTTGTATTCCTGAACCTGTCAGGAACAGGTTTTGATATTTGGATTTCTTTAGGATTTCGTATTTAGGATTTAGGATTTCCCGCCGCAGGCGGGCTAGGGGGTCTTATGAGTAGGTCGGCAAAGGTAGGTATATTTGTCAGTATAACAGTTCTTCTCTTGATTGGTTCCCATTTCTGGTTGACTCAGTTCAGGGTTAGACGAGAAGGATATTCTGTTGCTGTCAGATTTCCTGATGTGACAGGACTGAAGGAACGAGATCCTGTCAGGGTCTTTGGTGTTGAGAAGGGATTGGTCCAGGATATTCTGTTTGAGGGTGATTATGTCAGGGTTACCCTCTGGTTGGATAATGATGTTCGGTTATACAGAGATGCACGCGCATCTATAAATGATGTTGCAATGATATCCGGGACAAAGTATGTGGAGTTGGACCCAGGTAGTTCTGGCGAGCCATTTGGAAAATTTGATGTAGTAGAAGGGGCAGCAAGTCATGGCATACCTTATGCGGAAATTGCATCTACTCTGGAAAGATTGATCTCATCAGTGAACATAGAAGGTGTTACATCTACACTATCAAGTATAGAGACTGCTGCAGAAGAACTGAAAGGACTTATGTCCAGAATGGAGAAAGATGTTGAGGTTGCAATGTCTGATGTTAAGAGTTCTGCCAGGAGTATCACCTCTCTCTCAAGAGCCCTTGAACAGACATCTGGACAGATTGACGGAATCCTGAACGATATTAGAGAGGGAGAAGGCACACTTGGCAGGCTGATAGTAGATGATTCTCTCTACATAGAACTTGAAAAGACACTGAAGGCAACAAGAGCGCTTGTAGAGGATATAAAAGAAGATCCTAAAAAATATCTTAGTATATTCTGAAGGGACAAATACTAAATCCGAAATCCTAAAC
>CAYRBN010000023.1:8597-18074 GCA_964422625.1 uncultured bacterium | reverse complement strand
TAGCGGATCTTTAGATCCGCCCCAATGTAGTAGCGGATCTTTAGATCCGCCCCAAGAAGGAATATCACTATTGATTCTAGTTTTGGCAATTTTTCACCGGTAACTACCTATAAATTTCAATGTAGAAAGGTTGAAAAACGGGATAAAAAGATTGGTCTTATAAGAGGTCACAGAGGGAGAAAGAAACAATGCAAAATGTAAAATTAGCAATTAACAATTTAAAGTGGTTTTTGAAAATTGATAGTTTTGCATTGATAATTTTTAAGGTTCTTCGCGCTTTTAGTTGGTAGAATATATGGACAAACCTTCTTGAATTTGTGCTAGCACGATTTGAAATCGTGCCTACATTTTTGAAAGCCGTTTTTTAGAAAGCTCCTACTTATAAAACGAAAAAGGTATTACCTCTTAAATACAATAAGCCATATTGTCAAACTCCTATAGCATTTGGTCGGCATTTGAACCAACTAAAAGCGCGAAGAACCATTTTTAATTGATTTCTCTGTGTTCTCCCGTCTTTCGACGGGACAGGTCTGTGGTTAAGTTTTTTCACAATACCGAGCGGATTGTGATATCAACTCTTATGCCTATATGATTGGAATAGTGAAAGGGAGGATGGAGCCAAAAAGAGAGAAGAGGGTTCTTCTTCTTACAGCCCTTGAACGTTCATTCTATTCTTCAATAATTGAGAACTATCTCTTCTCACCAGCGAGAGATGTCAGAACTGAACATCCTGAAATAAAGTTTCACTACCTCGGGCTTATCCCCATCCCGATGTATAGCAGAAGAGACCATCCATTTTTGGGCTTTACCGAATACAGAAAGCGAAGAAATAGACTAAGAAAGAGATTTTCTGCAATAAACCCACTCTTCCTATCTTTCCCATTCCCTACAAAGTTCTATTTGTCACCATTCTGGGTCTTGCTATTTCTCTTGCGAACATTACCTATCGTCTTATTCTTCATACTTTTTGGGAACATAACTCTTATTCACGCGAGAAGTTACCCTGCCACACTGCTTGCCTGGGTATTAAAAAGATTTTTTGGGCTAAATTATATATTTGACATGAGGGGACTTTATCCTGAACATGGTTATGAGGGAGGGATATTGAACCGGTCATCTTATCTTTTCTGGAAAAGGAGGGAGAGCCGACTGATTAGAGACGCTCACAGGGTTATTACTGTGTCTGCGCCTATGGAGGAGATTGTTAGAGAAAAAAATGGCACCTCTATTCTCATCCCGCTCTTTGTTGATACAAAAGTCTTTTATCCACAGGAGAGTATAAAATCTCTTCATGGTCTAAAAGATAGATTTGTTATCCTACACTCGGGTGCATTTGGGACATGGGGAGACCATTTACTCATTGGCAGGATTCTCTCTTTTATGAAAGAGATAGACCCATCCCTTTATCTTGTTATTCTTACGGGTAGAGATGACTATAAGAGGAAGATAGAGGAGGATTTTCACAAGACAGGGATAGATGATTTTCTCATCCTCTCACCAGAGCCAGAAGAAGTTCCTCGTTTGCTCAATATAGGCGATGTAGGACTTCTCTGTGAGAGAAAATTCCTGACCCAGAAGGTCTGTCTCTCGGTCAAATTTGGGGAGTATCTTGCATCCGGTATGCCAGTTATATGCACCCCCTGGGTCCTGGGGGCAAGGAACCTTATAGAGAGACATAATTGTGGTATTGTTGTGGACCCGGATAAGAAAGATGACTTTAGAGAAAGGATTAGTTACCTTCTTGACAATTATGACGGACTTGCACAGAACGCACTCAGCCTCGCACACTCATACTTGGATAAGAAGAAGTGGCTATCCTCTTATTATAGGTTATGGAGATGAATGAAAATAGACTGCAGACCAAAGACTAAAGACCTGACACCTGACACCTGATTGAGTAGACGGACAATGTAGGGACAGGGGTTGTCCCTGTCCGACAGACGGACAACCACAAGGGTTGTCCCTACAAACATATAAATGAACAGGGCTATATTCATAGATAGGGATGGCACACTCACAAAAGAGAAGGGATATGTTACAGATCCGTCTCACATAGAGTTGATTCCAGGGGCTTGTGAGGCTATAGATGGGTTCCGCTCACTTGGATTTCTAACAGTCCTCCTGACTAATCAGTCTGCAATTGGCAGGGGGTATATTACAGAAGAGGCTCTCCGAGATCAGCATAAGAGACTGAAACTTCTCCTCTCAAAAAGTTTTCTCGATGGTATATACGCCTGTCCACATCACCCTGACGATGGATGCGAGTGTAGGAAACCGAAGCCAGGACTCTTAAGAAGGGCATGCTTAGATCTTAACATTGACAAGAGAAAATCCTACATAATAGGTGATCTGGAGACGGATATAGAGCTTGGGAAAAGAGAAGGTGCAAAGACCATACTCGTCCTGACAGGGCATGGCAGGGAGAGCCTGAAGAAGATAAGCCCGGATTATATAGCAGATGACATCCTCTCAGCCTTCACCTACATCCTCAACTCTCAACTGATGTAGGGACAACCCTTGTGGTTGTCCGTCTGTCGGACAGGGATAAACCCTGTCCCTACATATCAAGGGCGGTATAGGGTCTTTTGTCTAAAGTCTTATTATAAATGCCACTTCGTAGTAGGGCGGAAGGTCGCATCCGTAAACGGTTTCAGTCTCATCAGAGAGATGGGAGTCGAACGGTAAGATGTCTAATAAGTTCGTATGGTCTGGACAAGAGGTTATTACGTCGCCCACCCATGTCCTACGCGTACGATTTGTACCACTCATGGTGGGTGGTGGATCAATATAATGTCGATGTGGAGGGACTTTGTGTGAATGGTGGAAAGATGAACCACCTGTCGCCCCAGGATTCTCAAGGCTATCAACACCAAGGATAAACTTTCCCCTCAGATCCGGTCTTCCGTCCACGCCATCGCAAAGTGCCCAGCCGCATGGAATGTCCATGAGATTACCCGTCCATATTGCTATTATGCCAGTGTTTGGGAGATTAGCACCGGGTGTAGCCTTGATGAACGCGAGTTTGTAATATGGCGGCAAGATTGAATCTACGCTGGTGTTGATAGGGGGACTGAGACCGGACGTAAATTGTGGGATGTCTATATGGCCTCCTACATCTCCAGCACGTGTTTCGCTCCGCCACTGAAAATGAAGCCTTACGGTGTCGCTCGCTCCCCCCATGGCGGTATTTGGGGGGTTAACATAGTGGGCGTGTGGTAACACCGTATGGTAGTGGGTGGCTGACCCACCTGTGGCACCTGGGTTCTCACCTGATGCAACCCCATAAATAAATCTACCCCTTAAATCAGGTGTGCCGAGAGTCCCATCGCATAATATCCAACCTGCTGGGATTGAGGCAAGACTTCCCGACCACATCACTATCAGTCCGGGGTCAATTGTTTCTGCGGTGCCTGTCTTTAGTGTCCAATCACCGAGTGAATGAAAGGTCTTGCCACAAAATACATCTGATTCACTCGCAGTTCCGGCTGGCTCAAGTGCGCCTTCAAGCCAGCCCGACTTGTCCTTACCGTCTATGCCTGTGTCCGGAGCCTCCGGACTGCCCATCAACTGACGGAGCTGTCCCTCTAATCGTGCAATCTCTTGATTCAATCGCCCAATCTCCTGTTGCACTACCCTCTCCTCAATTCCTGCTGTTTCATCTCTCTTCTCAGCCTGCTCAGCCTTCAGCTCTGTCGGAGAATAGAGAAACAGCTGTGTTGCAAGTATGCAGGTGCAAACTATCGCACCACATATCGCTATGATCTTTCGTATAACAGACCCTCTGGTTAAAAAAGCTAACTTATCCCAACTACAAATTAAAAATCCACAGTCTGTTTTACCATAAAATTTTCGTTTTGTCAAGGAAAAAATAAGGGAAAGCACACAGATTTGCACAGATTGAATAGATAGGCACAGATTTCAAAAAAAATCATTATAATTAGTTATATCTGTGTCCATCAGTTTTATCTGTGAATATCTGTGTGCTAAAAAACTGAAATATCATAGAAGTACATAAAAAGCTATCTTTCACCTTTTGGGTGAAAAATAAACTTGCTATATTATAACACAAAGGAGACAGAAAGTCCGTAGATCGAATGTAGGGACAACCCTTGTGGTTGTCCGTCTGTCGGACAGGGACGAGCCCTGTCCCTACATATCGAGGGTTTCTACTCAAGAAAATCATATTCATCCCTTATTTCTCCAAAGAGTTCCTCAAGTATATCCTCGAGTGTCACCAGCCCTGCTGTTCCACCATATTCATCTTTTACGATGGCTATATACCTGTATTCCTTTTTCATCTTCTCCATAAGGTCTTCAATCCGCTTATTGGGAGGAACAAACATAGCTTTATGAATAAATCTCATAAGCCATTTCTCTCTTCTCTCTGATGAACTCTCTTTTATATAACCCTTTATCACCTCTTTAATCCGGACAAAACCGATAATATTATCTATATCGTTTAGATAGACAGGTATCCTTGAATGACCTGTCGTTTCCGCCTTTTCTATAAGGGCTTTTATGGATATAGAGAGAGGAACAGCCGTGATTCTATTTCTCTGCACCAGAACCTCCTCCACCCGTTTGCCAGAGAAGTTGAGCATTCTCAATATCAGTTTCCTCTCCAATGATGGAAGTCCTGCAACACCAACTCTTACCTCTTCCTTTGTGATGATAGCCTTCTCTTTCTTCGTTACTCTGCATATAGCAAGAATACCACCTGCCAGTCTCCTCATTAGCGTTATAGCAGGGAAGAATGCCCAGTAAATAATAGTAAATGGCCTTGAAAGAAAAAGAGAACCCTTGAAGGCAAAGCGATAGGCTATCCCTTTTGGAACTATCTCACCAAACATCAGTATAACAAATGTTATCAGGAACGGCAGAAGATTTTCTATCCATTGCCATCTTATAGAGATGTTTGAGAGAGACACAGATAGACCAACGAGAGACAGATTTGCGACCAAAAGCACAGTAGAGAGGAACCTCTCAGTGTTTTTCAGAAATCCATAAGTGAACCGGGCATTTTTTGTCCTGTTAGAGAGCCCTCTCAATTTTATCATATCACAGGATGTGAAGGCTATCTCTGCAAAGGAAGAGAGAGCATACACAAGAAGAAGTATAAACGCAAAAATCCACATAAAACTGTCAAGCCTCCACTGTCCTCTCTATTATATCATCAAGGGTAATTAGACCATCCACCCCACCATATTCATCTACACATATTGCTATATGAACCCTTCTCTCCTGAAAATCCACAAGAAGATCTGATAGTCTCATAGTTGAGGGAATGAAAAATGTTTCCCTCTTTAGGGCACTGATTCTTAGAGTCTTTGGAAATCCATTACGAAGATAAGGGAGAAGGTCTTTTATGTAGAGGATTCCTGTGATGTTGTCTATCTCTTTTCTATAGAGTGGAATCCTGGAGTGAAGATAGCCTCCCTTTATTATGGAATAGAGAGGAGTATTCTCATCTAATGCCTCTATCTTCTTTCTCGGGGTCATAACATCTTCTGCCTTTATCTCCTTCAGAGAGAAGACCCTCTGCACAAACCTTCTTTCTCGGTCTGTTACATACCCTTTTTCCCGTGCAATATCTATCATTACCTTAATATCAGAAGCCCCCAGTCTCTCCACATTTCTCCTCCAGAGTCTGCTCATTGCAAGAGATACAGGAAAGGAGAACGGGGTGAACAATTTCTGGAGGAAGAGAAGTATAGAGAGCCCCCTTCTTATAACCGACTCTGCCTTATGTGCAGAGGCAAACTTGGGGGTGATCTCACCGAATATAAGAATAATAAAAGTGATGGAGACGGTAAGTATAATTAGAGTAACATTGGGAAGAGACCCTAAATATCTTATAGTAGTTCTGGTTATAAAATAGGAGAGAGACACATTTACGAGGATATTACCGAATAGTATTGTGGGAAGTAGGGTATAAGGTTCCATCACAACACCAAACCTCTTCTCTCTTGCAAGTTTTCTTCTTGTAAGAGGGGAGAGCGAAAATAGGGCAGTCTCGGAGCCAGAGAAGAATGCGGAAAGAGCTAATAGAAAAAGAACTAAAACAGTTTGGATGACTATTAACATATAAGGTATTCTTTCTGTTTTCCCTCCATCAATCTCCCTTCCTCATATCCAAGCGCATGGAGGGTGCTGTGTGCGGCCAATGTCACAATCTCACATCCCAGCGATCTTTTTCTCTCTTTTGCCTGTTCTTCTGCTCTCTGGTATGATATATAGATATCTGCTATCTTTCTCTTGTTGATCACATCTTGCAGAACAAAACAGAGACAATCCGTGGGCTGATCTCTGTCCCTGTATTTTAAGTTGAGGGCTTTTATATATTCATCGTCTGTAAAAGTAAGTTCTATACTGAGTGTAGAAGGAGCACCCTCCTTCTCAAGGATATTTCTGATAAGATCTTCAATCTCCCTTACATCCACATTGTATCCCTGAGGATTTATAAATATCTCATGTACTATTTTGGTAACCATAAAGTTTCCTTATGCTTCTGATTTTACCATAGATTCTTCAGTTTGTCAAGAAAAAAAGAGGAGAAGCACACAGATGGACACAGATTGAACAGATAGGCACAGATTTCAAACTAATTGCAAGTTTTCCTTGACTTTCAGAGAAAACTATGGTATAATTTTATAGTCTCATGCTCTTTTTAGGACGCAGATAACCGCAGAATAGCAGGGGAAGGACTGCGTCCTAAAAAAAGAAGGGAAAGCACACAGATTTGCACAGATTGAATAGATAGACACAGATTTAAAAAAAAATCTTTATAATAAGTTATATTTGTGTCCATCAGTTTTATCTGTGAATATCTGTGTGCTAAAAAGAGAGCACTTTGCAATCTTTATTTTGAAATTATGAAAATGGTCTATTCATATCTAATGGAAACACTAAAAAATAAGGGAGCTCTGTTCTTCCTTCTATTTGATCCAGAAAAAAGAGAGAGAAAAGATCTTAAAAAGATAGTCCCCCAGGTTGAGAGAGGTGGTGCAGATGCTATCCTTGTTGGTGGCAGCACTTATGATAAGGAGGAACTGGAGGAATACATAAACGAGATTGAGTTAAATACCTCCCTTCCTGTGATACTATTCCCTGGCAGTTATCTTCAGGTATCAAAAAATGCAGATGCTATTCTTTTTTTGTCGCTTCTATCTGGTAGAAACCCACTCTACCTCATAGAAGAACAGGTTAGAGGAGCACCCTTCATAAAAAAGTATGGCATTGAACCCATCCCCTGTGGATATATTCTTGTGGATGGAGGCTGTATCACATCTGTTCAGCATGTTTCAAATACCATACCTATCCCGAGAGACAGAACAGATAGTGTCCAATTTCACGCCCTCACAGCACAGTATTTTGGTATGAAAATGGTCTATCTTGAGGCAGGCTCAGGAGCAAGAAACCCTATTCCTGACAAGATGATTAGAGATGTAAGAGCATACATAGATATACCAATTATCGTTGGAGGAGGCTTGAGAGAACCCTCCCTTGCAAGACAGAAAGTTAAGGCAGGGGCGGACTTTATTGTTATAGGGAATAGATTTGAAAACTGCCTCAATATTGAAGAGAAAGTTAGAGAGTTTGCAGATAGTATACATAAAGTTGGTTAGTTGGTTAGTTTGTTAGGATTTACGATATTAAGATGAAACCCATTATTGGTCTCTCAACAGGTATAACTGCCTCAAGATATTATGTGATGAGGGATTATATAGAGGCGGTCTGGCGATGTGGAGGAACCCCACTGCTTCTACCTTGTCTCAGCACAGATGGGGACAATGACCTGATATTCTGCACTAATCTGCTCTCAAGGGTAGATGGTCTTCTGCTTACAGGGGGTGCGGATATAGACCCGATATTCTATGGCGAGCATAGACACCAAAGACTTTCAAAAGTATACAGGGAAAGAGACAAATTTGAGATTACACTGGTAAGGATTGTGATAAAGCAAGAGATGCCTGTGCTTGGTATCTGTAGAGGGGCGCAGGTATTGAATGTTGCTTATGGAGGAACACTTAACCAACGGGTAGAGACACACTGGCAGAAGTCAAAAGAAGATCAGCCAACACACAACATAAGAATAGAGAAAGGAACAAAACTGGCAAAGATTTTAGAACAGACAGAACTTATGGTGAACAGCTTTCACCGTCAGACAATAAAGGAACTTGCATTTGATTTCACCCCATCCGCTTATGCAGATGACGGAGTGGTAGAGGCTATAGAGACCCTCAAAAATAGATTTGTGATAGGGCTCCAGTTTCATCCTGAAAACCTCTTTCGGAAAAGTCCTTCTATAAAAAGGATCTTTTCTTCGTTTATACACGCGTGTAAGGGTTTAGTTGGTTAGGGGCCTTTGCATACCCCTTTTATTACCTTTGACACTTTCTCCACAGTTTTCCT
This sequence comes from uncultured bacterium, assembly GCA_964422625.1. Taxonomy (GTDB): domain Bacteria; phylum Hydrothermota; class UBA3073; order UBA3073; family UBA3073; genus CAYRBN01. Next base: position 9,662 of record CAYRBN010000023.1, on the reverse strand, counting down.
CAGGCAAAATAGACTCTTTACTCTCTCTCTCGCTTTATATCCCATAGTCTCTCTTAACTCTCTGTCTTCAACAAGCCTACAGATAGCATTGTTCGTGGCCAGGATATCCCCTGGAGGAACTAAAATACCTGTCCCTCCATCTATCACTATCTCAGGGATAGCACCAACTTTTGTGGCAACAACAGGTTTTGCAAGACCCCCTGCCTCTATGAGAACTCTCCCAAATGGTTCATCTTCAATTGGAATATGAACTATTATGTCCATCTCCTTCATCAATTCAAGCGGTTCAGAAATCCAGCCAGTAAATTCAATGTTTAAGCCTATAGCAAGTTCCTTAACCAATCTCTTATATTCCTCGTCCCCAAATACCGCATCCCCCACGACCCAGAACTTAATTCTCTCCCTATATTTTTTAGAGATGAGAGCAGCACTCTTTATAAAGTATTCAGTCCCTTTCCATCTCGCAATCTGTCCGACTATGCCTATATTCACCATCCCCCCTCTCCCATACTCCCTTATTCCCATACTTCCATACTCCCCGAGATCTATCCCATTATAGACTACATCTATATCTTGTCCATAAGGGATACTATGGCTCACCGCCTCTGATATTGCTATCATCTTTGTTGATAGAAGAGAGATGAACTTGAGATATAGATTCTGTCCCCTCAATATATCCCTTATATGCATAATACAGGGAATTCCATATATCCATGCAAGGATACCACCAATGATATGTGCCTTCAATGTGTTGGTGTAGATGACCTCTGGGTGGAGTCTCCGAATAATCAAAAAGAGTCTAAAGAGAACAGGAAACAGAAGAAGAATAGCAAGTAAGTTCCTCCTCTCCCTTCTAATAGTGATAAACCCTTCTGGCATATCCAGGATACGGGTCTCAATCCCCTTCTCTTCTGCCCTCTTTATGGTCTCTCCTTTGACTCCCACCAAAACAGGTCTATAATCATCTAACCTCATAAGCAGATCAAGGAGACTTCTCTCTGCCCCACCAAATACCGGTGAGTGGTCTATGAACATTACAGTCTTCTTCTTCCCTTCATCCTTCAT
>CAYRBN010000023.1:0-8497 GCA_964422625.1 uncultured bacterium | reverse complement strand
CATCCTTCATATACTAGTCCCAGAATTCCCAGGATAGGGTAAACAGGGGATAGTAACCCCACCTCATTCTGGCCATAATATCCACATCTATAATCTTGAGCCCCAAATTGACCACATCATCTCTAATGGTTATAGAAGGAGTTAATCTGCCCTCTTTAAATGGGTAACTTGCCTTGAGAAAAGGATAGAGCCTTCTGCCGTTGTAGCTAATCCCGATGTTCACTCTCTCTCCAATATGGGTCTTCAACAGACACCCTATTCTGTGCTGAGAGGAGAAAAAGATAGAGCTCTGGCGGAACCTAATTCCACCACCCAGGAGAGAGGGAGTGGCCCAGATAAATACCATTGCCTCATACTGAGGGACAAAACCAACAGATAGCTTTGGAATTATACTGTCTCTGTATGAAACCTGTGGGACAATATAGACCAGTGGTGTAGGTTCAAATTTTGATGAGAGAAAAAATGAGAGAGAGGTGTCAAAACTTCCCCCAAATCCAATATCCACATCCCGATATTTAAGATGAAACCTTGCAGACTGATACTCTCTTGAGAGAATAAGTCTGTTGTTTCTCTTTTTAATCTCAATAGATGGATTTTTTAATAGAGAACCAGTAAATCTCCATTCACCTATCTCGTAATCTATATTTAATTGATAGATTGGGGTATCTGTAATCTGAGCGCACAGATACATACTGAGATTCTTACCCAGTCCCCTTTTAAGCTCAAATCCTAATGTGTCTCCTGTCTTTATCCATATCCTTGAGTATGGGACACCACCCTCAAATCGTTTGGTTATAATATTGAGGGATGGGGGTTCCCCAGATTCACCAAGAAACTCCAGAGTCTCTACTGATTGCGGGATTACATCACTAAGTCTTACTGGCATCCCATCTCTTGTAACTACCACCCTCTCTCCATAAAAGTAGACCTTTCCATCCATGAGAGAGACCCCGGGGATCAAAAGTATCAGATCCTCAACATAGTTTCCTTCCATCTCGTAGATGAAGGTATTTGAGGGAGATACAAGCAGTAGTTCCCTCATCCCAAACGGAAGCTCTGTGAATACAGATATGAGTAGATATAGAAGCATGTCCGAAGTCCGAAGTCCAATGTCCATGGTCGAGAAAAACAGGTGAGGCATCCTGTCTTACTCCCTTTTTAGGACGCAGATTGTAGGGACAAGCCCTGTCCCTACATCAGGAGATACGCTCACAAATTTCACTTTAGAGAGCCATTCTAAAAACTGATCTGTCCTGAGTGAGGAGATGACCTGTTTTTCCTGAAGTTCCCCTGGTAAAAGATAGAAGTATTTCCCAAGGTTCATATAGTTGGTCAAGAGATGCCGAGTCTCTCTTATTGTATTCAGGATATCTTCTCTCTCGGGTATTATATCAAGACCCTCGCTTATGAAGACTATATCCCTTACATCCTCAATCTTTATCTTCTCTCTCAATGCCTGTATCCAGATAAAACCATACAGAAAACCTGTAAAATGAAATATATGAAAGTAGTTATCCCTTTTTATATATGGAAGATCGTACGGTCCCAGTTCCGGGAAAAATCTCTCCTTCACCCTCATTCCAAACTGAAAATCCCATCTGTGATGTCGCTTTCCCTTGAATACATTCTGACCATCGCCCCCTCCTGATAGATGCTTCACCCATATCCTATTAGCCTCAGAGGAGACAATTAGCCATCTGCGACCGCTCAGACTAAAGCAGGGAAAAGGATTTTGCACTTTTCCTATCATCAGAGAGCTTGCCACATCATATACCTCAACCTCCCTTGTATCAGGGATATTTGAATGGATACTCCCATACAATATACTGTTTTTTATCTTGTTCCCTGGGAACAGGAGCTGGGATTTCCCTACTGATAGAAGTTCCTTATCGAGAAGCACTTTTGTGATTTTTTCTGTATCCTCAGGTTCCATCAGCCCCTGAAACAGGTTTGTGATAGCAGAGATAGATGTTCCCACCCGTGCTTTCTGATATATATATGAGAACATCTGCTGACAGCTAACAGAGATGTCAAATCTTTGCCTAACTGAGAGATAATCTCTATTCTTTGCATCCTCAAAGAGCTGCTCAAATATAATCTTCTGTATCTCATCAAGATAGATGCCATAGGCAAGAATGTAATTCCCCATCCTCCTGTTTCCACGACCAACTCTCTGCAGGAGAGATGCCGCATCGGATGGGGGACTAAAGAGCACAACCGCATCTATATCTCCTATATCTATACCAAATTCCAGGGTGGAGGTAGCTACACATATACCAGATTTTGCCCTGTGCATCGCAAGTTCAACCTCTTCCCTCTCTTTTTTAGACATACTTCCGTGATGAACCCAGAGATTTCTTGACAGTAAAGAGAGGGGTCTTATCATCTCTTCTGCCTCCTGTCTTGAGTTTACAAAGAAAAGCAGTTTTCTTAATCCCCTCTTCTTAATCTCTTTCCCTAATCTTTCTAAAAAATCCTGCTCTTTAATAAGTTGATATTCAATGGTCAAAGGCTCCATAACCAAGGCAGTCTTAAACTCTCCTTCTATAAAATCCTCTCCTAAGGTTTCTGGATCTGTAATAGTCGCGGACATAAGATAGAGAGGGGGATTGTTTGCTATTCTCTTTATTCTCCTTATGAGCATACGGAGCTGGTCTCCTCTGAAGGAGTTATACAGGAGATGCACCTCGTCAACCACTACTGCGGATATATTCTTAAATCGCACAGGGTATCTGCATATAAGGGAATCCAGGGATTCAGGTGTGGTAATAAGAAAGGGAGTTATCTTGTCCCCTCTGAATTCTGGATGGTCTCCAGTCCGTCTTGATAAGGGTATATCAAGGTAGTCATAAGCTGGTTTTATTCTTCTATACACATCATTCACAAGTGCTCTTGTGGGTGATATATAGATGACTGATAGGGAGGTTGCCTGTGAGCTAAGCCATCTCTCTACTACTGGTGCAAGGACAGCCTCTGTCTTTCCTGTTGCCTTTGGAGAAGATATGACAAGATTTTCTCCCTTAAGGACTTCTGGTATTGTCTTCCTCTGTATCTCTGTCAGCTTTCCAAAATGGGAGAAGAAGGGTGTCCAGGTGAGTGGAAGTTCTTTTTTGATCTGGTTATCAATTGTCTTATTCACAGGGTAATTTTAGCATAGTTTTTCGGTTATGTCAAGGAAAAAAGAGGAGAAGCACACAGATTTGCACAGATTGAATAGATAGGCACAGATTTCAAAAAAAATCTTTATATATTTGTGTCCATCAGTTTTATCTGTGAAAATCTGTGTGCTAATATTGGTCAACATAAGCTTTCCTGTGCAATCAAGGTACTGTGAAAAAAAGTATAAAAGGATATGATAAACCACAGACCTGTCCCGTCTTTCAACGGAACAGGTCTGTGGTTTTATTAACGCATATTTTGGGATTAAGATTCTATATGGTATCTTTAACAATAACATCATTACGGAACTTACAATCTTATTATACATCATTTTTTCTTGTTTGTCAATCTTTTTTTAAAAATGCAAAAGTCAAGAATTTTTTTTTGACTGTTTAACAGGATTTTTTATCTAATTGTGGTGTCAGGTGTTAGGTGGCAGGTGTTGGGTGTCGGGTTGCAGATTCAATGGAAGTCTGCGGACGCGGGCAAGCCCTGTTCCTACAATGTCCGATCAGAAAATATAGAAGTAAAATTAACAGAACCTTAACAAGTTCTTAATACTCTCTGAATAATTGTAGGTTATACTAATTGCAGTCAGTTTTTTGGCAATATCCTTAAGCTGAACAGGAGGTAGTTATGGATATGCAGAGGGCTATTTTACATACCATCTTAACAATAGGCATAATCACAGTGTCCCAGTCGGCCTATGGAGAAGGTAATTATGGAGCTATCAGAGGTAAGGTAGTAGATTCTGAGACAGGTGACCCACTTCCTTCTGTCAATATTATGCTCAAAGACCTTATTGCTCTGGGCTCGTCCACCAATCTGGACGGAGAGTATGTTATTTCCGAGGTTCCTTCTGGGGTCCATTCACTCGCGGTTTCTATGATGGGTTATACAAAGGCAATAATAACAGATGTCCAGGTGAATGGTAATGAAACTACTATGATAAATATTTCGCTTGTGCCCGAGATTATTGAGTTGGGAGAGGTGATAGTAAGTGCCAGGCGCTCTTTATCAACTGTTGCAGGGCTATTAAGCAGTCGTAAATCTGCCCCTATGATAAGTGATGGGATTGCATCTGAGCAGATGAAAAACTCTCCTGACGGGGATGCTGCGGATGCCCTCAAGAGGGTGACAGGACTTTCAGTAGTAGGTGGTAGATATATCTATGTAAGAGGACTTGGAGAGCGATATAGTAAGACGATATTAAATAGATCAACATTACCAAGCCCTGAGCCGGATAAAAGGGTGGTTCCCCTTGATATCTTTCCGACAGGTCTTCTGGATAACATTGTTGTTCTAAAGACCTTTACCCCTGATCTGCCAGGTGATTTTGCAGGTGGGGGCATAAAACTGACCACAAAGGAGTTCCCGGATAATATGGTTATGAAGTTCAGCACATCTACAGGGTTCAATACAGAGACAACCTTCCAGGAGTTCCAGACTTACAAGGGTGGGGGGGTTGATTTTCTCGGTATAGATGATGGTAGCCGTTCTCTTCCAGATATTGTGAAGGAGGCTGATGGACAGAAGATCGTGGAGGGGGGGCAATTTGGTGGTGGATTTACTGCTCGGGAACTGGAGATGATTGGAGAATCTTTCAGTAATATATGGGAGCCTTATTCAATAAGGGCACCGTTGGAGCAGAAGTACAGTTTATCAATAGGGAACCGATCTTATCTTGCTGGAAAGCCTTTAGGATACACTGCATCTCTCATCTATGATCAGGGATACAGCTTTCGTAAAGAGAGATTGAACTTTTATACCATAGGTGCAGATGGACTGGAGATAAGAGAGGAGATTGACAGTATAAAGACCTCAAAATTCAGTGTCTTATGGGGTGGGATAGCCAATCTCAGTTATAGGGTTTCTCCACTCCATAAACTGAGTATCAAAAATACATATACGCACACAGCGGACAAGGAAGTTAAAATGTTCTGGCAATTTCCTCATAGAAGCTGGAACAGTGATATAAAAGGCACTCGTCTAAGCTGGGTTGAACAGACTATGCTTTCCAGTCAGCTTTCTGGAGAGCATATCCTTCCTCTGTTTGGTTCAGAACTTGAGTGGCGTACCACTTATTCCATAGCAAGGAGGGAGGAACCTGATACAAGAGAGACGCTCTATCGGTCTGATATGGGTGAAAATAATTTCAGATTAGCAGATGAGACCAATAGTGGGAGTCGTTTTTTCAGCAATTTAATAGACCATAATATAGATGTAGGGATTGACTGGAAAGTTCCCCTTCGCGCATGGTCTCGCATGGGAGGAAATTTTAAGCTGGGGGGTAATGTTGTCTATAAGAACAGGGAAGCTGATTCGCGTAGATTTAGATTCAAGCCACAGGATTTTCATGATGTAGATATCAGCCAGTCGCCAGAAGAGATATTTATCCCTGATAATATAGGTCCTGGGGGCTTTCAGTTAGGAGAAGATACCCGTCGGACGGACAATTATAGGGGAGAACAGACGGTTATTGCCAGTTATCTTCTTGTTGATATGCCTATTGTGCGCAGGCTCAGAATGTCAGCAGGTGCGCGTCTTGAATTCTCTGACCAGAAGGTTACCACCTATGAACTGTTCAATCCAGATGATCTGCCTGTTATTAGTAGAGTCCAGACAACAGATATCCTACCAGCAATCAACCTGACCTATAGGCTGACCCCTCTGATGAACCTTCGTGTTGGCGCCAGCCAGACGGTCTCTCGTCCTGATTTTCGTGAGTTGACTGAATTTGAGTTTACTGATATTGGTGAAAGGGCAGTTATTGGAAATCCCCTGCTTGAACGGGCTCTTATACAAAATTATGATATAAGGTGGGAATGGTATCCTGATATCGGGGAGTTAATATCCATAGGACTATTTTATAAGTATTTTAACCGTCCTATTGAGGTTACTTTCTATCCTGGTGAGAAACTGGTCAGTTCCTGGCGCAATGCCAAATTTGCCTACAATTACAGAGCCGAACTGGAAGCACGCAAGTCGCTTGATTTCCTATCCCCAGTTCTTTCAGGTTTCAGTCTAAGCGGAAACCTGGCACTTATAAGGTCCAGGGTAAAGATTCCTGAAGGTGGCATAGAGACTTACAAAGACCGACCTTTACAAGGACAGTCTCCCTATGTTGTCAATCTTACTCTTATGTACAGCAACAACGAATGGGGAACTGATGCCAATCTGCTCTATAATGTATTTGGAAAACGGATAAGTGCAGTAGGTATCCATCCAGCCCCCAATATCTATGAACAACCCTTTAACCGATTGGACTTTGTCCTGCGTCAGTCTATCTGGCGTAATATCAATCTCAAGCTCAGTGCTAAAAACATACTTGATTCAGAGGTAAGGGTTACGCAAGGAGGCAAGATACAGCGATCCTATAAGAGAGGACGTTCTATATCACTCGGGCTATCTTACAGGATTTAGGGGTCAGGTTATTGGTTATTGGTTATTGGTTATTGGTATTAGGTCTTTACCGATAACCGTCTTTGATTAGGGGTCAGGTGTTAGGTGTTAGGTGATAGGGGGAACAAGGATAAAGGATAAGGATGAAGTAACCTAACGACCTAATAACTAATAACTGTCTTTTGAATTTTGAATTTGTTTGAGATTTGGTGCTTTGGATTTGGTGCTTATCTGTTCCGGGGGGTGATAGCTATGTGATATTAACGAGAGAGAGAGTACCGTGTTTTTTTGTATTTTGTAACTGAGATGAAGGAGGGAATATGAGATCAGGAAAAGCACTTGTAATAGGGCTAATAGTGGCAGCTATGTTTTATGGTTGTGCAAAAGAGGATCCTGTTGGCAATGGTGATGAGCCTGTTGGAGTAATTGTTCTTACAGGAACATATACAGATACTCTTAGGCTCACCAAAGAGAATGAATACCTGTTGCGGGGTGGTGTATTCATAGGCAATGATGTTGATGAGACGGTTCTTATCATTGAGGCTGGAACGAAGATATACGGTGAATCCGCAACAGAGGGCATGCTGGTAATCACTCGTGGTTCAAAGATAATAGCAGAAGGAACATCTACTGAGCCTATAGTGATGACCAGTGACAAAGAAGTTGGAGCACGAGGTCGTGGAGATTGGGGAGGACTTATTATAAACGGCAGAGCACCATTAAATGTAGAGGGCGGCGTGGCCTTTGGAGAGGGTGGAACAGGATGGTATGGAGGCACGGACCCCAATGACAATTCTGGCATTCTCAGATATGTGAGAGTGGAGTTTGCAGGGCGAGAGATAAGTCCTGAAAACGAGCTGAATGGTATCGCATTTCAGGGCGTGGGAGCCGGGACCGTGGTTGACCATATTCAGGTGCATATGAATAAGGACGATGGGGTTGAGTTCTTTGGCGGAACCGTCAATGTAAAGCGTGTTCTCCTGACCGGTATTGCTGATGACGATTTTGACTGGACCGAAGGATGGACAGGTAAGGCACAATTTATTGTAGCCCAGCAATATGAGGATGATAGTGACAATAGTTTTGAAGCAGACAATAACGCACTCGATCACACCGCAGTGCCTTATTCTAACCCGATTATCTCTAACTTCACCCTTATAGGGGTTAAGGATTCACCAAAGAGTGACATAGGGATGCTTCTCAGAAGAGGAACCAGGGGTAAGTTATACAACGGGATAATTATGGGCTTTGGAGAGACAGGACTGGATATAGATAATGAGGCGACATTTAATAATGCAGGAGATGGCAGCCTTATTGTTGATTACTGTATCTTCTATGACAATTTGACATCTTTCTCTGATGATGAGGATGGGTTTGATGAGACACACTTTGCTACGGTTACTATGCAGAATAACCTTGAGGCTGGTAGCAGTCCTGTGGTCAACCCTTATAATACTGGTTCTCCGAACTTCATCTCTCAGGGAGATGCACTCACCCACCCTGTCCATATACCAGCTGATCCTTTCTTTGAAAGTGTAAACTTTATTGGTGGAGTGGGGCCTGACAATGACTGGACAAGTGGATGGACAACAAGTGCCCGCGACTGATAATGCAGAAATGGGCTCGGGGTGAGTCCCCCTCACCCCGAGCTGACCCTTACAGCTGACTAACAGACCACACATATACAGTAGGCAGTAAGGCGTAAGGCGTAAGGAGTAGAGCGTAAGGCGTAATTGATAATCAGTTCCCTGCCACCTGACCCCTAACCCCTTTTTATACCCAGGGCCCCCACTTACACCTCGGAGGTGTAAGTAGTGTCCGGTGAATAATTCGTTTTTTGCGTAGATAAACAGACTGTGCAAAAAGTCAGTTTACGACGGTAAAACTGGTCTGCGGACAGGGATAAACCCTGTCCCTACAATGTAGGGACAACCCT
>CAYRBN010000022.1:7158-18188 GCA_964422625.1 uncultured bacterium | reverse complement strand
AAGGATGAAATAACCTAATAACCAATAACTAATAACTGTCTTTGATGTTGGTCTTCAGTCTTGAATCTTGAATAACTTTCTTGCAATAGGTATCATACTCCTTGTCGGGGTGGTTGGGGCAAAACTTCTGAACAGGTTGAAGTTGCCCCCTGTGGTTGCGTGGCTTATCGTCGGGGCAATACTTGGACAATCAGGATTTAATCTAATTAGTCCTGAGATATTGGAGAGATTTGGTTCTATCTCTGATACCACTCTCGGACTCATAGGGTTCGTTATTGGAGCACAGATTACCTTTGGGGCTCTAAAAAAACTGGGCAGAAGTATAATCGTAATACTTGTTGCCCAGTTTTTGGGTGCCTATCTTCTTGTCTTTTTGGGGGTCTTTCTCTATACCGGAAATCTGATACTTGCCTTGCTACTTGGAACCATTGCAACTGCTACTGCTCCTGCCACAACGATTGCAGTCCTCCATGAACAGAGGGCACGGGGACCTCTTACAAAAGCGCTCCTCATAATCGTTGGACTGGGTGATGCCCTTGCCATTATCGTATATACATTTACGGTCTCCTATTCAAAGGTCATTCTCGGCGGAGCAGATCCATCAGTCGCATTTATGATGGGCAAACCTCTGCTTGAACTCCTACTTGCAATATCTATTGGAGGAGGACTTGGCTTGCTATACGGACTTTGGACAGATAAAATACGCTCCCCCGAATTTTTTCTCGTTACGGGACTGGGAACTATACTCATATGTGTGGGCTTATCAAAGCTGTTGGACTTCTCTCTCATACTCTCCACCCTAATTTTTGGACTTACACTCGTCAATCTCTTTCCCAGAGTATCAGCAAGGGTCTCTGACAGTATATCTCAATTCTTACCCCCATTTTATGTCTGTTTCTTTGCACTCGCGGGTGCGCATCTAAATCTCCCTTCTCTTTTAGGGTTAGGAACGCTTGGGGTGATATATATTATAATGAGAAGCTGTGGTAAAATAGGAGGGGCATGGCTTGGGACTTATGCAGGAAGACAGATACCTAAATATATTGGACTGGGTCTTCTGTCCCAGGCAGGAGTTGCTATTGGGCTTGCATATCTTATTCAAAGAGAGTTTGCTTTTCTGGGTCCCGAGGGGCAGGCTATAGGAGCTGTTGTCCTCAGCATTATAGCCGCCACAACAGTGATATTAGAAATCATTGGACCATTATTCACAAAAGCTGTGATCATAAAGGCAAAAGAGAAGAGATAGATACCATTGCTCAATGCGAAGCCTGTTCCTGACAGAGCCTGCCCCTGCGAAAGCAGGGGCTCAGGAATGAAAAGTGCTATCTTTTTAGGACGCAGATAAACGCAGATTATCAAGATTCACCGATAGATACTTTTCTAATCTCGCCTGGGAGAAAACTTATGATGGTTCCGCTATCTGTTCTTATTATTATCTCTCCCTCTTCGCCTAAGTCTATAAATTCACCTCTCTTAATCCCTTTTGTAGTCTCTATCTCTGTGTATTTATTCATAAACGAGAGGTGTTCTTTTATTGTCCCCATTATCTCCTGATTTTGTAAGTTACATTCAAATCTATAAAGAAAAGAAGAGAGCACTCTCTCCCTGTTTGCAGGTCTGCCAGTCTCTATCCTTACAGAGGTTGCATTTGCAAAAGGGGGCACAGTTTCGTTCACATTTAGTCCCACTCCAACAATTGCGAAATTCCTCTCCATCTCAACCAAAATTCCAGAGATCTTTTTGCGATTCACTATGATGTCATTTGGCCATTTAATCTCTGCATTTATCTCACATTCCTCCTTTAATGTCTCTACTACGGATAGTGCGGCTCTTATAGGTAAGATAGAGACCTTCTCTACGATGAGAGAGAATGTGAGTGACCGCCCGCTCTCAGATGACCATTGCCTTCCAAATCTTCCTCTTCCCCTGTATTGCTCATCTGCTACAATGACATATCCTGTCTCGCCAATACCATTTTTGACCAGCTCCCTTGCTCTGTCCTGTGTGCATTTTAGACGATGAAAAAACAGGGTTTTCTCATTCGTGAAGAGACTACCCCTGTAAGATATCCTGTTAAGCATATCCCCTCTCAACTCTTAATTCGTGTCCGGTGAATAATTCGTTTTTTTGCGTAGCTAAAGCTACGCTACTACACGGGATGGATATCCAAACCCAATGTAGTAGCGTAGCTTTAGCTACGCATCCAGTGTAGTAGCGGATCTTTAGATCCGCCCCAAAAAGAAATATCACTATTGATTGTGGTTTTGGTAATTTTTCACCGGTAACTACTTCTTATCACCCTTATCTCAATATTTCCTATAAGGTCCATTATCTTTGCCCACTCCTGTATGCCTCCCTCCGCAAGTGTTATGTGTGTAGCGTCTGCTACCTTCTGATTGAATGTAGGATCTACTTCAACCCAGCTGCCTACCCATATCTTGTTCCAGGCGTGGTAATAGAATTTCCCCTTCATCAGGACCAGACCAACAGAGATATCAGTTGGTATTCCTGCAGCTCTTGAGAGAGCAGCGAAAAGCACCGCATGTTCATTACAGTCACCTCTCAGTGTTTCAAGGACATCAAGAGCACTTGGAATTGTTGCGGTTGGAGAATCCTCTACATTCTGATATACCCAGTCTATCAGCCTCCCTACCTTCTCCCAATTGTCTCTTGCACCCCTTGTTATCCGGGCTGCCTTATTCCTTATTCTTCTGTCATCTACCTGAATAAGGGGGGTAGATTCAAGGTATTTTCTGAGCTCCTGAGGAACCGGAGAGGGTTCTACCCTGACACAGCCAAATCCCCGTTTAACTCTTGGTATTTTCTCCTGATCTGGTTCAATACTCTCTACTATAAGTGTATCGCCAAACAGTTTCTGCCTCTCTGTCTCCATAAACCTACCTCGGACTATTGCCTTGAGATATGTTACCTCCCTTGGATTTGCTATCTCCATTCCGGGATCTACTGCAAACATTGTAATTATCTCGGGAGATACATCTCCAAACCTCAGCACCTCTTCTTTTTCCTGCCTTACCACTATAATACCCATCGGCTCTTCTGAACGGAGCACCTCTCCATTTTGCCCGACCCAGGTAACTGCCCTTGTCCCAAGAAGTTCTGTCTGATATTTTATAGAATCTCCCTTGTCCTCAAGGATCCTTACTTCTGCCCGGTTTGTTGCAAATATTGTGGGGTCAAAAAGGAGTAAAGAGAGGTCTCTCCTCTCGCTGGAAACAATAAAAGGAATTGCCTGGGCTGGATGTACATCTCTGTCAAGTTCTATCACCGCATCTCTCTTCACACCACCTGTCTCTATACTATATTCAAGTCTTCCATTTCTCACCTCACCAATAGATGAGATGCTTTGGCCATCAGATTTTAGCTCAAATGAGAATCTCTTCAATCTGTAGCTATCGTCAAGGTGATATAGTGAGGATGTCTCCATAGTTCGTCCCTGCCCCATCATACTAAGTCTCATCAACATAGTCTCTTTCAGGATGTAGCCGTACTCTGTGGGGTTTATCTCTACTATCACATAGCCGATCTTATCCCCCCCAAGATACATCCCGGAGAAATATGTTGCCACGATCATACATTGCAAGATTAAAAACATGATAACCCCCAACCCGCCTGCGGCGGGAAATCCGAAATCCAAAATTGCAAATCACAAACAAATTCAAAATCAGAAACCCCAAACCCTGTCTGTATGGTTGTCCACCTGTCGGACAGGGATAAACCCTGTCCCTACATTTCGGATTACATTCATGTGCTTGTAGGGACAACCCTTGTGGTTGTCCGTCTGTCGGACAGGGACAAGCCCTGTCCCTACATCTCCAGGGCGACGATTCCCGGGAGTTTCTTGCCTGCAAGGAGTTCAAGGGATGCACCTCCACCTGTTGAGATATGGGTGAAGCTATCTTTGAGACCGAGTTTGTTTATTGCAGATGCTGTATCTCCTCCGCCAGCTATCACGACTGCCCCTCTCTCTTTTGCCCTCTTCATAGCAAGGGCAATCTCCTCTGTGCCATTTGAAAATCTCTCAATCTCAAAGATGCCAGGAGGTCCATTCCACAAAACCATGTTTGCAGATTCTATCTCCCTCTTATAGCTATTTATCGTGTTTGGACCTATATCAACCCCTATCCAGGCTTCTGGTATCTCCTTTACCGTCCTTACCTCTGCATCTTGGCCAATCCTGTCTGCAACAATATGGTCAGACGGAAGCATTAACTTGTCTTCTGCCTTATCCAATATCTTTTTGGCAATATCTATCTTATCTTCTTCTAAGATGGAGTTCCCTATTCTCTGTCCAGCACTACAAAGAAATGTATAACTCATTCCTCCACCTATAAGCAATCTATCACATTTTGGCAGGAGATTGTCTATCACATCCATCTTTGTAGATACCTTTACCCCACCAAGCACGACTACATACGGATGAGATGGAGATTGAGATACCTTCTTGAGCCATTTAATCTCGTTCTCCATCAGAAACCCGGGCACCTTTATCTTTATATAGTCTGTTATTCCCTCTGTTGATGCATGTGCCCTGTGTGCAGTTGCGAAGGCATCGTTCACATAGACATCAGCAAGCCGAGCCAGGCTTTCTGCAAATCCCTTCTCATTCTCCTCCTCTTCTTTATAAAATCTGAGGTTTTCAAGTAGAACAACCTCCTCACAACCTGCTATTCCTTGTTCCACCTCTCTGCCAATAGAGTCAGGAATAAATTTAACAGGTCTATGTATAAGGGATGACAATTGTTCGGCTACAGGCATAAGGCTCATCTCTTTTGCTTTTTTGCCCTTTGGTCTGCCAAGATGGGAGATGATTATGAGTCTTCCACCCTTATCAAGTATATAGTTTATGGTCTCAATTGATGAGCGGATTCTTGTATCATCGGTTATTTTACCATCTTTCAGAGGAACATTGAAATCAACCCTCAGAAGGACCCTTCTACCCTTCAGCTCAAGTTGTCTAAGAGATAACATATTCCCTCCTCTAAAACCACAAGGTATTGTCAAAAATTTAACCACAGAGAACACAGAGATATTGATTTATTAAGGATTTATGAAAGAGCTTTGTCTCTCCCCCCCTGCCCCGCACATAAGCTTATGTGCGGGGTGAATGACCTCTCATAAAACTAATTTTTTCACCCCATCTTTTATGTAGGGGCAGGGCTTGCCCCTGCCCAGCAGCCTTGTTCCGCCGGGTAGGTAAATCAAATCCCTACTTAACATCCCTGCAAAAACACATTAGTTATTCCTTGGAGAGCACAGAGAATTAAATTTACTCTGTGACCTCTGTGGTTTTTCATATTCTTTCATATTCTATTTGACAATACCTTCAATAAGCCCGAAATGGCGTATAACGTTCCGCAAATAGGCGAGGTTGCTGAAGCGTCAGCGAAGGCAGTTTGAGCATAGGTGCGAAAGCGCCGAAGCCGACTATTCGTTGGCAGGCGAAGTGCATTTTCTCTATTTCCCATTGCTTTCCCCTCTACATTTTAGCACAAAGATAGCAGGATTCATTAAGTATCCGTCTTTCATAATCTTATTGTAAGTTACATCAATCTCTTTTCTTAAAACATCTTTGAGATGATTACTCCAAGGAAGTTCCTCAACATCTTTCAGCATTATCTCTTTCCACTCTTCCAGGCCTCCTCTTTTAATATATTCGAAATTCCTGTCCGTCGGGAATATCTTTTCAGCATATACCTTAAAGCCCATGACCTGAAGGACAAATTTAAGTTCTTCCGGCAATGGTTCAGATGCCCAAGTTTTTCCTTTTAAATCATAAATAGCCTTTGCAAGATTCCACCTCCTCCATTGTCCCTCGTCCTCGGGATTATCAAAACTTCCTATAGGAATCTCAGAAGTGATTATCAAATACCCACTTGGCTTCAACACTCTTTTAACCTCTTTCAGTGCAAGGAGAAGTTTCAATGGCTTTGGGTTTAAGAATACCACGGTATCATCACAATTTACAATATCTACTGATTCGTCTTCAAGAAAACTTAAATTAAAAATATCTGCTTCCCTAAATTCAACATACTTGCTATACTCTCCAAGCCCTTCTTTGATTTTCTCTTTCCAGATCCGTGGTAAATCAATATCAATGGCAATAATCTTTGAGTTGCCACCCTGTTTATCTATTCTCTCGGCCCAGAAATAAGTGCATTCCCCCGACCCTACTGCTGCATCTAATATAATTTTATTCCTTAAGTCCAAACCTTCTAATATAAAATCGTAAATCCTTCCCACTCTCTTATCCTCCTACACCCTGCATTTCACCTAATGTTTTACGTGTTTGCGAAGTGCGAGTGTAAGCGAGCATTTGAGTGAGCGAAGCGAACCGCAAACACCGTGTTATAAGTTGTTTCGCACATCATTTCTCACCTTTATCATTAACATCAAACAGTTTTGGAGATTTAAGTTCCATCAAAAACTCTTTTATTCTTCTCTCTGACAATTTTACATAGTCCTTTTCTATATCATACCCAACGTAATGCCGATTCGTTTTTATTGCTGCTATCGCAGACTGTCCACTTCCAATAAATGGGTCTAAAACAACATCTCCTTCAAAGGTATAAAGTTGAATTAATCTATAAGGTAACTCTACTGGGAAAGGTGCTGGGTGTCCCAATTTACGAGCAGGTCCTGCTGGAAATGTCCAAACACTCTTAGTAAATTCAAGAAATTCCTCTTTAGAGATAGAGCTTTTTCTCCTATCATTACTATTTCTTCTAAACATGTCCTTAGAAAAAACTAAGATATATTCATGAATGTCTCTTAAGGTTGGATTAGCAGCGGAAAGCCAACTACCCCATGCTGTAGAGGGACTAGAACTTGAAGCCTTATTCCATATAATCTCTCCTCGCATCAAAAATCCCAAGGCTAACATATCTTCAACTATGAAGGTATGTAGAGGAATGTATGGTTTTCTTCCTAAATTTGCAATATTGATACAAACTCTACCTCCAGGGACAAGTACCCGGCAAATTTCCTTCCAAACTCTTTTAAGGAATTCCCTATATTCCTTAAGAGTCAAATTTTCGTCATATTCCTTTCCTACATTATATGGAGGGGATGTGACCATCAGGTGTACACTATTATTAGGCAACTCCTCCATCTTTTCAGAGGATTTGCAAAAGATTTTATCTAATAATTGCGAAGAAATAGAATTTTCTATATATCCAACTTTCTGCTCCTTTGGTAATCCTTCATATAGTTTACTCAGATAAAAAGATGTAGAGTCATGATTTATTCTTCCTGGGGAACCAAACGAACTTGTTTGAGTGCCCCTTTTTCTTCGGTTGTTTTTCATTTTTAATCCTCCCTCCAATAATCGACCCATCTCTTATACGGGTTATAGTCTACTTTCGTCCGTTGCCAGCGAATTTTAATAACCTTAGCATCTCTATCTTCAATCAAACTTGATAGTGCTTCTTTGGTTATTTCCACACCGCGAGGATTTGTTCCTGGTTTGGGGAGTTTGATATATTTATCTCTACTTACCTTATCGAAAAGTCTTTTCTGTGCTTCTAAAGGTATATAATAAAATCCTCCCATGTCATTCCAGTTGATTTGTATAAGTAGAATATCACAATGAGGATAATAACTTTCACGAAATTCCCTTGCTTTTTGAGCATCAACTGTCCATATTAGTTTAACTCCACTAAATCCCTTACCTGTGATCGTTTTAATGGAAACGGTTTGTCCAAATAACTGCATATCAACTTCTGGCTCAGTGATAGGAATTTCAGTCTCTACATTTGCTTCGCCAAATTTATAGATAAGTAAAGCTACTATTATTCTTTCACGAAGAGAACCTACCTCCATCCCAATCTTCCCGGCTCTTGAGCTTTCTAATTCTGCAAGATGAAATAAATGAGGCAGTCGTTTCTTAATTTTCTCTATGAGTTTGTTATCCTTAAATATTTCTTCTAAACGGTTTGACATTTTCTATTCCTCCATATAGGCTAAATGGCGCCTAACTCGTTTATATACGAACTTGGTTCGTATCTCCTGCCAAAATGGAGGGATATCTAAAATCTAATGGGCTTATTATCTTGCCTATCTCTCTCTTGCTTACATGCGTATATATCTCTGTTGTCTTGTTACTCTTATGCCCCAGAAGGGTATTGTCAAAAAACTTACCCAGAAAAAGTTTAGAGTTTTTTTTAGTGGAGCAAGATGCTCCACCTGTTGTCTGGACTTCGGACTTTTAAGCTATATAGCGGATAAGGTCTATGACCCTTCTGGCATATCCATATTCATTGTCATACCAGGCAAGAACCTTAACAAAGTTACCGAGGACTTTTGTCTCATAAGGGTCAAATATCATTGAGTGAGGGTTTCCTATAATATCACAGGAGACAATCTCATCTTTTAGATATTCAATATATTCTGGTTTTGCGAGAGACAGTTCCCTGAATGCATTGTTTATCTCGTCTTTTGATGTCTCTCTCTTCAGGATGCACGCAAAATCAACGAGTGAGGCATCAATGGTAGGGACTCTGACAGCTATTGCATCCACTTTTCCCTTCAGCTCCGGGATGATTAGCCCAATTGCCTTTGCCGCTCCTGTGGTAGTTGGAATTATAGAGTGTGCAGCAGCCCTTGCTCTTCTCAAGTCCTTATGTGGTCCGTCTATCAGTTTCTGGTCTGCTGTGTATGCGTGAATGGTTGTCATAAACCCTTTTTCTAGTCCAAATCTATCATTTAAGAGCTTCACCATAGGGGCAAAACAGTTCGTGGTACAGGATGCATTATCAAGGACATGATGTTTTTGGGAGTCATAGATATCCTCATTAACCCCCATAACAATTGCACAGTCAGCAGGCACTCCCTTTGCTGGAGCAGTAATTATAACCTTTTTCGCTCCTGCGGCAAGGTGTAGCGCCGCTGTATCTCTTGAGCGGAAGATACCAGTTGCCTCCACTACTATATCTACTCCAATCTCTCCCCATGGGATTTTGTCTGGCTCTCTCTCATTAAACACAGAGATTCTCTTGCCACCCACAAGTAGTCCTCTCTCCTCTGCCTTCACATCTATATCCAGCACACCGTAAGTGGAGTCATATTTGAACAGGTGTGCCAGTATCTTTGTATCCACTATATCGTTTATCCCCACGACCTCTATATCACTCTCCTTTATCGCAATCCTCCCAACAATCTTTCCTATCCTTCCAAACCCATTTACCCCTATTCTTATAGCCATAACACCTCCTTGTAGGGCATTGCCAAATGCAGAATAAAAAATACTCTCTTTTTAGGACGCAGATTTTCGCAGATTATCAAGATTCTTTAACAGTATGGAGTATAGAGTTTAAAGTTTGCTCAGACGATGGGGCAAACGAACATTTTCTCTAATCATTTTCTGTTGCCTCTTTGATCAATTTATAAGTCTTCTCAACATCTTCTACATTTTCATAAATCTTCTTTATCGGCTTTATCTCTGGGATAGAATAGTAATATATCATGTCCTGAATCAAATCCTCCAATAGATTTATAGAAAATAAGGCATATCTGGTTTCATCTAAAGGACTCACTTTTAGTGATGACTTATAAGCTCCGTCTTCGTTGTAGAATCCTTTAACCTTCTTAAGTAATTTTTTGACTTTGTTGATCAATAGTGTAAGTTCGTTCGGTTTCAATTCAGTCTTAGAATAAAGAAAGTCAATGCAATAGGTAATCTTGGCTATCTCTTCCAGTAAAGTATCCTTGCCAATATAACTCAAAAGATAGACGAGCCAAAGATTAGCATTTTGGGGAATCTTATTTAGGGTATCCAAAATGAAACAAACTCTAAAAAAACTGTCCAACTCTTTGGGTATAATTTTTACAATTTTGTCTTCATCAATTACGCTTTGGAGAAGGTATGAGAGTCTCTCTTTATTTACATCAATCAAGCCGTGCTGAAAGTTAAGAATAAGATTTTTTGCATCTATTTTGTAACAAAGTCTTTTTAGAGTGGAGTCTGATTTAAGTAATTTTTCAAACTTCGCTTTTGGCACTCGGAAAGCATAACTCCGCCACGCTGGCACCATTCCATACTCACCATTTTTCACAATCCAGCCAGGTTTAAATATCGCATATTTCAGTAGAGGCTTATGGATATAAACAAAGAATTTATTTTCAATAGGTACTCGTTTGTCCCCTTTCTTTTTACCGACCTTTGATACCTTGAAATCATAAAAATCCAAATCTACTTTTTCAGCATATTGAAACTCAAACTCTATCCTTTCTTCATTTATTTCTGCAACAAAATCAGGCTCTCTTGAAACTCCACCTTTTCTTAGAAACCATAAGAATTTATCTCCACCAGATTTATAAACATAGGTATGTTTATTTGGATATCTCTTCTTTACCTTGCTCGCCAGCCACTCTAAAACTTCTAACTCCGCAATTGCTTTCTTCTTCATATCTCTTCGGTATTCCAAATAAGTGCGAGATTTTATATCGCTGGATTGAGCATATACTGTTTTTCCATCTAATTTCATAATGTTATCTCTCTAACTAACAATCTTTTTGAAATCTTCATCATACCAAAGATTTTTGAAGTCTTCATCTTTTCTTGCCTTTTCTTTATATTTTTGGTCTAATTCTATCGCCTTAGATAAATTTTTAAGTGCATTTTCTTTGTCCCCCATCAAAGAATACGCACGACCTTTGTTATACCACGCTATAGCATGATCTGGCTTTATCTCTATTGCTTTATCATAGGCTTTAAGTGCATCATCATAACGACCGAGTTCACCAAGTACAACCCCTTTGTTATTCCACGCCTCAGCATAATCTGGCTTTATCTCTATCGCCTTATCATAGGCTTTAAGTGCATCTTCATAACGACCGAGTTTACTAAGGGTACGCCCTTTGTTATACCACGCCTTATCATAATCTGGCTTTATCTCTATTGCTTTATCAAGGGCTTTAAGTGCATCTTCATAACGAGCGAGTTCAGCAAGTGTACACCCTTTGTTGTTCCACGCCATAGCATAATCTGGTCTTATCTCTATCGCCTTATCATA
>CAYRBN010000022.1:0-7058 GCA_964422625.1 uncultured bacterium | reverse complement strand
CTTTGTTGTTCCACGCCATAGCATAATCTGGTCTTATCTCTATCGCCTTATCATAATGTTCCATTGCTCTTTGATAATTTTTCTTATCAATCTCTGCGTTTCCAAGTCTCAAATAGTCAGAAGCATTTCCTATAGGTTTTTTGAATCGTTTATCTATTTCGTCCAATCTTTGAGCGACTATCGCTGCGATACGTTTATCAACATCACTAAAACTTTCTTTTACTTTTTCTTCTATTCTTACATCAATTGCCTCTGGGGTAATATTTGTCGTCTTTAATATTTCTGAAACAGTTTTGCTTATATCTTCTTGAGTTAAATTGAGTTTCTCAAAATTCTCTAATTTTTCAAGTGCTTTTAATTGTGGATAAAGAGTAGTAAGCATCTTTTTTGCTTCTTCTAGTTTTGCTAACCTTTCTCTAACATCATTTTTAAATTTATCTTCTTCTTTTACTTTCTTGTCGCTTTTTCCTCTACGGTAAATCCAATACATTACAATTATAGTCAATATAGCAATAAATGTTTGAACCAATATTCCCCAGTTTGCTCTAAAAAATTCTATAATCATAATTTTTTATCTTACCACAGTTTAGTTTGATAGTTTTTTAGACTTCTCACTGCTTCAAAAGCGATCTCTGGGTTAATTTCATATCCTATTCCGTTACGCTTCAAATCTGCAGCAGCAATAAGAGCGGTTCCCGAACCAACAAAAGGGTCAAGAACAGTTTCGCCAACATAACTAAATGCCTTGATTAATCTAAAAGGGAGTTCATAAGGAAATGGTGCAATGTGTTTCCGATTATCGCCACTACCCTGGGGTTTCATTACCCAAACATCGCTCTTCTTTATAGATAGCCAGAATTCTTTATCTAACTTTGACTCTTCTTTTTGTTTTTTTGTTAGATGTCCATATTTACTAAATCCTTTCTTTTCAGGTTTATTAAATTCTAATATAAATTCATGCATATTGTTTATCAAAATTCCTCCAGGATACGGATATGTTCCAAAAGAAGCCCTGACCGCATTTGTCTTATGCCATACTATGTCTCTCTTAAAAATAAATCCTACTCTTTCGCAAACATCTATTGTTTTACCCACTAAATTCAGTGTTCTGAAACTTCCATTTTCAAGTCTGATAGGAAGGTTCATTATGTTTATAAATGCCTTCCTTCCGGGTTGTAAAACTCTATACACTTCCTTCCATACCTCGTTTATTTTCTTGAACCATTCATCAACATCGTGAATATTGCCGAGGTCGTCATCAATTGGCTCTCTTGAATACATCTTTGTATCAAAATACGGAGGTGATGTAACCATCAGATGGATACTATTATCAGGTAAATCATCCATCTGCATAGAATTTTTGACAAAAACCTTTTGGATTGTCTCATTTATCTCAACGACATTCATCTTTTCAATATCTATCTTATTTTTTGGGGGGTTATATTTAAGATTTGTCTCGTATTTTTTTAAGTCTCTTAAATCAAAACGCATCTGTCCACTTCCTGCAATTTGTGCTTTGACAACTCCTCCATTTGCAAGATCATGGAGCATCCCAACAGAGATGCCCAGAAATTTAGCTGCTTCTATTGCTGAAAGATAAGTTCTATTTTTATAGTCTGTTGTTTCCATTTTAATCATCCCTTTTGTTTGCCCTTTCGCCTAACGTCTTCTATTCACGAAGTCGCTGAAGGCGATTTCATGAATAGAACATTTCAAAGCCTGTTCCTGACAGAGCCTGCCCCTACATATTCTTTTTTCTATTCCATCAACTTCTTTTAGACCTTTCACTCTCCATCCAGATATAAATGGGATATATTTCATTTACAAATCTATAGGTCCCTCTCTCCTTCTCTATATCAGTCTCAATTACTCCTAACTCTCTAATTCTTCTCAAAAAGTTGTGAAATACTCTTTTCTCACTTTCATTAAGTGTTGCTTCCACATCTTTCTTCTTAAAATTCCGCGTAATAGGTACTGCTCCCAATTTCCTCAGAATTGACCTGTACCGTGGGCTCTTAATTGCCCTATAAACCTTGGGATCAAGGTACTTTTCCCCAACCTTTTCCGCTGCTGTCAATACTCCCTGGATAGCATCTTCGCCATCTATTATTCCATCCCTGTCTAACCAGAAAGCAGCATCCCCTATTTCATGCATCAAAAGGGGCAGACCACTGGAATATTGTACCATAAATTTCATAGCTGCAGGTATAACCCTTATTCCAACCCTATCAAAGGCATTGGATAAAAATTGTTCTACTTCTTTATCAGAAAGTTTCTCTATATCTATTACTCTAAATATTCTCATAAGAGATGGCTGAAGATGAGCGAGAGTATCTCTTTTTTCAGGAAGTCCTATCAGCATGATAAAAACAGGGAAATCTCTATAATGAGTTGCTACTTCATCTACAAAACTTTTATACCAATTTGCAAATTCTGGTTTTTCGACTAATCCGTTAATATCATCCAGGGCAATAAATAATCCTTTTTTCTGCTCCTTTATTTTCTTTAATAAATTACTGAGAGCTTCTGGAAATTTTCTAACCAATTCTTTTAGATCCTGTAGAGAGGGGGTAAAACTAACAGAGATACCAAAGAGGCCGATTTCTTTGATATGCTTCCCAAAGAATTTAGCAATGTCTTCAAACCATGTCTGTCCTTTCGTCTCTTTTAATATTTGCTCAAAAATATGGTGTACCATCTCTTCCAGGGTAGACACTCTACCTAAGAAAACATGGATACCAAGTATACTTTTCTGGGCGCCAACATAGTGTCGGAGAAAAGAGGCCAATGAGCTTTTTCCTATTCCTCTATCTCCCGCTAAAAAAACATTTTCTTGCTTTCCTGATGGAATCTGTCCAACATATCGAATAAGTTCTTCAATTTGCTCTGCCCTACCCACAAAAAGTTCAATAGGAACAGGACTTCCTGGTGTAAATGGACTATTTTCCTTGTTGTTCATGGAATACCTCCTGTTACTTGTCAGGTGTCAGGTAGTTAGTTGGTTAGTTTGTTAGTTGGTTAGTTTTTACCGATTACTCTCTACTCCTTACGCTTTACGCCTTACTCTCCTACTCCCTACTGCTTACTGCCTACTGTATATGTGTGGTCTGTAGTTAGATGTCAGTGGAGCAAGATGCTCCACCTGTTGACCTTGGAGAGACCTTTCACCCCCAGCTCAGCTTTTTCCTCAAAATCTCAAAGAACGGCACTCCAAGCCTTATCAATTTTATGGTATGTTCTCCTCTTTCTACCTTTATCTCACCATCCACAGGGAACTTCACCTGACCATCACAGCAAACTGAAGAGCGTCCCTTTGTTGTCTTTACTTTTACCACACTTTCTGGTGGCAGAACCATGGGTCTCATTGAAAGTGTATGGGCACATACCGGGGTAACTATTACCGCATTTAGGGTTGGAACGACTATAGGCCCTCCAGCCGATAACGAATAGGCAGTAGAACCTGTTGGCGTGGATACTATTAGCCCATCGCAGGTCATCTCTGATAGATAGTCTCCCCCCACCACAACATCCAGCTTTATCATCCTTCCAACCTCCTCTGCGGAGAGGACAATATCATTTAATGCAGCAGTTCTGTTCTCATCTATCTCTATTGAGAGGGCCATACGTTCCTCAACTCTATAATTGTTATTTAGAACAGACTCAAGAGCAGAGAATATATCCCCCTCTACAACCTCTGTAAGAAACCCGAGACTACCAAGATTCACCCCTAAGATAGGAATATCAAGCCCCCCAATCAGTCTTGCAGTCTTTAGAAGTGTTCCATCTCCACCCATAGCAAGCACAATATCTGCCCTGTTTATCTCCAGCCCATCAAGCAAGCCAACTCCCTTTTTCTCTAACCATTTCTTGACCTCTGGAAGGAGGCTCTTGCCTGATGGCCTATCAGGATTTATTACTATTCCAATCTGCATACGGCTACCCTCTCAGAGTTATTGTAGTCTCTTTTCAGTCTGACACTGCTAAAATAGGAAGATGCGATATCCCTTACCCTTTTAGACTGTCCCTGACCAAATTCAAAGATAAGTAATCCTCCTGGTTTTAGATAGAGCGGTGCAGAGGAGAGGAGACTTTTTATGAAGGAAAGCCCATCATCTCCGCCATCTAAGCTTTTTAGTGGTTCATAATCTCTTATCTCCATTTCAAGAAGTGGTATCTCCTCTGTTGGGATGTATGGAGGGTTTGAGACTATTATATCAGCAGGCTCTATCCCGTCATAAGGGTCAAAAAGCGATCCATACAGAAGACGAACCCTCTCTTCAACCCCGAGCCTTTTACTATTTATCTTTGCAAATTTCATATCTGTTATATCAGATAGATAAAGAACTGCAGATGGAATAAGTTTCGCAAGGGAGATGCCGATTACACCAGACCCAGTCCCTATATCAAATATCAGAGGTGATGGAGGAGAGAGAGCAGATGCTGTCTCAACCAGAACCTCAGTCTCGGGACGAGGAATAAAGACACCTTCGCCCACATAAAATGTCCAATCAAAAAACCCAGACTCACCGACTATATACTGGATTGGCTTGCCTTTGATACGGTCTTTCACCATAGTAGAGAAGATGCTAATACAGGATGGGTCTATCTCATCTTTGTAGGCAAGAAAAAGCTCGGGCCCTCGTAAGTCAAGAACGGTCCCTACGATATATCTCGCCTCAATCTCACTCTCTTCTATCCCCTCTTGTTTGAGGCTTCTCTCAAGCCATCTTGATAACTCTCCGATAGTCATAATATATGCTTTCTTTTTAGGACGCAGATTTTCGCAGATTATCAAGATTCTTTTTTCTGTGGTCAGGGATTGGAGTGCTTGCGGACAACCACAAGGGTTGTCCCTACATTGTAGGGACAGGGTTTATCCCTGTCCGCAGACCGTGCCAAGTAGAAAATTTACATCTTTTCGCTGTTAATTCCCTTTTCGGGCAGGGGCAAGCCCTGCCCCTACATATCCTGTTTATCTGCGTTCATCTGCGTCCTAAATTTTTTTCACCGGGAACTAATTAGGGTGTAGAACGCTCAACTCTCAACTCTCAAGTATTAGCGTAACAGGTCCGTCATTTACAAGCTCTACCTGCATATATGCGCCGAAGAGACCTTCTTTTATGCTGGTCTTGTGGTTTTTCAGTGCATTTATGAATCTGTGATAGAGCTTCCTGGCATATTCTGGTGAAGATGCCCTTGAAAAATCCGGTCTTCGTCCTCTATCTGTCAATGCAAGAAGTGTAACCTGCGAAATTACCATACACTCTCCGCTTATATCAAGGAGAGAGAGATTCATCTTTCTTTTGTCATCACTGAAACACCGTAAGTTCACACATCTTTCTGCCAGTCTATCTGCATCATCAAGTGTGTCATCTTTTCCAATCCCAACAAGGATAAGTAATCCCTTTCCTATCCTGCTTATCATCTTTCCGTCAACACTGCAAGATGCCTCCTGGACCCTCTGAATCACAGCAATCATATCGTTGGTGGTGTCAGGTGTTACCTCCTGACACAGTTATCAGTTATTGGTTATCAGTTATTGGGTCATTAGGTTATGTAGAGCAAGATGCTCCACCTGTTAAGTTCTACTCACTACTCACTACTCGCTACTCACTACTCGCTACTCACTACTATCCCCTCTCTTCTCTGTAATAACTGCGATAAGCTCATCTACAAATGGTTTTTCCCCTCTCAGACCAGCAGCAGTAACTATATTCCCATCCCTTTCTACTTCCTGTCCTGTATAGATAGCACCCATCTCTAAAAGCAGTTTTTTTGCCCATGGGGTCTTACCTATAGTTGCCCTCCTTCCCTTTAACAGACCTGCTCGTGCAAGGATTACGGGGGCAAGGGATATAGCCCCTATGATCTTGTCTGCGGAATCTGCGGATATCAGATTTTTGTGCAGATTTCCATCGTTGAAAAGAGAGACCGAGCCAGAACCCCCTATAAGAACCGTTACTTCATAGTCTAAAAAGGAGATGTCCCCTATTCTTACCTCTGGTTTGAGAGATAGTTCAAACATACCAGTTGCTTCTGTTGTATCCTCTGATGCAACGGTAATTTCTGCCCCAAGTTGACTCAATATCTCTTTTGGTATCCTGTATTCCTCGTCATTGAAATTATTCTGTGGCACTATAAAAAGAACCCTAACACCATAAAGTGGAAGATTGGCTCCCTTTTGTGCAAGGCATAAGAATATCAAAAAAAGATATGACATAAGTCGCTTCGCTCCATTGCATCCGCACTCACCTGATAAGTGAATCAACAAAGAGAAGAATCCTTTCTCTCTCCTCTCCTGTGAGCATACTATCAGCAAGAGCGGTATCTGCCATAGCAGAAAGTCTCTTTAAGTCCTCTCTATTCAATTTGTCACTCTCAAAGGCAGATATAAGTCCTTTTTTCATAGATATAACCCTTGTAGTATCGTCTCTCGATGCATTGGTAAGGAGAATGCCTGAAAAGTGTTCTGCTCCCTGTCTAAAAACAGCCGTTGTAATTCTGTTGCCAAAAACGGCAAACAGTACAAGTAAGATAACAAGAATAAGAACTAAAAATGGCAACCTCATATAAAATGCTCTCTTCCCCTTTTCTCCTTCGCAGATTATCAAGATTCTTTTTTCTGTCAGGGATTGGAGTGCATCAGCTTGGTTGGAGTGCATTACCTTGGTAATGCAAGCAGTAGCAAGCTACTGAGGCTGTGCAAAAACAACCCTGTGGACAACCCACAAGGGTTGTCCCTACATTATAGAGACAGGGTTTATCCCTGTCCGCAGACCTCCTTATCCTGTCTATCTGCGTTTACCCCGCACCTATACATAGGTGCGGGGTAAATCTGCGTCCTAAAAAGAACCATTTTTCACCTGAAACTAATTATAACACATCTTTTATCCTGTGTCAAGGAAAAAGTACATCTATGTTACGCAACAGTCAAAATGGGACATTTTGGGAACGCTAAAATGGGACATTCAAGGACATATTTATCTGTCGGTAGACAATCAGCGTAGGGACAGGGTTTATCCCTGTCCGCAGACCTCGTAAATTGACTTTTTGCACAA
>CAYRBN010000021.1:0-18459 GCA_964422625.1 uncultured bacterium | reverse complement strand
GTTAGAGAAACCCTTGGAGAAAAGGGAGCATCAAAAAGGGCAGCAAAGGTTATAGCAGAAGGTATGAAAGGATAAAGGATGAAGGATAAAGGATGAAGGAAAGTAGTAGCGTAGCTTTATCTACGCAAAAAACGAATTATTCACCGGACACTAATTACAAGAATAGCGGATAGCTGCAGCGGACAACCACAAGGGTTGTCCCTACATTGTAGGGGCAAGGTGAGGGGGAGTAAGGGAGTATGGGAGACAGGGAGACAGGGAGTGAGGAACTAATAACCAATAACTAATAACCGATTACCGATAACTGATAACCGATTACCAATCACTTCCCAGGGGGTTTTATGATTGAAAGATATAGACTTGAGAAGATGGGTAAGGTCTGGAGTGAGAAGAGTAAGTACGAAAAATGGCTCTCTGTTGAACTTGCTGTGCTTTATGCAAGAGGTGAACTGAAAGAAATCCCTACTAAAATATACGAGGAGATAAAAAAAAGAGCCTCCTTTGATATAAAAGAGATAGAGAAACTTGAGCAGACCCTTCACCATGACCTTATTGCGTTTGTCCAGAATGTGCAGGGTTATCTCGGAGACTATGGGAGATATTTTCATTATGGGCTTACATCTTATGATGTTGAAGACCCTGCACTCTCTATTCGGATGCAGTCTGCATCAGATATTATCATTGAGGATATAGATACCCTTATAAATATCTTAAAAGAGAGGGCAGGGGAATTCAAAGAGACGGTGATGGTAGGGAGAACACATGGGGTTCATGCTGAACCTATCACATTCGGGTTCAAACTCTGTCTATGGATGGATGAAATGGAAAGGAACCTTGAGAGAATAGTGAGAGCAAAGGAAGAGATGAGAGTGGGTAAAATATCAGGTGCCTGCGGAACATATCCCATACTGTCTCCCGAGGTTGAGAGACTTGCATTAGAAAGATTAGGACTTAAATGCGCACCAGTTTCCTCCCAGGTGCTCTCAAGGGATAGGCATAGTTACTATTTATCTGTTCTTGCAGTTCTTGCCTCCTCTTTGGAGAATTTTGCCACCCAGATAAGACTTATGCAACAGACAGAGAGGGGAGAGGTAAGAGAACCATTTGGCAAGGGACAGAGGGGCTCGTCTGCTATGCCTCATAAGCAGAATCCTATCATATCAGAGAGGATATGCGGTCTTGCAAGGGTTATAAGGTCTTACGCCTCTTCTGCTCTTGAAAATGTCGCACTATGGGATGAAAGGGATATATCCCACTCATCTGTGGAGAGAATTATATTACCCGATTCCACGATTCTTGTTGATTACATGCTCAATAAGTTTATCTATCTAATAGAAAATCTTGAGGTAGATGAGAGGAGGATGAGAGAAAATCTTGGTTTGACAGGTGGGTTAATATTTTCACAAGGGGTGAGGCTTGCATTGATTGAAAATGGTATGCCACAGGATGAGGCATACACAAGTGTCCAATCTGTTGCCTTTCTATGTAGTAGCGGAACTTCAGTTCCGCCCCTAAATTTCAAGGAGATTCTTCTTCAGAATAAGAGAATAATGGAATTTATCTCTCCTTGTGAACTTGATGTCTGTTTTGATAATAGTAAAATTTTGAAAAATATCTCTGGTATACTTGAGAGGTGCGGTGTTTTGTAATCTTATGCTCCAAAAGGATGTCCTTGGCAAGTAGTCACTAAAATTTATACTGCATTTTAAGGGGCTCTTTTTAGGGACAGTAACTTGCCAAATCCCTGATAAAATATCTACCCGGGAGCTGTCTGACAACAGATTTCAGTTCCATAGAGAGAAGAATCCCAGACAATCTGGAAACAGGAATGGGGAGGATATGTGAAAGTTGGTCTATATGAATAGCTTTGTCTATGAGCGATTCATAGACCTTTCTTTCCTCATCTGTGAGCGGTGGGAGCTCCTTTTTTTCAATTATTCTGTCCAGCTTCAAGGCAGTAAGTATATCCTGTGAAGATGTGACAGGTCGTGCTCCGTCCATTATAAGTCTGTTCGTTCCCTTTGATGTCTCTTCTGTAATGTTTCCAGGCACGGCAAAGACCTCTTTCCCCTGTTCTAATGCCCATTGAACAGTGGTAAAAGTCCCACTTTTCAATGTTGCCTCTACCACTAATATAGCATCTGACAAGCCACTTATTATACGGTTCCTCATTGGAAAATTCCCCGCATACGGTTGTGTGCCAATAGAAAACTCGGATACAACTGCTCCTTTCTCTATTATTTTCTTTATGAGATGAAGGTTCTCAGGTGGATATATCCTATCTATCCCGCATCCAAGAACAGCAATCGTTGTTCCATTCTCTTCTATTGCCCCTCTATGGGCGTGTGTATCAATCCCTCTTGCGAGTCCTGATATAATCACCAACTTTGCTCTTGCAAGTTCTTTTGCAAATCTCTCTGCCACTACCTTGCCATAGTTTGATGCCTTTCTTGAACCGACTATAGCAACGGATGGAATACCATCATGCAGGGCACCCCTGATATAAAGAAGAGGAGGACTGTAAGGGAGTTTTTTGAGATGTTCTGGATAATTTTCATCTGTGAATGGAACTAATTTTATACTCAGGCTCTTCATAAGAGAGAGATGCTTTTTTACATCTATATCTGCACATCTCTTTACCTGATCAGCAATTTCTCGAGATGTTATCTCTATAAGCTCTCTCTTGTCTGCCTCTATAACGAGAAGAGGGCTACCGTCAAATTTGCATATCAACCTTTTAAGGGTTTCCCCTCCAACCCCCTTAGCAAGCGAGAGCCTTATCCATGCCTCCAATTCAGTCATAATAAAGACAGTTATTGGTTATTTGTTATCAGTTATTGGTGAAAAAGTCTAAAAGTCAAAAAGTCTAAAGGTCAAAAAGTCTAAATAAGTAGTGAGTGGTGAGTAAGAAAGTAGAGAGTAGGGAGTAATCAGTTTCCTAACACCTAACTTTGAACCGTGAACCTAACACCTATCACCTGATTTGACCTAATAACCAATAACAGATAACCAATTACGCCCTACACCCCACACTTAACGCTCTACGCCTTACGCCTTACGCCCTACGCCTTACGCTCTACGCCTTACTCCCTACTACTTCCTTCCTTTATCTACGGCGTCCAAAGTCCTGTTGCTGATGGACAGATTATCCTGACCCTTTTATATTTATAGTCTCCTATCGGGGTTGCAGCAGATGTTCTTATATGATAATGGGATATCGTTCCTGATATTGTCCCGTCTGTATTCGCCCTCCATTTTCTTCTTTTTAATCCTTGATTTACTGCAATAATAATATGGACATTTCCCTGCTGCATATCTGCAATGTCCTCACCACTTGGAATTGGGGTTGCCTTCTCTTCTCCGTACTCAGTGTGGGAGTGATAATCTCCTATCACATCTATTGACATATTTTTTATTATATCTGTCATTTTTGTAATAGCCTTTGCCTTTGGTGCGGCCCATGAGAACTTCCTCTCTGCTGTCTGGAAAGGTATTGCATATTCTACAAAAAATCTATTCTCTCCTCTGTATCCAAGCAGAAGTCCGAGTGCTTCTCTCTTATATACCTCAACAACAGAGAGAAGCATCGCCAAAAATGCCCTCTCCTTTATGTAAACAGTGTGTTCCATAAGAAGAATTATAACCCAGGTTACGAAAAAAGTCAAGGAAATTCTTTTGACTGTTTAACAGGATTTCTATCTAATTGTAGCGACTGAGGGAAAGCCCTTCTAAACAGTTCAGGGTTCGCGGTTCAACGGTTAGAGATCTGCCAACTGTGAACTGTCAACCGTCAACTGTTAACCCTCCCTATCTGTTGCTATCTATTCAATCTGTGTCCATCTGTGTGCTTTTCCCTAATTTTTTTCTTGACAAAACAGAATTTTTGCTGTATACTTGCGAAGAGAAATTGCTCTATAGTTTTTTTAGAGGAAGAAATATGCGGAAATTACTTATATTAACCTGTATCCCATTTCTGTTGTATTCTCATCCAACAAGATTGGGAGTGAGGGGGTTTAACAATCTCATATCACCACTAAATAATGAAGCAGGATACATGAATATAATAACGGATGGATATGGGAGTATGGGAGGAGAGGAGGACCTGGACTTCTGGGGAACAGCAGACCTTGGTCTTGGGATGGGGTTTGCTTTCACAGACTGGTTGTCTATGAACCTGTTTTCAAGGTACATGGTAGATGCATTGGATTCAATAGGAATATCGAACTATCTCTCCCATGGTATGGGGGACCTTAATATCGGATTCAAGTTCACTCCTTCTCTTTTGCTCAAAGAAGAGGAGGGTGGATTTGATGTTGGACTTTACTCCTATATATCCATACCAATAGGCACAGAGCCAAAAAAAAGTTTTCCTGACACAAATTTCTATTTCAGCATAGGACAGGGTGGTATGTACAGATACTTTACAACCGGAAATATAGACTATGGTGGGAAATTACTTCTCTCTTATACAACACGCACACATATTCCAATTGAGATTATTGGAAACATTGGTTATTTTACCCATAGTAAAAAGAGGGGGGGGGACAAGTTATCTTATGGACTTGGTATGGGATTTCTATACAAGAATTTTACCCCATACATAGAGATAAGTGGATGGGAACGAGATAGACTAAGTCCAAGGGTTTTATATCTCACTCCAGGAGTAAAGATAGGCGATAAGAACAAAACTTCTGTAAACTTATCGCTCAACTTTAGGGTGTATGGTGATATTGATCAGAAAACAGTAATGGATTCTGTTGCCTACCTATCAACAGGAGAAAGAACTACACCATCATGGTCATTTAACATCTCGTATATCCGGGGATTCTCAATCGTTGTCCCTACACTCCAGCCTCCATCCCCTGTCATTTCTGGAATAGTACTAGATAAAAAGAGTAGGGCACCTCTCTCTGCTGTCCTATCCCTCCCTGATACAGTGATAGAGACTGATATAACAGGAAAATACCTTATAGAAGTAGAATCTGGTAGTTTTATAATGAGGGCAGAGAAGGAGGGCTATATACCTGTTGATAGAAGTATTACTGTGAAACCCGGACAGGATATCAGCATCACCTTTGAGCTTGAAAGGGTGCATATTCTAGGGGCAGAGATAGCAGGAAGGGTAAAGGATAGAGTAACCGATCTACCTATTGCAGTAGAGGTCTCCTTTCCAGATACGGAGATAGAACCGTTTATTACTGATGAGACAGGTACCTTCAAAGTGGATGTATCTCCGGGTACTTATATCATTAAGATAACTGCGGACGGCTATATCCCGTATGCGACTCCCATTTCAGTGGAGGATGGAGAAACACTTCTTAAGGATTTCTATCTACTCAAAGAAGATGAAACGATTACCATAAGAGGCATACATTTTGCCACAGGTAGTGCCGAGATAGAACCAGCATACTACCCAATTCTTGATGACGGGCTTAAACTCTTACAGGAATATCCAGATATAAAAATAGAAATAAGAGGACACACCGACAATGTGGGCTCTGCAGATAAGAACCTTGATCTCTCCCAGGCAAGGGCAGAATCTGTTATGAACTATCTTATAGGAATGGGAATAGACCCCAGAAGGCTTACTGCAGCTGGATATGGAGAGGCTATACCTGTGGCAGACAATGAGACAGAGAGGGGAAGGGCATTGAATAGAAGAATAGAGTTCCGTATCATAGGGGAGTAGTGAGTGAAGCGTAGAGCGTAAGGCGTAGAGCATAGAATGTAAGGTCTGTTCGTAATCCACAATCTTTCAATCTTCTAATCTTTTAATCTAAAATCTATATCTATGACTGTTGCACTTACATTTGATGATATACTTCTTGTCCCCAGGAAGTCATCTGTTCTTCCAAAGGATACAGATGTATCTAGCCAATTCAGTCGTAATATAGGTCTCTCTACCCCTTTGGTAAGTGCGGCAATGGATACGGTAACAGAGGCAGGGCTTGCTATTACAATAGCAAAACAGGGGGGGATAGGAGTTATACACAGAAATATGTCCATAGAGGAAGAGGTTGAGAATGTAGACAGGGTAAAGAGATATGAAAGTGCACTCATACAGTCTCCAGTAACCCTTCTGCCTCGCCATAGAGTCAAGAATGCGCTGGAATTGATGGAAAAATATGCTGTTTCAGGATTTCCTGTGGTAGATGGAGAGAAAAGACTGGTAGGAATACTCACAAAGAGGGATATGCTGTTTGAGGAAGAGACTGATAAAGTAATAAGTGAGGTTATGACCACCTCTCCTCTTATTACAGGAAGACCCGATATATCTGTTGATGAGGCGATTGCCCTCTTCAAGAAGAGTAAGGTTGAAAAGATCCCCATTGTTGATGATGAGGGGAGACTTCTTGGACTTATAACTATTAAAGATATAATGAGTAAAAGGCTCTTTCCCTTTTCCACAAAGGATAGTCTGGGACGGCTCAGGGTTTCAGCGGCTGTTGGAATCGGTAAAGATACGATTGACCGTGCGAGTGCGGTTGTATCCGCTGGTTGTGATGCAATTGTTATAGATACAGCCCATGCCCATTCAGAAATGGTCATAGGGATGGCAAAAATCCTGCGAGAAAAATTTCCTGATACAGACCTTGTTGTCGGAAATGTGGCAACAAAAGAGGCAGCGAAGCTCTTGTGTGAGATTGGTGCGGATGGCATAAAGGTAGGTGTGGGACCAGGTTCAATATGCACCACCAGAGTTATAGCAGGTATTGGTGTGCCCCAGGTTACAGCGATAATGGAGTGTGCATCCGCAAGTAGTGTGCCGATAATTGCGGATGGAGGAGTTAGATACTCTGGCGATATAGTAAAGGCAGTGGCACTTGGAGCGGACTGTTGTATGCTCGGGAATCTATTTGCGGGGACTGAGGAGAGTCCTGGAGAGACAGTGCTTTTAGAGGGAAGAAGATATAAGACCTATAGGGCAATGGGTTCTCTGAGTGCAATGCAAAGTGGTAGTGCAGATAGGTATTTTCAGGAAGGAGAACGGAAATTTGTGCCTGAGGGTGTTGAAGGAAGGGTGGCATATAAAGGTAAGCTTGCAGATGTAATCTATCAGCTTATTGGTGGACTTCGCTCTGGTATGGGGTATTGCGGAGCGAGAAATATAAAGGAGTTGAGACAGAAAGCAGAGTTTGTGAAGTTGACAGAGGCAGGACTTCTTGAGAGCCATCCCCATGATATCACAATAACAAAAGAACCACCCAATTATTGAAGGATAAAGGATAAAGGATAAAGTGGAAGGATGATTAAATCTACAACCATAATAGGCATATCCCGTAATGGAAAGGCGGCCATAGCAGGAGATGGGCAGGTAACCATAGAGAATACAATCGCAAAGCAAACCGCTAATAAGATAAGAAGACTGTATGATGACAAAATACTTGCTGGATTTGCAGGCGGTGCTGCGGATGCAATCACTCTATTTGAAAGATTTGAGAAGAAGTTAGAAGAGTCACACGGTAATCTGCAAAAGTCGGTAGTAAATCTTGCAAAGGATTGGAGAACTGATAGAGTTCTAAGAAGGCTTGAGGCGCTGCTTATAGTCCTGGATAAGAGTTCTGCATTTCTTATCTCAGGCTCAGGAGATGTTATTGAACCTGACGATGGCGTGATTGCAATAGGCTCTGGAGGACCTTATGCACTCGCTGTAGCAAAGGCGCTGATAAAACATACAGACCTTTCTGCAAAGGAGATTGTTGAGGAGTCTCTAAAAATATCCTCTTCTATATGTATCTACACAAACGATAAGATAAAAGTGGAGATCTTATGAGAAAAGAAGAACTTACACCCAAAGAGATAGTGAAGGAACTTGACCGATATATCATAGGTCAGGATGATGCAAAACGGTCTATCGCTATAGCTATCCGTAACAGATGGAGACGGCAGAGGGTGAGAGGAAGTATGAGAGAGGAGATACTTCCCAATAATCTGATACTTATAGGACCAACCGGTGTTGGAAAGACAGAAATAGCAAGAAGAATTGCGAGATTGGTTGATGCGCCATTTGTAAAGGTTGAGGCAACAAAATATACAGAGGTGGGATATGTTGGAAGGGATGTAGAGGCTATGGTGAGAGACCTTATGAGTATATCCGTAAATATAGTGAGGGCAGAAATGCAGAGGCGGGTGGAAAAACGGGCAAGAGATCTTGGAGAGGAGAGATTATTAGATCTTCTCCTTCCTTCAGAAGATAAGGAAGATAAGAAAGAGTCAAGATCTAAACTGAAAAAACTACTGAGAAAAGGGGCACTCAAGGATAGATATGTTGATATACCAATCTATATCCAGACGATGCCCTTTATAGAGATATCCGGCTTTATGGGTATGGAGGAGCTTAATACAGACCTCCAGAATATGCTCTCGTCTATGACACCGAAGAAACAGAAGACAAAGAGGGTTAAAATTTCAGAGGCAAAAGAGATTCTTGCACAGGAGGAGGTTCAGAAACTTATTGATATGGAGGAGGTTGTAGCAGATGCAAGGGAGAAAACAGAGAACTCAGGGATCGTATTTATAGATGAGCTTGATAAGATTGTAGGCACAGATTCAAGAGGAGGACCCGATGTTTCAAGAGCAGGTGTTCAGAGAGATCTTCTGCCAATAGTAGAGGGATGTAATGTTATGACAAAGTATGGTATGGTAAAGACAGACCATGTACTATTTGTAGCAGCAGGAGCCTTCACCTCATCAAAACCATCTGACTTGATCCCGGAGCTCCAGGGAAGATTTCCAATAAGGGTAGAGCTCAACCCACTGAAAAAGGAAGAGTTCAAAAGAATTCTTACAAGCCCTGATAATGCACTCATAAAACAGTATATCGCACTATTTAAGACAGAAAAAGTGGATATTCTCTTTGATGATAGTGCCATAGATGCAATCGCAGAATATGCTGATAAGGTAAATGAGGCGACCGAGGATATAGGTGCAAGAAGACTTCATACTATAATGTTCATACTTATGGAGAAATGGCTTTATGAACTTCCAAAGAAGAGGATAAAAAAACTCCACATTAAGGAGAAGGATGTGAGAGAAAGGTTGAGAGAGATTGTGAAGGATGCAGACCTTACAAGATATATTTTATAAAGTCCGAAGTCCGAAGTCCAATGTCCGAAGTCTAATGAGTGTCCGGTGAATAATTCGTTTTTTGCGTAGATAAAGCTACGCTACTACTAATGTAGTAACGGATCTTTAGACCCGCCTCAAAAAGAAATATCGGTATTGATTGTGGTTTTGGCAATTTTTCACCGGTAACTAATGATAGAACATTATATTAAAGGAAGATTTAAGAGAAGGTTGACCTCTAAAAGCAAAGAAGATGCCATGAAAGAGCTTTTTGAAACCACTGACCAGCCTCCGGATATACTCAAGGCGATAAAAAAGAGGGAGAAACAGTTCCCAACAGGGATAGGTCAGGGTATTGGAATACCAAGATATATAGGCAAAGAGATAAGAGAGGTGATACTTGCACTCGGGCTTTGCAGGGAAGGGGTGAATTTCGACTCGCTTGATTATAAGCCGGTTAAGATACTATGGATGCTGCTGGCACCTGAGTCCATGAGAAAAGAGTACATTGAGATACTTGCACATCTTATAAGACTGGCAAACAGCGACGAATTCAGGGCAGGTGTCCTGAATTTCTCCTCTTACGACTCTCTGATTGAACTGCTCAAGGAGACTGATAACGGTTTGCGTGTTTGCGAAGAACCAAAGGCATTTAGCGAAGCGTCGTAAACATGCTGTTATCAGAAATTGCTGGTCAAAGTATGGATATTGAAGATATCAAAGCCAGGGTCCGCACCAATCAGTACGTCTAAACTCATCATGCAGAGATTGAGCGCAGGGCAGATGAGTTGACCTTTGCTCAGATTGAAGAAGCCTTGCTGAATGGAAAAATACTCGAACAGTATCCTGACACCGGCCGTGGTGAGAGTTGCCTAATGGTTGGTTCTGCAGGGAAGGTGCCCGTTCACGCTGTATGTGGTTGGCGTGGAGAAAAAGTGGCACTCATCACCGTCTATATTCCTCGCTCACCGAAGTTTATTGACCCCTGGACACGAGGAGGTGAAGCCAATGACGAAAGTGCGATGTAATTTCTGCGGCAGTGACCGCTATGAGGAACGCAGAATCGAATATCTTTACAGCCACGAAGGCAAGTACTTGCTGGTTCCCAATACTCCCGTTGAGGTTTGTCTCAACTGTGGAATGGTTTACTACGATGCCGGAGTCCTCAAAGAGATCGAACGGCGGTTTTTTGCGATTCAGCGCAAGGCCGAAACACCAGACTGCTACATTGAGATGCCGGCGAAGGCTTACGCTTAGTCGTCAGACAGCAACCGGCAACTTCGGATAACACGCCGTTCACTCTGCGGGCTAAAGCCACATTCGCCGCTTCGTCGCCAATCCTTGCCGTCGGCTGGCGAAGTGATTGATGTGAATTGAGGTGACCTGCCGACGAACAACGCAGCGAAGGGCGGAATCGTTATACGCCGTTGCTTGTTCTTCGAAAACCTCAATGAAAAATTCACCCTGCGAAATGTTTACTATTTAACAGGGTGAAAATTGTAAAATGCAAATTTATTATGTTAACGCATTGGAGTGCAGTAGAGGCTGTGCAAAAACAACCTTGCGGACAACCACAAGGGTTGTCCCTACATTGTAGGGACAGGGTTTATCCCTGTCCGCAGAAAAAGAATATGTAGGGGAAGGGCTTGCCCCTGCCCAATAGGGTAACCGCAAGGGTTACCCCTACAATCTGTGTTTGCCCTGTTAAGTAAAACTGTTTCAAGAACGCTCTGATATTTATCGTTACATTATTTAACGGGGTGCTAAAGAAACATTTTTCACATGGAACTGAATAAAACTCAGACATCAAAGGTCATTGGGTCCTTTATCTTTTATCCTTTAACTCATGCGCACTCATACCTGTGAAGAACTGAGGGCAAAAAACTGTGGAGAGAATGTGATACTCCAGGGATGGGTATCTGCAATAAGGGACCATGGCAGGACGGTCTTTCTCTCTCTCAGAGATAGATACGGGATAACACAGATCGTTTTTACAGACGATAAAGGGTCTCTACTACAAAAGGCAAAAGAGCTTGGGGGAGAATATGTTGTTGAGATTGAGGGTCCTGTCAGAGAGAGACCTGATGGGATGAAAAACCCAAATTTGACAACAGGTGATATAGAGGTATTGGCATCTCGGCTCAAAGTTTTATCCCCTTCTTTAACCCCACCATTTGAGGTCCAGGACCCTGTTATGGCAAAAGATGAACTGCGGATGAGATATAGATACCTTGACCTGCGCAGACCATCTATGCAAAAAAAACTGCTCTTGAGGGCAAAACTGATAAATAGTATAAGAACTTATCTGTCAGAGAACAACTTTCTTGAGATAGAAACCCCTTATCTTACACGGACAACTACTGAGGGGGCAAGGAACTTTATTGTGCCTTCCAGAAATTTCTTAGGTAAGTTTTTCTCACTTGCCCAGTCACCCCAGATCTATAAGCAGCTCTTGATGGTAGCAGGTGTTGACAGATATTTTCAGTTTGCAAGATGTTTCAGAGATGAAGATCAGAGGTCCGACCGTCAACCAGAACATACACAGATAGACCTTGAGATGAGCTTTGTGGATGAAGACGATGTTATGGAGGTTGTTGAGGGGATGCTCCAGACGCTCTTTCAAAATATTCTTGATATAAAAATAAAAATTCCTTTTGAGAGACTGAGATGGAATGATGCTATGGAGAGATACGGGAGTGATAAACCTGATATCAGGTTTGGTATCCCTATA
Organism: uncultured bacterium; assembly: GCA_964422625.1. Classification (GTDB taxonomy): domain Bacteria; phylum Hydrothermota; class UBA3073; order UBA3073; family UBA3073; genus CAYRBN01. The sequence continues at coordinate 6,662 of CAYRBN010000021.1, read as the reverse complement.
TCAGATGTTACAGATATAGCAAAAGAGAGTGTGTTCAGAATCTTCAAGGACGCAGATTTTATTAAGACGATAACCCTACCTCTGCTTACAAGAAACAGAATTGATAAACTATCAGAGTTTGCACAGAGCCACTATGGTAGTAAAATCTCGTATATCTCATTCAAAGAGACTCTATCAGGAGGTCTTGCAAAGTTCTTCCCTAAAGAACTTATAAAAAAGTTGAGGACTACTCTCTCAATAACTGATGAGTCAACTGTGCTTTTCTGTGCAGGAGAGTGGAAGAAGATACTTGTCACATTAGGGGCTATAAGGAGCAAGATGCTTGAGGAAGAGTCCCCGAAAGAGCAATACAGACCGCTCTGGGTAACAGATTTTCCACTTTTTGAGTGGAACGAGGAGACAAAGAGTTTTCTCCCCTGTCACCATATATTTACAATGCCAAAGACAGATAAGTTTGATGACCCCTCTCGTATTCTGGGAAAGCAGTATGACCTTGTTCTGAACGGGGTAGAACTTGGGTCTGGAAGTATAAGAAATCATAAGAGAGAGTTACAAGAGAAGATGATGGAAATGGGTGGTATGGACAAAGAGAAGAGAGAGAGGGAGTTTGGATTTTTCCTCTCTGCCTTAGAATATGGTGCCCCTCCACATGGCGGCATAGCAATTGGTCTTGAGAGACTGCTTATGATACTATCAGGAGAAAACTCCATTCAAGAGGTAATTCCATTTCCAAAGACACTTACAGGTGCAGGCATTATGGAGAGTGTTCCATCTGAGATAGACGCTGAAAAGTTGAAGGAACTTGGGCTATCTACATAATGCCAAAATATGCGTTAATAAAACCACAGACCTGTCCCGTCGAAAGACGGGAGGACACAGAGTAGGGCTTTGATTTATCAAAGCCAAGAGTTAGTGGACACGATAAACCCTGCCCCTACAATGTAGGGACAACCCTTGTGGTTGTCCGCAAGGTTGTTTTTGCACAGCCTGTAAAGCTACGCTACTACACGGGATGGATATCCAAAGCTAATGTAGTAGCGGATCTTTAGATCCGCCCCAAAAAGGAATATCGCTATTGATTGTGGTTTTAGCATTTTTTCACCGGTAACTAATTACAAGAATAGGAGAACTTCTAACTACCTAATATCTGTTTCAGCCTCTCTCTTACCCTATCCTCAAAACTGTCCGCGTTGGATCTTATTCTAACCCGGACGTGGGATGTAGTGCTACCTAATTTCTCTATTCTCTTGCCCAGTTGTGTCCCATTGTTCAATAGCTCAAGAATCTCGAGATTGGTAAATCCAGTAAGGGGTGGAATCACCTTCATCACCTTATTCACCTTACCCATTATGTTTGTGAAACTTCCATCTATCTCTGCATAAGAGGCAGAAGGTATTACTATATCGGCAAGTTTTCCAGTTTCTGTAAGAAATAGGTCACATACAGCAAGAAACTTTAGTTCTCTAAAGTAATCTTCTATCTTGCCCCGTTCATAAGATAACCCAACAGGGTCTTCGCCAAAGATAAATATTCCCTTAAACTTTTTATCCTGTGGAGGAAATCCTATACCCATATCAACCAATGTCCGCATATTTGCCTTTGTATATACAGGAACCGTCGGAATATTCCCAATATCCTGTCTAATAAAGGATAAATCTATTCCAGGATTGAATAGTATCAAAGGATTTTTGGCACTCTCCAATTCAGATTTTAGATTAAAAATTTTAGATTTCAGGTCTTCTATCGGGATAAATATCTCTGGATTATAGACAGATAACATATCATCCTGTCCAACAATGATAAGCCTTGTACCATCTCTTCCTGCCTGCCTTATTTTTAACCCGGGAACCGAACGGAGTAACCAGAAATCAAATCCGATAACAGAAATGGTATCATAGGAAGATAGCTTGTCCCAGTCAACATCCTGATGCCTCTCAATCCTTGCTATATCTGTAGAGAATGTGAACAGGTTTTTTGTGCCAATTGTCTCGGCAAATCTTGCAATCTCTCTTATCTCCTCTGTAAGTGACCTGGGAGAGATGAAGAGACCAACAGAATCGTGACCATATCTCTTGCTTATCTCTTTCAACCTCTCTCTTGTTATCTCCACTGCACCTGGTATGTCAATTTTTTTGCCACTTTTTATAATCGGTTCTAAAAGCCTATCTCTATCCTGTGCCAACACCCCTCCAAATTTTCCCCTTACACATAACTGGTTTTCCCCTATACCCTCTATTTTTTCCAGTCTTTCATCACACACAGAGACAGCAATCGGACACCCATATCCACAGAATGGACAGGTGGTCTCAATCTTTTCGCAATCAAGCGGTATCGGCTTCTTTAACAAGATATTCTTATCCCATAGTGCCCCAGTAGGGCATATATCCACACAGTTTCCACAGGATTCACACTCTGTCTCAAGAAGAGGCTTATTAAAAAATGTCCCTATCCGAGTCTCAAACCCTCTTTTGATAAATCCGAATGCCCCTATGCATCTCACCTCATCACATGCCCTCACACAGCTACCGCATAATATACACTTCTCCTTATCCCTTATTATCAATGGATGACTTCTGTCTTTACTCTTCTGGTGAGATTCGCCAGTGTAGCTCTTCTGGTCTGCCTTATAGATGGTGGAAAATTGCTTCAGGTCACAGGCATATCTTGCTGTGCATCCACACTCAATACATCTTTCTGCCTCCTTTATTGCATCCCCTTCTGTAAATCCCGCCTCTATCTCGTTAAAGTCTCCTTTCCTCTCTCTGGCTTTTCTCTTTTTTGGTTCCAGCCTGGGCCTCTTTTCATATTCTTCATACTCCTTTTTGGGAATATCAGAAAACTCCCCCTTCTTTGATATAAATTCATAGTTTTCCTCTGGTGGTTTTAGTCCTCTAAGATAGGAATCTATACATCTTGCAGCCTCTCTTCCATCATAGCATGCCTCTACAACGGTAGCAGGCCCCCTTACTGCATCCCCTCCTGCATATACACCAGTGAGATTTGTGAGAAAGTCCGAACCTACCTTTAGACTCCTCCACTTTGTTGTAGTGATCTCATCATCGGTATTAAACGATAGGTCTACGCTCTGACCAACTGCCATAATTATAGAATCTGCCTTGATTTTAAACTCTGACCCCTCTACTGGTACAGGTCTTCTTCTCCCTGATTCATCAGGCTCTCCGAGTTCCATCCGTATACACTCAATCTCCTCTACCCTTCCATTCCCAATAATCTTCACAGGATTTGTGAGAAGGTCTATCACTATACCCTCAACTTCTGCATCATCAATCTCTATGTGATGTGCAGGCATCTCTTTTCTTGATCTTCTGTATACAATTCTCACATCTGCACCCATTCTGAGTGCTGTCCGTGCAGAGTCTATTGCTGTATTACCACCACCAACCACAACAACCCTCCTGCCTATATCTAATGGTTCTCCTAAGATGAATTTTCTCAGGAAGGAAACTCCCTGGAACACCCCGTTCAGGTCTTTGCCAGGGATGCGCATAGACCTTCCAATACCAGCACCAACCGCTATAAAGACCGCATCATACCCCTCTCTCAATTGAGTCAGACCCATTCCATTCCCTATTGTTATCCCTGTTTTGATCTCCACACCGAGTGATCTTATGAGATCTATCTCTTTGTCTAAAATATCCTTTGGAAGTCTGTATGAGGGAATACCGTATCTGAGCATTCCACCTGGTTCAGGGAGAGATTCAAAGATTACTGGCTTATGCCCAAATTGTGCAAGAAAATAGGCACAGGAGAGTCCTGCTGGTCCAGAGCCAACTATTGCAACCCTTTTGCCTGTACTATCTTTCTGTGGAGGGATGTATGGCTTTTGGGAGAAGAGGTCAATATCAGCAATGAACTTTTTGATATTTCTTATAGAGATAGGTTCCTCAACAAGCGCTCTTCTACACTGTTCTTCCTCACAGAAAGCAGGACATACCCTGCCCAGACAGGAAGGAAGAGCAAGACCATCTCTAATCACCCGGAGAGCAGAATCAAACTCTCCCCGTGCTGCAAACCCCACATAAGCCTGCACATCAACCTTTGATGGACAGGCAAGGCTACAGGGAGCTACACAGTCTGCATAGTGGTCAGACAGAAGAAGATCCAGAGCACTCTTACGCAACTCCTCAATAATCGGCACATCTGTCTCTATGTTTAGTTTCTCTGATACAGGTGTAGAACAGGCAACCACAGGCTTTCCGTTTGCGAGCACAAGACAGAGCCTACAAGATGAAAAAGGAGAAAGCCCCTCATCCTGACACAGAGTTGGGGTCAAAATCCCATCTCTTTTCAGAACATCAAGAACCATCTCACCGGGGGCTGCCTCTACTATTTTTCCATTTATTTTTAGATTCATATTCTTTCTCTTTAATTAAAACCACAAAGACACGAAGTCACAAAGAATAAAGAAACAAAAACGATGTCAAGATAAAAATCTGAACTTTTTTGTCAAAACACTGACATCCAGTTATACGATATTCAAAGTTTTAGACCAAAATGATTCAATACAGCAATCATTATCCAATAGCATACCATAGTTATCACGATAGCAATACTGATACTAAAGTAAAAATTAATTCCTCGCTTCAATAATATTGGTAACGACACAAATAATGCCAAGGAGGGCAAAACAAGCCAAAAAATACTTGATGATAAGCTGCTAACCTTTAATACATCTTTTGTGCCTATGTAAAGCCAAAGTATTGCCAATACCGAAATCAATGGTATAGACGCTAGTATCGCACCAACAAAGGAACTGCGTTTTGCTATCTCTGATATCAATACTATCAGAATTGTCGTAACAACAATTTTTACTATGTAGTAGCTCACTTTATCCTCCTTTATTTATTACTCTCTTTACTCAGTCCCCAACCTCGTCTGCAACAAAATTTAAGATTAAAGACCTGACCCTGAATTTTTGACCCCGAATTTTTCTTAATTTATCGGTTCATAAACGGCTCAATCGACTCATTTAGGTATATAAAAAGTATTGCGTCCTTCACCCTCTTGTTTTATGATGGTTTTTTGCATCAATATCTTAAGTTCTCTTGTTGCCGTAGCCTTACTAACATTACATAACTCCTGATATTCTCTGTTGGTAATCCTACCATGTCTTTTAATATATTCTATGGCTCTGCGTTCTCTCTCATTTAAGTCTAATCTATTTAAATACTCGTCTGTAAGTTTAGATTTTCTAAAAGTAACTATAAAACTACTCTTAGTATCTTCGAAATCTGGTTCTGGCAGTTTCCAACCAACACTCAAAAATCACAGAAATCACAAAAGCATCTGTTATTTGTGATTTCTGTCATTTTCTCTGTAAATATTCTCCTAACATCTTATCGCAAACAATATACTCCCCCCGCCTAAATACCTTTAATATGCCTTTATCCACCAGTCTGCGAAGATACTCATTTATACTTTTTATTTTAACTCTGCATCTAATGTCTCTTATTTTATTACTCTCGAATAGATTTAGGCATTTGATAATTTCAATCTCATTTGCGCTTATCCCCTCAACTACTCCTTCGTAAACCATATTCCCCAAATAAAACAGTGCCTCTTCAAAACCTCTTTCCCATTCTTTGTATGTCACTTTACTGTTCTTTTGACTGTCATAAAGAGCACTACCAAGTACATGGATTTGGAAAAGATGCCCATCGACATATTTGAATATTTTATCTTTTATGAAATTGGTAAAGGTAACACCTGTATCTTCTAAAATAGCATTGATTAACTCTATAGTATTCCCTTTGTCAAAATTTTTCAATTCTATTCTTGGTATAAAGAAACGCCCTATAGGATGATTCATCTTAATAAATGGTTTCCACCCTTCCACTGTTGAACTTAAGATAAACAAAATTTTGGTTTCATCTATAATCTTTTTATCTGAAAGTACATTCTTTAAAGATGTGAAAATCCTTTGTACCTTTGAATAATTTTGTACATCATCAATTAATACAACTAGCAAATCTGTGTATTTAGCGATATCTTTCCAAATACTCAATAATCCATCTATAAGAAATATCTGAGAATCAATAAACTTATCTTTATCAATCTGAAATGAGATGTTAAAACCAGAACCCAATATCTGAATTCCGAATCCTGTAATCAATTTAAATAATCTACTATTCTTTTCTGACAACCTGTAGGGGATATTCCTTACTATAGATTGAATGATATGGGTGCTTATTTCCATATCGGATATGTTTTCTGGTACTTCTCTGGCAAGAAAATAGCAACTGGCACATTTTTGTTCCTGGGCAAGCAATTTGAAATATCTCAATAAACTTGTTTTACCAGAGCCCCATACACCATTGACAATATAATGATTAATATTACCTTGCCTGGCTTCACTAATCCTTTTAAGGAAAAAGGATATTTCTTTATCCCTGTTGACAAAGACTTTTGGTTCTAAGCCTGATTTTGGTGTAAAAGGATTTGGTTTTATCATTTTCCCTGCCCCTTTTTTTCAGCTTCCTTATTTCATTCTATACAAACCCTTAAACTTTTCTGAGTTTCATTTCCCAGAATCATTTTCGAAAGGGCACAATGTTCAAAAAGAAATCAGTCCCCAACCTCGTCTGCAACAAAATTCAAAATTAAAGACCTGACCCCGAATTTTTCGACCCAGAATTTTCCTA
>CAYRBN010000020.1:0-18720 GCA_964422625.1 uncultured bacterium | reverse complement strand
CTACGCTACTACACGGGATGGATATCCGAATCTAATGTAGTAGCGGATCTTTAGATCCGCCCCAAAAAGGAATATCGGTATTGATTGTAGTTTTGGCAATTTTTCACCGGTAACTAATTAGCCCTTTTACAATCTATGATTAAGAACATAAAAAAGAGACTTCTTCTTGGGCTTGCAGCGGTTATCCCCATAACTGTAACTACAGCTGTAATCTGGTATCTTACCAGACGAATAGGGGCACTGCTTCATAGTCTATTTTCTGGAGTTATTCCATTGACAGGCCTACCAGGATATGTAACAGGGTTGATTGGTTTCCTTATTGTGGTCTTTCTCATATACATTATTGGACTTTTTGCCTCATCCTTTATTGGTAGGCACCTATTCAGGCTTGTTGACAGACTTATGGGGAGTCTACCCCTTGTAAAAACTCTCTATACCGCTGTCCGACACTTTGCAAGTGCCCTGTTTGTTAGCAGAAGTGCCTTTAGAAGGGCTGTTCTCGTTGAGTTCCCTCAAAAAGGGCAGTACACTATCGGGTTTGTTACCAAAGAGAGGGGATATAAAAACGAGGATAATAACTTTGTCTCATTATTTGTGCCAACTACCCCGAACATAACTACTGGTTTCTATATTCTTTCAAAGAAGGAAAACCTCATATCCCTGTCAATCGGAGTGGACGAGGCATTCAAGGTGCTTATCTCTGGAGGGATTATATCGATTAAAGGATAAAGGAAAAAGGAAAAAGGATAAAGGATGAAGGAAAAAGGAAAAAGGATGAGGGGGGGACAGGGAGTGAGGGAGTGAGGGAGTAAGGGAGATGGGGGGATGGGGAGAATTGCATGTAGGTAGGACACATAGGATTTAGATATTAGAATTTTGGATTTGTTTAGGATTTAGAGTTTAGGATTTAGAATTTGTCCTTATGATATGGATATAATAAAGTTTTTAAGAAAGAGATTGAGACCACATCCTGAATCAGAGGATGAGATAATGGGGTTTATAAAAAACGGCAAAGAAGAGGGTGTGATTACAGAGGATGAAGAGAGAATGATAAAAAGCATTTTTGAGTTTGGTGACAAAGAGGTTGGAGAGATTATGGTTCCAAGGGTGGAGATGGTTACAGAAAATGGAAAGCAGAATATCTTAACAGTTAGAAGACTTATGGTCAAATCAGGTTTTTCTCGGATACCAATCTGGTATGATTCCATAGATGATATTATAGGGATTGCCCACGCCAAGGACATACTCAGATTCACCGGAGATCCCAGAAATATACCTGTGATCGAGATAGTTCGGCTACCATATTTTTTGGCAGAGACAAAACCCGTTGCCCTGGCAATGAATGAATTGAAACAGAGACATGTTTCAATGGCAATAGCAACCGATGAACATAGGGGTGTCTCTGGTCTTGTTACGATAGAGGATATTGTTGAGGAGATAGTTGGTGAACTTCAGGATGAGTTCGATAGAGATGTCCACTATTATAAGAGATTGAAAGATGGAGGTTTTCTTTTCAATGCAAGGATTGAGCTGGATAAGCTTAACAAGATTCTGAAAACAGAGATTGATGAAGAGGATATCAATACACTTGCAGGATTTTTATGTAAAAGACTTGAACGGATTCCTGTAAAGGGCGAGGAGTTTCTTATAGACGGGATACAGTTTAAGATTTTATCAGCAAGCGACCAGAGGATACATCGGGTGATGGTACACAAGGAAAAAGGATAAAGGATAAAGGAAAAAGGAAAAAGGATGAAGGATGAAGGATGAAATTCATAATTCACAATTCATAATTCAAAAAAGGGTTTTGATATTATTATTTGCACTTATAGTATCAGGTTGTGCCAGGATAAAGGAGGGGATAGCCTTTTATGCTCCAACCGAGGAGAAGGAGATTTTGGCTGGTATTCTTATCCCCTACGAATTAAGATACAAGGTGTTGGGTGAGGATATGCGGGATGGTATTCTTCTTGGTCTTAATGGGTTAAGGTCCAATATCTATGATACAGAAGCAGATCCAATACAGGCGATAAAGGTATCAAAAAAGGCGATATTGGAGGATGGAGTTATGGGGATTATAGGCCCGCTCCTTTCAAGTACAGCTATTCCGGTTGCATCCATAGCACAGTCTATGGGTGTTGTGATGCTTTCACCTATGGCAACCGAACAGAGACTTCCATCCATAGGCAGGTATATCTACAGACTTTACTCTCCCTCTGATGTCCAGGAGATAGTCCTTGCCAGGTATATAATGGAGGAGGTAGAGACAGAGAATATTGTGGTCCTTGCCCCTGATGATTCTCATGGAAAGTGGCTCGTAAAAGGATTCCAGGATGAGATAGAAAAATTAGGAGGTGCGATATCCCGTATCTTCTATTATCCCCCGGGGGTAGCTGATTTGAGAGAGATTATGCTCGAACTAAAAGAGTTAAGACCAGATGCACTATTTGTTCCTGCTTATGAGGCAGACATCTCTGCAATAGCGCCTCAGTTTGTCTACTATGAGGTTCTTACACCCTCCACAGTGATTCTTGGTTTGAGAGAGTGGGGGTATCCAGGGGTCAGGAGAGAGTATAGAGATTACTTAGATAAAGTCATATTTACCTCTGTGCAAGACCTTGATTATCAGGAGCTTGAGGAATCTTTTGCTCATAGATATGGCAGAAACCTGACAAAGGCATCTATTATGGGATATGCAGCAGGAAGGCTTTTTGCTCTTGCTGTCCAGGATGGGGTGGATGGAAGAGATGAACTTTTGTTCTGGTTAGAAAATAACGATACCATCCAACCACTCCCTGGCATCTCACTTTCAAGGGAAAACCTTGCAGATTATGTCAGGATTTATTCTATGAGGGATGGAAGGGTTGAGGTTCTGAGGTAGGATGGAAGATGTAAAGGCTCAATGCAAAGTGCTCTTTTTTTAGGACGCAGATAGACAGGATATGTAGGGGTAGGGCTTGTCCCTACCCAATAGGGTAATCGCGAGGGTTACCCCTACATAGGTCGAACTACAATCTGCGGGGATTTGTGATATATGAAACCAGCAAAGTGGATATTTATAGGTTATCTTTGTATAATTCTTGTCGGATGGCTACTTCTCTCTCTGCCGATCTCCTCATCAGGGGAGAGGCTAAAAATTATAGATAGCCTTTTTACTGCAACATCCAGTGTATGTGTTACGGGTCTCATAGTCAGGGATACACCGAAGGACTTCACCCTGTTCGGTCATATTGTTATTCTTATTCTGATTCAACTTGGTGGTCTTGGATATATGACCATAGGTTCTTTTCTGTTCCTTCTTTTGGGTAGGAGGCTTTCAATTCGTCAATCTGCTGTTGCATCTAATGAGGTCTCTCTGATGGACAGAGGAAGGCTTGGTTCGCTTATAAAGAGGGTGCTGGTATTCACCTTTGCCTTTGAGCTTATAGGGATGCTTATATTTGCTCACAGATTCAGTTTGAGAGGTTTTGAGAATCCACTGTGGCTTGGGCTTTTTCATTCTGTTTCTGCCTTTTGCAATGCTGGGTTTTCTCTGTTTTCTGATAGTTTCATCGGTTTCCAGAATGATCCCTGGGTCCTGTTGACCGGGTCTTCACTTTTTATAATAGGTGGACTTGGTTTTATAACACTTTCAGAGATCTTTGGACAGAGACGAAAGAGATTATCACTTCATACCCGTCTTGTGCTCGTTACAACCTTAATATTAATCATAAGCGCCAGTGTTATATTCTTTGTCGTGGAATCTGATAACCTTCTGAAAGACAGCTCAATAGGAGAGAGGGTTCTTCTATCTTATTTCCAGGCAGGCGCCCCAAGGACAGCAGGATTTACTGCATTGGATATGGGTAGGGCAACCAGTTTTACACTATTCTGGACGGCAATACTTATGTTTATTGGTGCCTCCCCGGGTGGCACAGGGGGGGGGGCAAAGACTACTACATTTGCTGTTTCTCTTCTGGCCGGACTTCGCTATCTTCAGGGCAGAAAGGATGTCAGTCTCTATGGGAAGAGGGTTAGAGAGGAAGATATAAGAAGGGCATTTTATGTAATTATTCTCTCTGTCTCTCTGGTCTGTGTAGGAATTTTAATTTTATCTTATGAGAACCTACCATTTGAAAGGGTTTTATTTGAACAACTGTCCGCGTTTGGCACAGTGGGACTTTCTACAGGGAGTCTCACAAGGTCTTCTGTCAGTCTCTCTTATGATTTTTCTACTCTGGGTAAGTTGGTTATAATAATAACGATGTTTGTGGGGAGGATAGGTCCATTAACGCTCGGTATGACATTTCTTGATCGCAGGGATTTATCTGCCTACAGGTATCCAGAGGAGATGGTGCAGATAGGTTAGGAGAGAGTCGGGCGTATGGCGTAGAGCGTATGGCGTAGAGCGTAAGGCGTGGAGCGTAAGGGAGTAATAACCTAATAACCAATAACAAATAACTAATAACAGATAACTGCTTACTGCCTACTGCTTACTAATACCGGGGGGAATATGGCAAAGGTAAAGGAAAAGAGAAAAAAACCTCAAAAAGTTGCGAAGAGAGAAAAGGTGGAGCAGATAAGATTTGGTAGAACGAATTACCTTCTACTCCTTGGAGGTCTGCTCTCTATTGTTTTTGGGTATCTGACACTCTCATGGGGTTCTATAACAGTTGCTCCTATACTGCTTGTTTTAGGTTACTGTGTGCTTATACCCTTTGGGATAGTAGCAAGATGAATAAATCTCAAATTTCAAATAACAAAATTCAAACAAATCCCAATGACCAAAATTCCAATGTTCAAAACAAGTTTGGTATTTAAATATTGGGATTTGGAATTTGTCTGTTATTTGGTGCTTGAGATTTAGAATTTGTCTGTAATTTGGTGCTTGTAATTTGGAATTTTTAATTTCGAATATGAGATTAAAGAAGGGGGTGTATATGAAAAGATGGCTCTATCTTGTAGTAGGACTCTTGCTCCTGGGCTGTGAGGTTACAGAAGCTCCAAAACCAGCAAGAGAGGAAAAATTTGTTCCACCCGAGGATGGTAGGATAACAGAGAAGATGATGAATAGATATATCAATGCCTCCAGATATCTGCTTGAGACGATAATGGAACACGAGAGGTCTATAGATAGGTTTATAGAACAGTATGGGCTTTCTGAATCTCTCTCTGAACTTGCCGATTCTGTATACAGAAAGGCAAACAAGGATGTTGTAGATGCATGGGACCAACTCACCAAAGACTGGGGAGAAGCTGAAAAGAATGCCTATAAAAAAGCAGGCATAACAGAGGAGGAGTTTAACTGGATAGGTGGGGCACTTACCGACCCATTAAACAAGGATATACAGGAGAAAATAGCAGAGGAACTGAAGGCAATAGAGTTGAGAGTTGAAAGTTAAAAGTTACGAGTGAGAATATACCCATGCGCCTAATTAGTGTCCGGTGAATAATTCGTTTTTTGCGTAGATGAACAGGCTGTGCAAAAACAACCTTGCGGACATTGTAGGGACAGGGTTTATCCCTGTCCGCAGACCAGTTTTACCCTCGCACTATAACATAGTAGTAGCGGAACTTCAGTTCCGCCCCTATGGAGAGTCGTAGAGGTGTTATAGGAGCTGCGTCCTCTGCGGTTAATTTTACATAACACATATCATACAAGGGGGTTATATGAAAAGGCTTGCGCTTGCCATACTGATACCCGTGCTCTCTATCGCACAACAGTTACCTCTGACAGAAGAGGGAAGAAATCCATTTGTTGCGGTGGCAAGAGAAGTTACTCCGAGCGTCGTTAATATCAGTGCAGAGAGGATTGTGCGGTTTGATGTTCCTGATTTTCCCGCGTTTCGGGACCCATTCTTTGATTCCTGGAGGAGATTCTTTCCCCAGTTTCCAAGAGAGCGAAAAGAGAGAAGTCTTGGCTCTGGTGTAATAATAACAGAGGATGGCTACATACTGACAAATAACCATGTGGTGAAAGGCGCAGAGGAGATTGTAGTGAAGACAAAAGATAGGACTTTTGAAGATGTAAAAGTTGTAGGAAGGGATCCGCTCACAGACCTTGCTCTATTGAAAATTGACGCAAAAAACCTTCCCTATTCAGAACTGGGCAATTCCGCAGAGATAGAGGTTGGAGACTGGGTAATGGCTATAGGAAACCCATTTGGACTTGAGCATACCGTCACAGTTGGTGTTGTGTCTGCAAAACATAGAACAGGACTGAATCTTCCAGGCAGAGGAGGTTTCCAGGATTTCATTCAGACGGACGCAGCGATAAATCCAGGGAACTCTGGTGGTCCACTTGTCAATATGAACCGTGAGGTTATAGGAATAAATACAGCAATTCAGACAGCAGGCATGCCGGGAAACATTGGTATAGGATTTGCTATTCCAAGTAATATAGCAAGGGATGTGATAGGGGACCTTATGACAAAGGGAGAGGTAGAGAGAGGGTATTTAGGTATCTTTTATCAGGAAGTGACACAGGAGATGGCTGAGGGTCTTGGACTTGATAGGGCAAAAGGGGTGATAGTTGCACAGGTGGCGAAAGATAGCCCTGCGGAGAAGGCTGGTTTCAGAGAAGGTGATATAATTATAGAGTTTGATGGCCAGGAGGTAACTTATTCACAATTTCCTTTCATAGTAGCAAGAACCCAGGTTGGGAAAAGGCTCAGTGTAAAGATTATCAGAGATAAGAAGATAGAAACATTGAGAGTGAGAATTGGCAAGCGTCCATCTGAAGAGGAGAGGATAGCAGAGGTGAAACCAGAAGAGAGGGTATGGCTTGGCATCAAAGTGGTGGCTTTATCATCAAGGGAGGCAGATGCGCTTGGTATAGAGGAGCGTGAGGGAGTGCTGGTTATGGATGTCCAGCCTGACGGGGCCGCGTATGGATACTTACAGAGAGGGGATGTTATAAAGAGGGTAAATCGTGAAGATATCAGAAACATCCGAGACTATAACAGAGTGAGAAGAAAGCTTGCAGATATTGATAAGCCGATTGTATTTCTGGTGAGGAGAGGAGAGGCCTCAAGATTTGTTACAATTACACCTTAGTAGGGATAGTTTGTTAGTTGGTCGTTGCCGATAACCGTTGACAGTTAACTGATAACCGTCTTTGATGATGAAAGATCTAACTGAGAATGTTCTCAGTCTCTATATTAGAGACATACAACAGATACCCTTGCTCTCTTTGGAAGAGGAGAAAAGACTGATAAAGATGGCAAAGAGAGGAAACAGAGAGGCATTCTGGAGGCTTATACTCTCAAACTTAAGGTTTGTTATGAAGATAGCATTTCTGTACAGAGGGAGAGGAGTTCCTCTTTTAGATATTATAAGTGAGGGAAATATCGGGCTTATGAAGGCATTACAGCATTTTAGACCCAGTGAGGATGTCCGTTTTCTCACCTATGCCATTTTCTGGATAAAACAGCGAATTGATCTTATCTTTTCTCAACAGAAACAGATTTTGAAATTTCCATCTAGTATGCCATTTAATACAACACAGGTAAAAAATATACAGAGCAAGTTAGAGAGCAAAGAAGGGCAGGAACCAAGTATAAAAGAGATAGCAACAGCACTTGATATCAGTGAGAATAGAGTAAGATTTGCCCTGGAATTTGCTAGTAGCTCTCTCTCTCTTGATGCAGACCTCACGGGTGTTGAGGGTGTGACGCTGGGTGATATATTGTCACGGGAAGATAAGACACTCTTCTATATGGAAATAGAAGAGTCGCTTGCCGTCCTTTCAAAGAAGGAACAGAAGGTTGTGAGTCTCTATTTTGGATTGAAAAATGGAAGACCACATACTCTTTCTGAGGTAGGAAAAGAGATGGGGTTCTCTCATGAGAGGGTGAGACAGATAAAAAACAAGGCAGTAGAAACCTTAAAAAAGGAGTGGGAAGAGTAACGAGTTATGAATATACATATCATTCCACATAATCTCTCAAAGGTGAGACAGATAAGATTTAGACCTGTCCTTCTTTTTTGTCTTGTCATAATAATCCTTGTCCCGATTTTTCTCCATAGAAGGTTCTATAAACCCAGAGAGGAGACCTTGAGACTGAGGGAAGAGGTGAATGCCATAATTCCCGTGATTGGTAATATAAAAGAGGACTATCTCTATGTCAAAAGGAGAGTAGAGGAGAATGAGGCCAGGAGCCAGGAGATTATAGAACTTGCCAACTACAGGGTAGAAGTCCCACAAAAGGATGCCTATCTCTCATCTCAAGACTTAAAAGAATTGAGAACAGCGGTTACAAGACAGAATAGGTTGCAGGAAAATATAGTCGAGGAATTAGGTGCTGACGAATCTGTCCTTATGTATATACCGTCTATTGCACCATCTCATGGGAGATTGATAAGGGGGTTTGGGTATGGGTATGACCCATTTACAGGTGAGATGAGGTTTTGTCGGGGTATAGATATTTTAGCCAATGTAGGGGAGGAGATTTATGCAACAGCACACGGTGTTGTAAGGTTTGCCGGGTGGAGACGGCACCAGGGTTATACTGTGGAGATAAGACACAAAAGAGGCATTGTGACGCGCTATACCCATCTGTCTCGTATCAAAACGAGAAGGGGAGAAAGAGTTGAGAGGGGGGATGTGATTGGACTGGTTGGAAAATCTGGCAAGACAGAAGGCCCAAGACTGCGCTATGAGGTCTGGAAAGATGGAAAGCCCCTGGACCCTCTTATCTTTATATTTGAAAGAATGAAGACTCTATGATAGAACAGACACTGCTTGTAATAAAACCCGACGCTATCAAGAATAGATTGGTAGGAAAGATAATTACACGAATAGAGGAGGAGGAATTTACTATAAGAGAGATTACTGTCAAGTCTCTCACTGAACAAGAGACGCTTACTATGTATGAGGAGCATAGGGGTAAGAATTTCTTTGAACCCCTTTTGGTATTTATGAGAGAAACACCTGTTGTTGCACTCATATTGGAGAGGAAAAACGGCATAAGCCACTTAAGAGAGATAGTTGGAAAAACAGACCCCAAAAGAGCGAAGGCAGGAACCATAAGAGCACTCTATGGGACAGACACAAGGAGGAATGTAGTCCACGCATCTGATTCAAATGAGCGATTCTTAAAAGAAGTGAAACTTTTTTTTTAATCTATGATTTTTTGTCTACTCATAATTCTGTTCACTTGTCCCAGGTGTGAGATTCTGCACAAGCAAGGAGAGATTGAGAGGGTTGAGGCGAAATGTAAATGGGCTGAAGACGAACCGTTTTTCAAGGGGGAGATCAGGTTTTTTGAGGGTGATTTTGACTCTGCCCTCTCTTATTACAATAAAGTTTCAATCTCTTCTCATTATGCCAACGATGCAATATTCAGGATATTATTAATAAGAGAGATAGAGAAAGAAAGTCTTAAGATTTATGCGAATGCGGAACTTGAGATATCAAGGGGTAATCTTGATAAAGGAATAGACCATATAAGGGAAGGGATTGCCCTAGGGCTATCTTCAGGAGGTTATGCAGGGCTTCTTCTGGCAAAGGCATTCAGGGAAAAAGGGAATCTAGCGATGGCAGCTCAATCCCTATTAGATGTGGAAGAGCTTGAACCAGATGGACTTTTTATCCCATATCTTCTGAAAGAAGCAGGGCTCTTATATGAAGAGATCGGAAAGTACGCTTCTGCCAGAGAGATATATGAGAGACTTTGTGTAGAGTTTCCTGACTCTCCAATTGTGCCTGTGGTGAGAGACAGGATGGAACAATTGCCTCTGGAGCAGTAATCGGTTATCGGTTGTGGAATAGGACTATCTATGGAAACCAATTTTATTCTGTTTGATACATACTTTAATGAAGTTGATGCAGAACTTGTATCATCTCTTCTTAAATCCGGTGGAATAGAGGTGATTATAAGAAGAGATGACCTGGGTGGAATCTACCCGCAGCTTACCTTTACAAGAGGAATAAATCTACTTGTCAAGGAAGAAGACCAGGAGGATGCAAGGAAGATACTTTCTGATTGGGAAGATGTCCACTAATTTCACTTTAGGACGTAGATTTTCGTAGATTAAAAGGATTCTTTAATAGGTGAGTCAAGATGCTTCACCTGTTGATAGATAAGGGAGGTAATGATATGAGAGATAGATATGCCCTTATAAGTGTCTATGACAAAACTGGGATTATTCCGCTGGCAGAGGCTCTGATAAGACGGGGCTATAAACTTATTGCCTCATCAGGAACCGCGAAATATCTGAAAGAGAACAAGATAGAATCTATTACGGTTGATAGCATTACCGGCTTTCCTCCAGTGCTCGGGGGCCGTGTCAAGACACTACATCCAGTCATATTTGGCGGTATACTTGCAAAGGGTGATGAAGAAGAGATAGAGAGATATAATCTACCTCTTATTGATATTGTGGTCGTTAACCTTTACCCATTTGATAAGGAACCATCTACCGAAAATATAGATATAGGTGGAATATCACTCATAAGGGCAGCAGGCAAAAATCATCTTAGGGTTAGCTGTCTCGTTGACTCAGATGACTATGATATTGTGATAAGAGAGCTGGATAAAGATGGGACTATAACACCCGATACACGACTCTATCTTGCAAGAAAATCATTCTCCGCTTCCTCATATTTTGATATAAAGGTATCAGCCTGGCTCGGTAGTGATACTGAATATATAGCACTTCAAAAGGTTGCTGGTTTAAGATACGGAGAAAACCCGCATCAAAAAGCAGAGCTATTCAAAGAAAAGAATTTTAGCGGACTCTCTATAATAGATGCAGAGAAACTTCAGGGCAAGGAACTCTCATATAACAATATATCTGACCTTGATACTGTTTTGGCAATATTAGTATCATTCAAGGAGCCTACATCCTGTGTTATAAAACATTTAACCCCCTGTGGTATCGCTACCTCAAAAGAGATAGTGGAGGCATATAGAAAGGCAAGAAGTTGTGATCCGATCTCAAGTTTTGGTGGTATCGTTGGTATAAACCGTGAGGTAGATAAGGAACTTGCAGAGGAACTGAATACCACATTTTTAGAGGCAGTGCTTGCACCATCCTATACAGATAGGGCAAGGGAAATACTCTCAAACAAACCCCGTCTGATTCTACTGCAACTTCCATTAAAGAATGGTCTCTCTTTATGCTCTTACAGACCAATCAGCGGGGGGTTTCTGAAACAGGCTCAGGATATTCTACGAGACAATAGAGATGATTTTAGGGTTGTTACAAAGAGGCAACCAACAGAGAAGGAATATCGTGCCCTCTCTTTTGCGTTCAAGGTTGTGAGATTTATAAGGTCAAATGCTATATGCATAACAACAGAGAATATGACGGTTGGTATTGGTGCTGGACAGCCCAACAGGGTAGGGTCTCTTCAGATTGCACTTATGAACAGAAAGAGATTTGGATTTAAGGAAGGCGTGGCACTTGCCTCTGATGGCTTCTTTCCGTTTCGTGATTCTATTGATCTTGCGGTGAGAGAAGGCATACGGGCTGTAATACAGCCTGGGGGTTCTATAAGGGATAAAGAGGTTATAGAGGCGGCTGATGAGCATAAGATTACGATGATATTCACAGGAATAAGACATTTTAGGCATTAGTTTGTTAGTTGGTTAGTTTGTTAGTTGGTTAGGGGGTCTGTGGTCTCTTTAGGCGGTAGGCTGAAGCTAATGAAGAAAGTACTGAATGCATTCTTTGCGACTTTGCGTCTTTGCGAGAGAGATTTTACTTGACAGATAAGAGATTATAGGTTATAATAGATTTAATTTTACAGGAGGAATTATGGCGCATACCCCCTCTGCAAGAAAGAGGATAAGAGAGAATGAGAAAAGAAGAGTAAGAAACAGGGGTTACAAGAGGCGTATGAAAAAACGGATTGCCCTTGCAGTTTCTGCCTCTCCTGATAAGAAGATAGCTAACTTATCAGAGGCGTATTCTGCAATAGATAGAGCGGCAAAGAAAAGGATTATACATAAAAATACCGCTGCAAGAAAGAAGTCTAAGCTGGCAACGAAGATGAGCCTATCTTAGAATGACGCTCCTTACCAAGACATTCACCCCGCATATAAGCTTACGTGCGGGACAGGGACACCAGGTTCTTGTTTCTTTATTCTTTGTGTCTTTGTGGTTAAGTTTTTGACAAAAAGGGTTTTTTATGTCAAGATTTGCTGATCTGGATAGTAGGCTTGTGATAACCGGGGGAGCCGGTTTTATTGGAAGCGCCCTTATCTGGGGTCTTAATAAGCAAGGTTTTGATAATATCATAGTTGTTGAGAAATTAGGAGTTGATGATAAATGGAGAAATCTTGTTGGGCTTCAGTTTAGAGAGCTTATAGATAAAGATAGGTTCATTACAGGGCTTGAAAAGAATTCCTACTCACCTATCGGCATAATCCACATTGGTGCCATAACAGACACGACCGAGCAGAACGCAGAACTTCTGATAGAGGACAATTATGAATATACAAAAAGGCTTTGTCTCTGGTCTGTTAGAAATGCAAAGCGATTTATCTATGCCTCATCCGCAGCCACTTATGGTGATGGTAGTAAGGGGTTCAGAGATGACAATCCTATTCTTCCTGATTTAAGACCTCTCAATATCTATGCATATTCAAAACATCTCTTTGACCTATGGGCATTGAGGAATGGATTGTTGGGCGAGATTGCAGGGCTCAAATATTTCAATGTATTTGGACCAAATGAGTATCATAAAGGCGAAATGCGGAGTATAGTCCATAAGGCCTTTGAACAGATAAACAGGGGTGGAACTGTTCGACTTTTCAGGTCTCATAATCCAAAATATAAAAACGGATGGCAGATGCGGGACTTTATCTATGTGAAGGATGTAGTAGATATGACGCTCTCTATCTATAATAATAAGGATGCAAACGGTATATTCAATATTGGCACAGGGATTGCCCACAGTTTTTATGACCTTGTGGCAGCCGTTTTCAAGGCAATGGAAAGAGAACCTCGGATTGAATACATAGACATACCAGAACCGATAAGAGATAGGTATCAGTATTGGACACAGGCTGATATGAGCAAAACAGAGGCAATCTATAAAAAGGATCTCTTTTCACTGGAGCAGGGGGTAGATGACTACATTAAAAATTACCTGCTGACAGATGATCCATATCTTGCGGGTGAAGGGGGAGGGAGTAGCGAGTAGTGAATAGGCAGTAATCAGTAGGCAGTAAGCAGTAAGCGGTTATCGGTAATCAGTTATCAGTAAAGACCAACTAACAAACTAACCAACTAACAAACTAACCAACTAACAAACTAACCACTTGACCCGTGAACCAATACCTGATAACCGATTACTGATAACTGATTACTTTTTACCCCGGGGGTACTATGGCTTTAGTAGAATGCGTTCCGAACTTCTCTGAGGGGAGGAACAAGGGTGTCATAAAGGCAATCACGGATGAGATAGAGAAGATAGATGGGGTTACACTTCTTGATGTTGACCCAGGTGAAGCAACAAATAGAACAGTTGTAACACTCGCCGGAACACCTGACCAGGTAATTGAGGCAGCATTTCAATCAATAAGAAAGGCAAAGGAACTGATAGATATGTCAGTGCATAAGGGTGCACATCCAAGAATGGGTGCAACCGATGTCTGCCCACTTGTGCCAATATCCGGCATAACCACAGAAGAATGTGTTGAACTTGCAATTAAGCTTGCAAAGAGGGTGGGTGAAGAACTGAAGATACCTACATATCTATATGAATACGCAGCCAGATCACCTGCAAGGAAAAGCCTTGCAGATATAAGAAAGGGCGAATATGAAGGGCTTAGAGAGAAGCTTAAAGACCCAGACTGGGCACCAGATTACGGCCCTGCAATCTTTGATAAAAGAGCTGGAGCAACCGTTATAGGTGTGAGGGACTTTTTGATAGCCTACAATGTGAACCTGAATACAAGGGATAGAAAACTTGCAACTGAGATTGCCCTGAACATCCGTGAGGCAGGAAGGGCAAAGAGGGATAAAGATGGGAAAATTATCAGGGACAGAGACGGTAAGGTTATTAAGACAAAAGGCAGACTCAGGTCTGTTAAGGCAGTCGGCTGGTATATTGATGAGTATAACATTGCACAGGTATCTATCAATCTCACAAACTATAAGGTAACCCCGTTGCATTCTGTATTTGAGGAATGCTGTAAAGAGGCAGAGAAATTGGGCTTGAGAGTAACAGGAAGCGAAGTCGTCGGGCTTATTCCAAGAGATGCTATGATCAGAGCAGGTGAATACTATTTGAAACGACAGGGAAAGACCGCAGGCGTGCCCGAGAAGGAACTTGTAAGGATTGCTGTGCAGTCACTGGGGTTGTCCGATGTAAAGCCATTTGTCCCTTTAGAGAAGGTGATTGAATACAGGGTGCAAAAGAGAGAATCCCTTCTTGATATGACTGCAAGGGATTTTATAGATGAGGTATCTATGGATTCTCCTGCTCCAGGGGGTGGCAGTGTATCTGCTGTTTCCGGTGCACTTGGGGGGGGACTTCTATCAATGGTATGTGCCCTTACAGTTGGGAAAAAGGGATACGAGGATGTGAATGAGAGGGTTAAGGAGATAGGGAAGATGGCACAGGAGTTAAAAGATGTTCTTATGGGTCTTGTGGATGAGGATACTGATGCATTCAATGGTATAATGTCCGCTATGAGACTTCCCAAAAAGACGGATCAGGATAAAAAGAAGAGAGATGAGGCAATAGAGGAGGCGACGAAGAAGGCGACTCTTGTTCCATTAAAAATTATGCGTAAAGGTAAAAATTTGACGGAACTCATGAGGGAGCCTGCTAATATATGTAATATAAATGCAATATCTGATATTCTGGTTGCTTCACTTGAGGCAGAGATATCTGTCAAGGGAGCCGGGGTGAATGTAGATATAAACATCTCCAATCTGAGTGATGAGGAGTTCAAAAAAGAGGTGATGGTTGAGAGAGAAAATATAGAGAAAGAGGTTGTAAAGATCAGAGGAGAAATAGAGAAGGTGGCAAGGGAGAGGATGAAAAGGGGTTAGAACGAATTGAGATAGATTTGGTGTGCTGTCAGGAGTTACAGACACTTCGTGGTTCTCTCCTGACAGCACGAAATCTTGATAATCTACCTTCCTTTCTCCTATTCTTCTGTTCTCTCTTCCATAAGGGTTTTTATCTCATCATAGTTCTTCGTCTCTATCCTGACGCTCTCCATCACATCCCCTATCTCAATCTTCTCAACCACATCCATTCCCTTTATCACCTGTCCGAATACCGTATAATTACCATCAAGACCGGGCTGAGGAGCAAGACAGATATAGAATTGACAGCTCGCAGAATTTGGATCCTGAGACCTTGCCATTGCAACAGTTCCTTTAAGGTGTGGTCTCTCATTAAATTCTGCATCTATATTATACCCGGCATCTCCTGTTCCTCTGCCAAGTGGACATCCACCCTGGACAACGAAAGGCCTGGGCTCTTTGACAACTCTATGGAATGTAAGACTGTCATAAAATTCAAGTCTGGAAAGCATAATGAAGTTCTTCACAGTATTCGGTGCCTCATCAGGAAAGAACTTTATGTAAATCTTACCCCCATCTTCCATTGTTATTATTGCTATCTCATCTCCACTTAATGTGAGGGTATCCAGTATCTCTCCCCTCATCTCCTCGGTAACTCTACTTATTCTTGCAAAAGAAGGTACTGCAAGAATCAGTAGACAGAGTAGTCCTCTCATCTCTCCTCCTTGTTTAAGGTTATAAATAACAAAGTCTAAAAGTCTAAAAGTCAAAGGTCAAAACTAATGGCTGATGGAAGTGTGGCCTTTAGCGATAACCAATAACTGATAACCGATAACCTCTTACCCTATACTCCCTCACTCCCATACGCCTTACGCCATACGCATTACTCCTTTTCCCTTGCATACTCCTCAATGCCCTTACCTAATATCTGTATCGCATCCTTCATGTCCTCTTCCTTCAACACAAATGCGATTCTTGCCTCTTTTACCCCATGTCCTTCTGTAACATAAAACCCGGGACCTGGGGCAAGCATAATGGTCTTCTTATCCACATTAAAGTCCTCTAACATATACTGGAGGAATCTCTCTGAGTTGTCTACAGGCAGGGTGACCATTGCATAAAAAGCACCCTCTGGATTATTTACACTGACACCTGGAAGTTTGCGTAGTTCAGATATAGCAATATTTCTGCGGTGTTCGTATTCGGTTACCATAGCCCCTATATAATTATCTATCTTTCTAAAACCACCTAACGCTCCATACTGTTCTACGGTTGCAGGACAGAGTCTTGATTGTGCAAATCTTATAAGTAGAGAAATCTTTTCGGGATCTTTGCATACAATAAACCCTATTCGTGCCCCACACGCACTCATTCTCTTTGATATAGAATCTACAACTATTGTCTGTTTCTCTGCAACTTCAAGTGCAGAGACCCCTCTTACCCCATCAAAGACAAATTCCCTGTATACCTCATCAGATATTAAATATAGGTCATATTCTCTTGCAATATCTGCAAGCATCTCCATCTCTTTTTGCGTATATACAGTGCCAGTAGGGTTGTTTGGAGAACAGACCAGAATTGCCCTTGTTTTGGCACCAATCTTCTCTGTAATACTCTTTTTATGGGGAAGGTGGTA
Organism: uncultured bacterium; assembly: GCA_964422625.1. GTDB lineage: Bacteria > Hydrothermota > UBA3073 > UBA3073 > UBA3073 > CAYRBN01. The sequence goes on along the minus strand of CAYRBN010000020.1, from coordinate 2,114 downwards.
GTCTTCTTTTGAGTCTGTCATCACAGATGTCAGTTCTACTCCAGCTATAACTGCAAGTCCACTATAGTTTGCATAAAATGGCTCAAAAACAATGATCTCATCACCCGGATTACATAAAAGGAGCATAGAGAATAGTATTGCCTCAGAGCCAGCCTGGGTAATGAGCACTTCTTCTGGCAGCACAGATAGGGTCTGCCTCTTAAAATAATCTGATATTGCCTCTCTCAGTTCCTTTATCCCCTCTGATGGTCCATAAGGGAGAACAGGCTCACTAAAACCCCTTATCCCATTTAGAATCTCTTTTGGTGTTGGGACATCAGGTTGCCCTATGTTCAGATGATAGACCTTTATCCCTCTCTCCTTTGCTATATTAGCATAAGGATAAAGCTTTCTTATAGGGGATGAAGGGATAATCTTTGCTCTTCTACTTATCATACCTACCTCCTTTACCACCACAGAAAACGACGTCTTTCTGGCACCACCATCTCTACATCCATATTTATTGTTGTCTCACCGGTTATGAAAACAGGAATCACCTTCTTTTTATACCCTCTCTTCTCTACTACAAGAGTGTAGATACCTGTCTTTGCCCAGAGTTTGTATCTCCCGGTTATAGAATCACTCACTGTTTGGTATACCTCGTCTCCTATGAGAGTAATAGCCGCAGCGATAGGGTCTCCTGTAGCCGCATCAAATATCCTGCCTGATATTGATATATCTACAATTCGTTCAAGCGCAAATCTACTGAAGAGGCTATCTAATTTCATAAGTCTGACGACTTTTGTGAGAGAATGATACCCCTCCTTACTTACACTGATTCTGTAAGTGCCGGAGCTTGGCAGTGGGAATGCAAATCCTCCTGTTGTCTCATCAGATTTTGACCATCTGTGCACAGGACCGAACAGTTCTACATCAGCATAGAGTGGCTCACCTGATATACTATCAACTACTTCTCCTGCTATCTGGACAACCCAGGGTGGGAGGTCTCTGAATGCCTTTAGGTTCTTCTTATATCTAATTCCAAAGGCAGGGGCTCTGTGTATCTTCTTATCAGGAATAAAGTCAAAATTAGAGATTGGGATGTGGGACTCAATCTGAAGCATACCAAAAAAGCCCCTTAATGAAATCTGTGGAGCGATAAATATCTCTTCTCCATTTTGCTTTCCTATGATGGCTGTTCCAAGTGTAAGTAGAGAAGTGAGGTCGAATTTCATACCTATCCCAAAATCAAAACCACTTTTGCGTCTTTCTAAAGGACGGCGTGATTCGCCTCTTATAGTATATCCAAGATTAAGAAGAGATGAAAATCTTCCAAATCTGTATTCACCAAAAAACTTGAAATTGTAATCAGGATTGTGGTAGGGAAGTGGGTCAAAACCCATCTCTGTAAGTTTCGGTTCTATACCTATTGATAGAGAAGTGGTATCAATACAGAATGTAACTGATGGTCTAAAACCTATTCCCAGTTGGGATCTGTTAATCTGAAATGGGATATGGATCCCGAAGCCGGTTTCTATATAAGAGACGCCAAACGCTGTATAAATTCTACTTTCACCTTCAGAAGGGGCTGAAATTTTTGTATACATCTTTGGAGAGGCAAATACCTCAAAATAGTCTGATATACCATACGATAGAACCAGGTCGGAAGATAGATAAGTATGTATTCGTTTTAGGGCATCATAAGGAGATGATGAACCTGTTACTAAAAAGTCAACTCCGAGATATTTCCTGGGGGTAGTATAGGGAGAGCGTATGTGGAAAAAACCATTCCCCTGTGGGAGTGAAAACATTAGAGAGGCCAGAAGTATTAAATTCATATCTGCAATCTAATCTTTAAAATCCAGTTTTATCGTCCCCAACGGGAGTCGAACCCGTGCAGCCACCTTGAAAGAGTGGTGTCCTAACCACTAGACCATGGGGACGAGATTATTAGGCCGTGCGGGGGTCGAACCCACGACTCCTGGATTAAAAATCCAGTACTCTACCAACTGAGTTAACGGCCCTCCTATTTGTTAAATTATAACATAAATAGCTGGTTTTGTCAAGCTTTTTTTCTCCATTTGTTACGCACAGTCAAAATGGGACATTTTGGGAACGCTAAAATGGGACATTCA
>CAYRBN010000019.1:15918-18904 GCA_964422625.1 uncultured bacterium | reverse complement strand
AAGGGCTTTCCCACAGTTAAGGTTGTGGAGCAAGATGCTCCACCTGTTATTGCGAGTTTGCGTCACTGCGAGAAAGAATTTTCTTGACTTTTGCAATTTTCTGTGCTATAATTCCTCTATAATGTGGATCCCTTTCTGTTTTTACCGTAAATATCTTTAATCGCATAGGAAATTATACGTTAAACCACAGAGAACACAGAGGAATGAGATTTTTGTATTTTTATTCTCTGTGGACTCAAACTCGCTGAATGACTTTTACTTGTTCAGAACAGATGAGATTGAACAGAGTTGGAGTTTGAATGAGAGCATTCACCCCGCACCTATGCATAGGTGCGGGGCAGGAAGATTTTTTTTGATAAAGATTCTCTGTGTACTCTGTGGTGATTTTTACTTTGACTGATTTTTTACTCTTCAGAATACTTACTGTTCACAGGCTGGAAGCCCGTGCTATTATCCGGAGGTGTCTATAATAAGCAAACTTAATTTAGACGAAGGCAAAATAGAACAGGCAAGACAATCGGCGAGAGCCATCGCGGATACTGTACAGGATTTTGTTGATCAGCATACCACAACCACGGTAGAGCGAGCAGTGGCGCGTCTATTTGGTATTGATGGCATCTCACAGGATGAGACTCCACTACCTAATATAGTAGTGGAGGATGTGCATAGAGAGGGAAAACTGGACAGAGGCATTGCCTACTGGCTGGGCAATGCTATGCTCTATTATCGCAAATCATCACAAGAGATAGCAGAGCAAGTGATGAGAAGGGAGATCAAACTGATAGAACTGCCTGCACAACCACTGCATCAGATCAAAGCCATCGTCTCTGAAATTGCACACCGCATGCTCGCAAGGATAAAAGTGGTAAGGGAAGAGAGAGAGAAGCTACTAAAAAAGCTGCCGCCCGGTCCCAGACCCTATCTCTATGCAATCGTTGCTACCGGCAATATTTACGAGGATGTGGCACAAGCAGAGTCTGCTGCCAGCCAGGGTGCAAATATCATCGCTGTCATTCGCACAACAGGACAGAGCTTGCTTGACCATGTCCCTTACGGACCCACAACAGAAGGTTTCGGCGGCACTTATGCTACACAGGCAAACTTCAAGATTATGCGTCGGACACTGGACCAAATAGGAGAAAAGCTGGGCCGTTATATTCAATTGGTGAACTATTGCTCGGGTCTCTGTATGCCTGAGATTGCTGTGATGGGCGCAATGGAACGGCTGGATATGATGCTAAACGATTCTATGTATGGTATTCTGTTTAGGGACATCAATATGAAGCGCACCTTTATTGACCAGTATTTCTCTCGGATGATCAATGCCTTTGCAGGTATTGTGATCAACACAGGAGAAGACAACTATCTTACCACTTCTGATGCCTACACTGAGGCACACACTGTTTTGGCATCGCAGTTCATCAATGAGCAACTGGCATTACTCTCTGGCTTGCGAGAAGAACAGATGGGACTTGGGCATGCCTTTGAGATGGACCCTAATATGGAAGATGGATTACTGTATGAGATTGCACAGGCGCAGATGGCACGGGAGATATTTCCAAACGCGCCGCTAAAGTATATGCCACCGACCAAATATAAGAGTGGTAATATTTTTGACAGTCATACTCTTGATACTATGTTTAATCTGGTCTCGGTCCTCACAAATCAGGGAATCCATCTGGTGGGAATGCTTACCGAGGCAATCCATACTCCGTTTATGCATGATCGTGCCCTCAGCGTCCGTAATGCAAAATATGTTATGAACAATGCCCGCAACCTGGGCTCTGAGATCACTTTTAGACCGGATGGAAAGATAGCAAAACGAGCACAGGAAGTCCTGAATAATAGCTGCAAATTATTATTAAAAGTGAAAGAGGAGACCATCTGGTCTGCAATCTCCCGAGGTGTATTTGCTGATGTCAAACGCTCCACGACAGGTGGTAGAGGATTCGACGGCGTAGTTAAGAGGGACAGGAACTATTACAACCCATTTATGGAGATAATGTCTGCGGAAAGTAAGTAGTAAGTTGTAGGGGCAGGGCTTGCCCCTGCCCGAAGTAGCGAGTAGTGAGTAGCGAGTAGGTAGCCAACAGGTGAGGCTTCCAGCCTCACATCTATTATGGAGTAAGAGGCTCCATCTAAAAAGAATGAAACCAGACCTGAAAAAGATAAAACCATACGGAGATACGCTCAATGACGGCAAGGTGCAATTTTCTTTCACCCTGCCCGTGCCGTCAGGTCCCGAGGGCAAGGAGGCTGCCAGACAGATCGTTCTAAAGATGGGTATATCTAACATAGATGTAGTTTTTGCCGAGGATCTGGGTGAAGGGTTCAGCTTTTATGTCGTGTATGGCACCTGCGAGCATGATGTGGACTATACCAGAATCAAGGTTCCCAAAGTGCAGACAGAGAAGATGGATTTTTATCAGGTTAACAGGTATATAAAAGAGAAGATAGGACATAAACTGGTGATAGTCGGTGCATGCACAGGAACAGATGCTCATACTGTTGGTCTGGATGCAATTATGAGTATGAAGGGATATGCCGGTGACTATGGTCTGGAAAGATATTCCGAGTTAGAGGTCTATAATATGGGCAGTCAAGTCCCAAACAGTGAGCTGATAGCCAAAGCAATAGACCTAAAAGCAGATGCCATCTTAGTCTCCCAGGTGGTAACCCAGAAAGATATTCATCTGAAGAATCTGACCGAGTTCACTGATATGGCTGAGGTAGAAGGTCTTGCTGATAGGACACTGCTCATCATCGGCGGTCCCCGAATAAGCCACGAACTTGCAACCGAGCTGGGTTTTGATGCCGGGTTTGGCCCAGGGACACTACCCAGCGATGTAGCAAGTTTCATCTGCACTGAGATCGTTAGGCGTAGGGCGTAATGCGTAGAGCGTAATGCGTAGGGCGTAGGGAGTATGAGAGCAAGGGAGACAAGGAGACAAGGGAGTATGGGAGTGAGGAACTAATAACTAATAAC
>CAYRBN010000019.1:0-15818 GCA_964422625.1 uncultured bacterium | reverse complement strand
AATAACCAATAACTAATAACAAATAACTGCCTACTGCTTACTTACGAAAAAACGGGGGTATGATGTTAGATAGACTGAGATTGGAGAGGTCTAACAAGTTATATGAAGAGGCACTGAGACTAATTCCCGGGGGTATCCTTGGTATCAGGAGACCTTACAATTTTGTTCCGGGTGAGTATCCGATCTTCTTTGACTCTGCTAAGGGAGGTAGGGTCAAAGATGTGGATGGTAATGAATATATTGATATGTTATGTGCTTATGGACCTATCATCATCGGGCACAGGGAGGATGAGATAGATAATGCAGTTATAGAGCAGATACAGAATAAGGGTTTCTGCTTTTCTCTAACCCAGGAGACCCAGAATAGATTGGCTCTCAAGCTGAGAGAGCTGATCCCCTCTGCAGAAAAATCCCTTTTTGTCAAGACCGGATCCGATGCAACCACAGCTGTAATACGGATTGCAAGAGCGTTCACTGGCAGGACCAAGCTGGCACGCTGTGGTTATCATGGATGGCATGACTGGTGTGTAGAGGTGAAGGGGGGGATTCCAGAAAAACTCTATGAGGATGTTCACGAGTTCCATTATAATGATCTTGATTCCTTGAAAGAGATAATGACAGAACACGGTAACGAGATGGCAGCAATTATTATAACACCGGTAGGCCATCCATTAGGTGCCAGGGTGCAGGAACCAGCTCCTAATTTTTTGGAAGGGGTCCAATCTATTGCTAAAAGCTATGGTGCTCTACTCATCTTTGACGAGATCAGAACCGGGTTTCGCTATAGTTTAGGAGGTGCCCAGAAGGTTTATGGAGTTACTCCTGACCTCTCTGTTTTTGGAAAAGCGATGGCTAATGGCTATCCCATAGGTGCGGTTGTGGGAAAAGAAGAGATTATGAATGTTGTTATTGAACAGGTCTTTATCAGTTCAACCTTCTTTCCTAATAGCCTGTCCCAGGTTGCTGCTCTGAAAACTATAGAGATAATGGAACGTGAGCATATCCTTGAGAAAATAGCTCAAAAGGGAAGGAAATTCTGTGTTAGAACAGAGGAGATTGTGCGAGATAGTGGGGTAGCTTGTGATCTTTCTGGTGCTCCCTTGATGCCGTTTATCACTTTTAACAAGGATAAAAATAAGTTGTATAAGAAGCTGCGAAATCAGTTTTACACTCATCTCATTCGTCGTGGAGTTTTTCTCCAGCCATATCATCATGGCTACATCGCCTATCGCCATACCGAAGAAGACCTTGACTATGTTGCAGATGTAATTAGGGAAGCACTTGATGGGATCGTAAGGCGTAGGGCGTAGGGCGTAAGGCGTAGGGCGTAACGCGTATATGGAAAAGCTTATTATTACTGCGGCTGTCTGTGGAGCTGAGGCAACCAAAGAAGATAACCCAAATCTCCCAATAACCCCACAGGAGATTGCAGAGTCGTCTTATTATGCTGTCCAGGCAGGTGCAGCTATCATTCATCTGCATGTGCGCGACAAAGATGGTCTGCCAACACAAGATAAGGAGGTCTTTAGGGAGACGATTGCCCTGCTCAGAGAGAGATGTCCTGATGTTATTATCCAACCTTCTACAGGCGGAGCGGTCGGTATGAGCTTTACAGAGCGTGCCCAGCCATTAGAACTTAAACCGGAGATGGCTACACTCACCACAGGCACAATAAATTTTGGTAATGAGGTCTTTTACAATCCACCTGAGTGTATAGAACAGTTTGCAATGAAAATGAGAGAGATGGGTATCAAACCTGAGATTGAGGTCTTTGATTTTGGAATGATTGCCAATACCCTGCGACTGGTAAAGGAAAAATTAGTTACCGAGCCATTGCACTTCAACTTTGTGATGGGAGTGAGAGGAGGGATCCCGGGGACTATTAAGAATCTGCTTCATTTAGCTGCTGAAATACCTTGTTCCAGCACATGGACCGTTTCTGGTATGGGTCGGCATCAGCTGCCGCTTTCTGCAGTAGCAATAACCATAGGTGGCAATGTCCGTGTGGGTTTGGAAGATAATCTCTATTATAGAAAAGGAGAGCTGGCAAAGAGCAATGCAGAGCTGGTCGCCCGTGTAGTGCGACTGGCAAAAGAGTTGGAAAGACCTGTTGCTAATAGTTGTGAAGCACGGAAGATTCTTGGTCTGTAATGAAAAAGGTTCAGGGGTTCAACGGTTAGAGAAAGTTGACAGTTAACGGTTGACGGTTAGAGATCTGCCAACTGTGAACTGTCAACTGTTAACCGTGAACTTGATAACCTGAGATGAATATGCGTAATTATCATAGTATACCTTTATGGAAGGATGTTACAAAAGAGAAATGGAATGATTGGCACTGGCAGGTCGCTAATAGGATTATAAGTATAGATGATCTGAGCCAGGTCGTTAATCTCACAGAAAATGAGATAAAAGGGGTTGAGAAATGCCTCAAGAGCCTGCGTATGGCTATCACACCCTATTATGCTATATTGATGGACCCTGATAATCCCGACTGTCCAATTCGTAGGCAGGCAATTCCCACTGTGCAGGAACTGAAAAAGGGTCCCTATGATATGACTGACCCTCTATATGAAGATGTAGATTCTCCTGTTAGAGGGTTGACTCATCGTTATCCGAATCGGGTCCTTTTCTTGATTACTGATCAGTGTGCTATGTACTGCCGCCACTGCACACGTCGTAGATTGGCAGGAGCTACTGATAAGTCCCGATCAAAAGACGATATAGAGAGCGCTATCTCTTACATCAGAAGAACACCGGCAATAGATGATGTCATCCTATCAGGTGGAGATGCTCTACTTTTGTTAGACGATGAGCTGGAATCTATAATAGAGAGATTGAGAACGATCTCGCATGTTAAGATAGTCAGAATAGGTACCCGCGTGCCAGTAACAATGCCCCAACGAATCACTGACGAACTTCTCAATATGCTGAAGAAGTATCATCCCATCTGGTTAAATACCCAGTTCAATCATCCCAAGGAGATAACTTCTGATAGCCTTCAGGCAGTTCAGAAAATTGCAGATGCTGGCATTCCCATCGGCAATCAGAGTGTCTTATTGCGTGGAATCAATGACTGCCCCTATATAATGAGGGGGTTGGTGCAGAGATTGATTGAAGCACGAGTGAGGCCTTACTACATCTATCAATGCGATCTTTCTAATGGTATAGAGCATTTCCGAACATCAGTGAACAAGGGTATTGAGATAATTGAACTGTTACGGGGACACACATCAGGTCTTGCAGTTCCTACTTATGTGCTTGACGCCCCGGGTGGCGGAGGCAAGATCTCTCTTGGGCCACAGTATATGATATCACATCTTGGCACCAAGGTAATCCTCCGTAACTACGAGGGAATGATCGCTTCATATGCTGAACCAAAAGAGCCAGACAGAGAGTGTACGGATTGCGAGTTTTGTGCCCGATATAGGGGACAGGAGTATATTGGCTTACATAAGATCTACGAGGGTGAAACAGTGGGTTTTGAACCGAGGATATTAAAAGAAAGTAGTGAGTAGTGAGTAGTAGGGGCAGGGCTTGCCCCTGCCCGAAGTAGGGCGTAATCGGTTATCGGTAATTACTTAATAACTTAATAACATAAAGGTGGTGAATGATGAACAAACTGGTAGCAATAGAAGATGCAGTGGCTCATATTAAAGACGGTGCCACGATTATGGTAGGGGGGTTTCTGTCGGTTGGAACACCTGAGGGGCTGATAGATGCAATATGCGAAAAAGGAGTAAAAGACCTGACCTTGATAGGAAATGATACTGCCTTCCCTGATAGAGGTGTAGGAAAGCTTATTGTTAACAGACAAGTAAGTCGTGTGCTCACATCGCATATAGGCACAAATCCGGAGACAAAGAGACAGATGAGTGTCGGCGAAATAGAGTATGAACTTATTCCACAGGGCACATTGGCAGAAAGGATCAGGGCAGCCGGAGCCGGACTGGGTGGAGTGCTAACACCTGTTGGAATCGGCACGCTCGCAGCACAGGGCAAGCAGAAGATAGAGATAGAAGGGAAGGAGTGCCTAATAGAGTTACCGTTACACGCTGACATAGCGCTGATTAAGGCAAGCAAGGCAGACAAAAGTGGCAACCTGGTATATCGTAAGTCCGCACGCAATTTTAATCCTCTGATGGCAACGGCCGCTACAGTGGTAATAGCAGAGATAGATGAAATTTTAGAGGTTGGCGAGATCGATCCTGATGAGGTGATAACCCCCAAAATTTTCGTCGATTTTCTAGTAGCCTCAAAGAGAAGTAGAACTAAGGAGGACAGATGAACAGGGAACATATAGCCAAAAGAGTAGCCCAGGAGGTAAAAGATGGTGATGTTGTCAATTTAGGGATAGGACTACCCACCATGATTGCCAATTATGTCCCAAAGGAAATTGATATAACCTTACAATCGGAGAACGGATTTCTTGGACTGGGCCCGGCACCAGCAGAGGAAGAGGCAGATCCAGATTTAATTAATGCTGGCGGACAACCGGTAACTATCTATCCAGGTGGTTCATTTTTTGATGCATCAGTCTCTTTCGGTATAATCCGTGGAGGACATGTAAATATCACGGTATTGGGAGCACTGCAAGTAGACGAGAAAGGAAATCTTGCTAATTGGATGATACCGGGTAAAATGGGACCTGGTATGGGCGGAGCTATGGACCTGGCAACAGGAGCAAAGCGAGTCATCATCGCAATGGAACATCTGACCAAAGATGGAAGAGCAAAAATTGTAAAAGAATGCACCCTACCATTGACTGCCAAAGGAAAGGTAAATCTAATTATTACTGAGATGGCGGTTATGAAGGTTACTACCAAAGGATTACTCCTTACAGAGATTGCCGATCATCTGAGTGTAATAGATGTGCAGAAGGCCACAGAAGCAGATCTAATAGTTGCTGAGAATCTTATTTCTGGGAAAGGTCTTTGACCTTGACTATCGGCATCAAAGATGATAGGGAACTGATAACCGAATATGGAAGACATCTCCTGATGTGGGAGAGGGCAGATGCACGCTATCGCTCATTGAAAAATACAAAATGAAAGAGATACCTTACCGAATGTGGGAGGCATCTCCTGATGCCGATGGTCAAGGTCAGGAAACCTTTCCCGCAGGGTGCGGTTAAAAAGATGGGATAATTTTGCAATTTACTTTTTAATATTTTCATTTTTCATTGAGGTTGCTGTCTATGAGACCTTTCCCATATTTGAGTATGTGTCAGGAGTTACCTCCTAACAGCACAATGATAGAAAAATCAGGGATAATCTATGTTTATCTGCCTCCTAAAAAAGTATCTTGACGGGGAAGGCAAGTTTTTTCTGTTACGGAACATTTAAAATGAGACAATCTCGGAACGCTAAAATGGGACGTTGAGGTAAATGCTATGTAGTTACCGGTGAAAAATTGCCAAAACTACAATCAATACCGATATTCCTTTTTGGGGCGGATCTAAAGATCCGCTACTACATTAGCTTGGGATATCTATACCATGTAGTAGCGTAGCTTTAGCTACGCAAAAAAAAATGAATTATTCACCGGACACTATTTACTATAGAAGAGTGAGTAAGTTGCTGCATTGCTCATTGACATTATCCCCTGTGTATTGTATAATATCCCTAACAAGGGCTTGTAAAACGGTAGTGTTTATTCTTAGTTACTGCTTGTCTACCGACAGATAAATATGTCCTTGAATGTCTCATTTTAGCGTTCCCAGGATGTCTACTTTTGACTGTTGCGTAACAGAAGGCAAGTTTTTCCTTGACAAAAACAGCATTATACTGTATAATCTAACAAATACGCTTTACTCGGCTTCGTCGAAGTTCTTTTATACAGAAATCATTATACACAATTTCATCTAATGTATATTGAGAGAGATTTACTCAATCTACGAAGATATACCTCTAAAGCCCGGCGAGGGTGAATGAAAATTCAGATTTGGAAAAGGTAGAAGAGGTTTAACGGAGGTGCATTATGAAATGTGAAAAAGAGATAAAAAAATTCGTTAAGGATCGATATGCGAAGATGGCATCCAAAGGGGATTCTTGTTATCAAAGTTGTACTTGTCCTACCGATTTTGTTGAACGGGCAAAGTCAATGGGATACTCGGAGCAAGAAATTAAAAGTGTCCCAGGGTCAGCCATGATGGGACTGGGGTGTGGTAACCCGACAGCACTGGCAGAATTAAGAGAGGGTGAAACTGTTTTGGACTTTGGTGCTGGTGGAGGTTTTGATGTTTTCCTTGCTGCAAAAAAAGTTGGTGAAACGGGAAAAGTTATTGGCGTGGACATGACGCCTGAGATGATAAAAAAAGCAATAGAAAACGCCAAAAAAGGCAACTACAAAAATGTTGAGTTCCGGGTCGGTGAAATAGAAAACTTACCTATAGAGGACAACTCTATTGATGCCATCATAAGCAATTGCGTCATCAATCTTTCACTGAATAAATTAGCCACCTACAAGGAAGCATTTAGGGTTTTGAGGTCCAATGGTAGGATCCTTATATCCGACCTGGTAACTGAAGGAGAACTCCCTGAGGATGTCCGACAGAGCTTCGAAGCCTGGGCAGGATGTGTCGCTGGAGCTCTCGAGAAGCAAGAATATTTGAACACGATCAAGAAAGCGGGTTTCAAAGATATTACTGTCATTGCTGAACACCCTTTTGGTGAACATGGAATGAACTACAGACTTGCAGGAAAAATCATCAGTATTCAAGTAAAAGCATACAAATAGGGCGAAAAAGGGAGAGGATAAAAGAAAAAGGATAAAGAATAAAGTGGAGGATATACCGCGTTATGAAAAAACTCGGTTCTTCTCCAATTTAGTTGGTTCAAATAGCAATCAAATACTGGACAGTCCTAATCATAAGGCTTTTTGTATTTAAGAAGTAATCTGTTTTTCGTTTCTTAGTAGAGGGTTTTCGGAGATCTCTTTTGAAAATGTAGTGCCAGCACAAATTGAATTTGTGCCTACAAAGAGATTTCCCTCCGCCGGTAGGCACAATTTCAAATCGTGCTAGCACAAATTGAATTTGTGTCTACATAAGTTAGCACTTTATAACTAATCAGGGGATAGGCTGAAACCTTTAGCCTAATAGCCTATCATCAGTTTTTTGACAATATTAGAGAATATAACAGGAGGACCTGATGAGCGAAGTAGTGATCACCAGTGCAGTCCGAACTCCGATCGGAAGCTTTGGCGGGGTTCTCAGTCCCTTATCTGCTATTGAGCTGGGAGCAGTTGTTATTAAATCCGCTATCAATCGTGCAGGAATCAGGCAGGAAGATGTTGATGAGACAATTATGGGCAATACACTCCAGGCGGGGTTAGGACAGAACCCTTGCAGACAGGCGGCGGTCAAGGCAGGAATCCCAATTTCTGCACCTGGTATGACCATAAATGAAGTATGCGGTTCTGGACTGAAGGCGGTGATTCTTGCCGCACAGACGATTATGACAGGCAATGCAAACATTGTAGTTGCAGGCGGTATGGAGAGTATGAGCCAGGCACCTTATGCACTGAATAAAGCCCGCTGGGGTTATCGTATGGGGCATAGTGAGCTGAATGACCTAATGATACAGGATAGCCTCTGGTGTCCGTTTAATGATTATCACATGGGTGTTACTGCTGAAAACATAGCTGAACATTACCATATTTCCCGCAAAGAGCAGGACGAATTTGCTGCCCATAGTCAACAAAAGGCAGAGAGATCAATGAATCAGTCCAGGTTTGCCAGTGAAATTGAACCTGTCTCTGTGCCACAAAGAAAAGGAGAACCCCTCATCTGTGATAAGGACGAACACCCCCGTCCGGGGACTCGGGTTGAGAAGCTTGCCAGTCTGTCACCAGCCTTTAAGGAAGATGGCACTGTTACACCAGGGAACGCATCTGGAATCAACGACGGTGCAGCGGCATTTGTTCTTATGGCAAAAGAGAGAGCCGAGGCAATGGGACTTGACTACTTTGCAGGTATAAGATCTTATGCAACAGTTGGAGTAGAGCCTGCATTTATGGGATTAGGACCGGTATATGCAACAAAGAAGGCACTTGAGAGGTGCGGACTTACTGTTAAGGATATGGACTTGATTGAGCTCAATGAGGCATTTGCTGCACAGTCTATAGCAGTAGCAAGAGAGCTCGATTTTGATATGGAACGGGTTAATGTGAACGGTGGAGCCATTGCCCTGGGCCATCCAATCGGTGCCAGCGGAGCACGGATTCTCGTAACTTTGCTCCATGAGATGAGAGAGAGAGAGGTTAAGATGGGCCTCGCTACCCTCTGTGTGGGTGGAGGTGAAGGAGTCAGTTTGATAGTGGAGAGGTGAGCAGTATATGTCAAAAAAGATCTCTATATTATTTGTTCCAGAAGATGGAGAGATAAAAAAAATCTCTACCACCAGCAACCTCCTTCTATTTTTCGTTATCCTGCTTTTCATCGCAGCAGGGTTCATTGCCTTTTTGGGGTATAGATATCATGATATCTATACCCTTGCTAGAAAATCATCTGTGCTGGAGGAACAAGTTCAATATCTTGAAAAAGAGAGGGAAGAGAAGATTGAAAAAATTACTGAAGAGCTAAATAGAGTGGCTTACAAAAACCAGCGTCTCCTGGCAATTCTTGGTATAGAAGATAGACAATATCTTGCTATAGATGTTCCTGATGACTATCTACCTTCAATCTGGCCAACAAGGGGATGGCTCAGTCAAGGATTTTCTTCTTATCATCAGGCAGTGGACATTGCTGCTCCTATTGGCACGCCTATCGTCTCAACCATTAATGGAATTGTAACGGCTGTATGGGAAGATCCCCTACTCGGTAATGTATTAGAGATAGCCAATGAGAAGGGATATAGAATCGTATACGGACATAATTCATCAATAGATGTAAAGGAAGGCGATAAGGTAAATAGAGGAGATATTGTCGCATCTGTCGGCACAAGTGGTATAACCACAGGTCCCCATCTTCACTACGAGATATATTATAGAGACAGTATATTAAATCCTAAAGAATACCTGAAACAGGAGTGAGTAGCGAGTAGCGAGTAGCGAGTAGTGAGTAGCGAGTAGTAACAAACTAACCAACTAACATGCGATACGAGCTTTTTATAGCAAAAAGACACCTCCATTCCAAGGGTGGTCTGTTTAAGAGAATTATAACATGGATATCCATTGCTGGTATATGTATAGGGGTTGCAGCACTCTTAATTGTTCTCTCTGTTATGAACGGGTTTCGTGAGGACCTGATGAGAAGAATACTGAAGGCAACCCCGGATATAATGGTTCTTCGGTTTCACGGTGAGCCTATCACTGAATACACAGATCTGAGAAAAAAGATAGAAGAGGTTGATGGAGTTATAAGGACATCTCCTTACATATTTATAAAGACAATGATAAGGGGAAAAGGGAATAGAATGGATGGGATAATGGTAAGAGGTGAGCTAGAGCCTTCACCCATAACTGACAAGATTATATGGGGAGAATACGCGGATGGAAAAAACGAGATAGTTCTTGGTAAAAATCTTGCAGAGATGCTTGGTGTATTCATAAAAGATACTGTAACACTTTATGGATTTCCTCATGGCAGAATGCCAGGACTATTTGACCTAAAAAGTAGAGATTTTATGGTCAGAGGAATCTTTGATGTCGGACTATATGACTTCAACTCGTCCCTTGCATACACAGATATAACCTCAATTCAAGAACTTTTTTCACTCCACAACAGGGTTACGGGGATCGAGGTAAAGGTAGAAAGAATAGATCACGCGGATAAGATAGCAGATAAGATAGATGAGAGAATAGATTATCCATACTATGCAACATCCTGGAAAGAGTTGAATACAAGTCTGTTCGCGGCACTTGCCCTTGAAAGATTTACAATGTTCACACTGCTTACCCTTATAATTATTGTTGCCGCATTTAATATAGTAGCGACACTCCTTATGACTGTGATTGGTAAAACCAGGGAAATAGGGATTCTCCTCTCTCTTGGCAGTCCTCCATCCTCTATAAGACGAATATTCCTATTTCAGGGGTTAATTATGGGAGTTATCGGAACAGTTATTGGGGTGGGCATTGGGTGGCTATGTTGCGAACTTCTCTCTAGGTATCAGTTTATAAAGCTCCCAGCAGATATCTATAATATATCTACCCTACCGGTCTCTATGCAACCCTTTGACTTCATTGTGGTACCACTTGTTACTATATCTATATCTCTTCTTGCAAGTCTCTATCCAGCATATAAGGCATCAAGACTTGAGCCTGTGGAGGCAATAAGATATGAGTAGGTCACTTTTTTATCATCGGGGTCAGAAGATCCTTCTCTATTATCCTTTCTGCTACCAGCTTTCCAGAGAGCAACATCCCCCCAAATATGGGTCCCATTCTGGGTCCTCCAAATACAGCATTGGCTGACATTCCACATACCCAGACATTGGGAAATATCTCTTTTGTGTTCTTCAGGGTAAGCTCCTCTCCAACATCTGCATCCATTGCCCCTTCACCAACTACTCTACCAGTCTCTGTGAATAGTTTCTTACCCTTTTTTTCAATCAAGTGTGCGATCTCGGATGGATGTCCTGTGGCATCTATGATATAATCCGACCTTATAGCAAGTGGGTCTACATGTAGACCTGCATCAAGTGTCGCGGTCCAGTTTATGACAAGCCCTTTTGCCATCTCATCTTCTATGATTGTATCCTCTACTGATATGAGATTGAATATCCTGACTCCTGTCTTTACTGCATGGAATGCTATTGCAGTAACACTCTCAATAGAATCCGCTGTCCAATAGCCCTCCTTGAATTTCTTTGTCTTCACATCAAACTCCTCAAGAATCTTTTTGCCTTCTTCCTGGACAACTATCTCATTCATCATCATTCCACCTCCCCACATCCCACCACCTACGGAGAGTTTTGCCTCAAAGAGCACTACATTTAGATCGGGTTTCTGCTTTTTAAGATAATAACCCGCTGTAAGTCCAGATGGTCCCCCTCCGGCAATCGCAATATCACATCGCATGATGTCTCCAAATTTCTTCATATATGTTTCTACTATCGCCCTTGATATAATAGTCTCGTCAAGCATATATCCCTCCAAGGTATGAGTTATTAGGTTATTAGGACTTCGGACTTAGTTTACTGGGAACTCTGTAGAAAATTTCTATGATTTTCGCAGGCTGTAGGGGTAACCCTTGCGGTTACCCTACTGGGCAGGGGCAAGCCCTGCGCCTACAGCCTTTTTAAGCCAGATTGAGAGGAGGCTAATATCGGTTGGTCTTATGCCTGGTATCCTGCTTGCCTGTCCAAGTGTGAGTGGATGAATAGTTGATAGTTTATCCTTTGTCTCATTTGAGAGCGAATTTATCTCTGTGTAGTCAAAATCCTCTGGTATTTTCCACTCATCCATCTGTTGGAGTTGCCTTATCTTTTTCTCCGCTTTTTTTATGTAGCCGTCATATTTTGTAAGTATCTCCACCCTCTCTGCAACCTCAGCATCCATATCACCGATAAGTTCACTAATGGTCTTGATATTGACCTCTGGACGCTTGAGAAGTGTCCATAGGTGACCACTCTTCAATTTTTCTAAAATCTGGTGGACTGTTTCCCATTTTGTCTCCATCTCTTTGTATGCACTATCTCCAATAAGCCCAAAATCCCTTCCGTATCTCATAAGCCTTTTATCTGCATTGTCCTGTCTTAAGAGAAGCCTATGTTCTACTCTGGAGGTGAACATCCTGTAAGGTTCTTCTGTGCCCTTTGTAACAAGGTCATCAATGAGAACACCTATATATGCAGAAGAGCGGGAAAGTATAAATGGTGCATCACCTCTTATTTTAAGCACTGCATTTATTCCAGCGATGATTCCCTGGGCAGCGGCCTCCTCATATCCGGATGTCCCATTTATCTGTCCTGCAAGGAAGAGCCCTCCTAACAGTTTTGTCTCAAGGTTTGGATAGAGCTGGGTAGGCAGAACGAAATCGTATTCTATTGCATATCCCGGTTGCACGATCTCTACTTGTTCAAGTCCTGGGACAGTTCGGAGAAACTGAGACTGTACCTCCTCTGGTAGTGATGTGGAGACCCCACCAAGATAGAAGATGTTACTATCTAACCCATCTGGTTCCACAAACAGATGGTGCGATCTCTTTTCGGGAAATCGGACAATCTTATCTTCTATTGATGGACAGTATCTTACCCCCTCTGCCTTTATCTCTCCCCTTATCCAGGGTGACAGTTCAAGGTTCTTCTCTATGATCTTATGGGTCATCTCATTGGTTCGGGTTATGTAACAGGAGACCTGAGGCGGGGTAAACTCTTTGGTTTGATGAGAGAAATGTGAGGGGGTCTGATCAGGTCTCTGTTCAACCATATCTCCTGTATCCACAGACTCTTTTTTCACCCTTGCAGATGTGCCAGTTTTCAATCTGTTAAGCCTGAATCCAAGTTTTTTAAGGGAATCTGATAACTTGTTGGCAGGTGGTTCGCCATATCTGCCTCCAGAAAATCTTCTGCTCCCTATATGTATCATTCCAGAGAGGAATGTTCCTGTGGTGAGAACAGTCGTTTTGCCAGGATATTCATTCCTGTCGGTTCTTACTCCAATTGCCTCTCCCCTATCTGTTATAATCTCTGTAACCATCTCCTCTACAATAGAGACCCCAGAATTTAATACCAGATCTCTAATCCCATTTTTATATCTCTCTCTATCTACCTGTGCTCTCAATGACCATACAGCTGCTCCCTTACTCTTATTGAGCATCTTGAAGTGGACACCATATCTGTCTGTTATCATCCCCTGAACCCCTCCAAGAGAATCTAGATCAAAGACCAATTGACTCTTGCCCACTCCTCCAATTGCAGGGTTACAGGGAAGCTCTCCTATCTTATTCAGGTTGCTGGTAATAAGAAGTGTATCACAGCCCATACGGTGTGAGGCAAGCGCTGCCTCAATACCTGCGTGTCCGCCTCCAACTACTATAACATCATACATAGAAGTCGCTTCGCTCTAAATTCTAAATTCTAATTAATGTCCGGTGAATAACTTTTTATTCTGTTTTTTAGGACGCGGATTTTAGCGGATTATCAAGATTTTGATGGAGTGCATTACCTTGGTAATGCAAGCAGTAGCAAGCTACTGCACTCCAGACAGGATACTGCACTCCAACTTACCCAATAGAAAACTTCTATGATTTTCGCAGTTAATTCCCCATTCGGACAGGGACAAGCCCTGTCCCTACAACCCATTATCCTGTCCATCTGCGCCTATCTGCGTCCTAAATTATACAAGAATTGGATTTTTTCACCTTTGCCCCAAACACCACATTATTAACTGGAAAATTGAGCCTCTCTATTGAGATTGCCTGACCAGTCTCTTCATTAATCTCTATTACTACCCCGTTAAATCGCCTACCACCTTTTGCAATCTGAAGTCTCTTTGGAATACCATATAAGAACCTCTCTATTGCCTCTTTGGGCCTGGCTCCTATTACAGAGTTAAATGCTCCTGTCATACCAGCATCCGTAATAAATGCAGTTCCGTTATGAAGGATCCTTTCATCTGCTGTCTGCACATGTGTATGCGTGCCTATTACCGCAGATACCTTTCCATCAAGCCAGAGCCCAAGTGCCTGCTTTTCTGCGGTGGTCTCTGCATGGAAATCTACCACTATTATCTTCACCTTTTCTCTCATCTCTATTGCTTCTTTGAGACCGCGTCTAAAGGGACAGTCTATAACAGTGTTGACGAATGTTCTTCCAAGTAGGTTCATCACGCCAACCTTTCCATATATATGTGAGCCTACGCCCAGGGTTCCATCAGGATAGTTGAGTGGACGGAGAATATCTTTATTACCTTCTTCAAGGTAAGGAATTATCTCCTTTTTGTCCCACAGATGATTACCAGTGGTTATACAGTCTACTCCAATTAAATGTAGATTGTCCACTACCTCTGGTGTAACTCCAAACCCGCCTGCGGAGTTTTCACCATTGGCAATTACAAAGTCTATTTTATATCTATCTAAAAGTAGAGGAATAACTTGAGAACATGTCATCCTTCCAACGCTACCATATATGTCGCCTATAAAGAGAATTCTCATTTTGCAAACTGCACAGCCCTCTTTTCTCTAACCACTGTCACCTTAATCTGTCCTGGATACTTTAATTTCCCTTCTATCTTTTTAGCAACCCTGTCTGCAGTATCTTGCACCTCTTCGTCTTTTATACCATGTGGCTCTACAATAACACGAATCTCCCTTCCTGCTTGGATAGCATAAGCTTTATCAACCCCCTTAAAAGAGAGGGCAACCTCCTCCAATTTCTCCAATCTTTCAACATAAGCCTCAAAGCTCTCTCTTCTTGCACCGGGTCGTGCTCCAGATATTGCATCTGCTGCCTGAATCAAAACCGCTATAGGTGTCAGAACCTCCACCGTATCATGGTGGGAGGCGATAGCATCTACTATCTCCTCATCCTCGCCCGATCTTCTGGCAATCTCTGCGCCTATCTCTGCATGTGTTCCAACCTCATCGTGGCTTAGTGCCTTACCTATATCATGTAGAAGCCCAGCCCTCTTTACAAATTCTGCATCAAATCCAAGCTCTTGTGCCATAAGAGATGAAAGATGTGCGACCTCCTTTGAATGCTCTAACACATTCTGTCCATAACTTGTCCTGAACTTCAATCTTCCAAGTAACTTTATAAGTTCGGATGAGAGACCCTTTATCTCCATCTCAATAACGGTCTCTTCTCCTGTCTTCTTAAGGTAGCTATCTATTTCACCTTTTGATTCCTCTACTATCTCTTCTATTCTGGTAGGATGGACTCTTCCATCTGTTATAAGTCTCTCAAGAGATATCCTCGCTATCTCTCTCTTTATAGGATCAAATGACGATATAGTAACGACCTCGGGAGTATCATCTATAAGAAGATCAACACCTGTTGCAACTTCAAATGATCTTATATTTCGTCCCTCTCTACCGATGAGTCTACCTTTTACCTCATCAGATGGAAGGGCAACAGTTGTCACAGTGGATTCTATTGTCCGTGATTGGGCATATCTCTGAATAGCAACTGTTATAATCTTCTTTGCCTCTTTCTCTGCCTCTCTTGTTGCTTTCTCTTTTATCTCGTATATCTTCTGCATTGCTTCGTGTCTTGCTTCTTCCTCAAGGGTTATAAAAAGTTCCTTTTTTGCCTGTTCCCTTGATAGACCCGCTATCCTTTCAAGTTTTCCCCTTTCCTTTAATAGCACCTCCTCGACTTCTTTCTCTTTCATCTCCAATTTCCGCTCCCTGGATAAGATAGTCCTTTCTCTCCCTGTAAGATCCCTCTCCCTTCTTCTTATCAGATCGCCTCTCCTCTCTGTATTTTTCTCTTTCTCTTCTAATAGTCTCTCTCTTTTCTCTGTCTCCATTCTTTTTCTACTCGTCTCTTCTTCAAACTCTCTCCTTTTTTTTGCCCACTCAGCCTTTATATCAAGCTCGGAAACCCGCTTATACTTCTCTGCCTCCTTTTCCGCCTCTTTTATTATCGCTTCTGCCTTTTCCCCTGCCTTCTCTCTCTTTTTTAAGGATCTAACTTTTTCAACATAGAAACCAATAGTTATACCCGCTATAACTCCTGTTAGAACTCCTATTACTATTACTATCCACATACTGCCTCCGTGTTGATTATTAGTTATTCGTTATTCGTTATTAGTTATTGGTTACTTACGCCCTACGCTTTACGCCCTACGCCTTACGCCCTACTCCTTACTAATAAAAAAAGGGCTCTTTCCCAATTTGAGTGGGTAACAGTTATATATAATTTGTGTTAATATAT
>CAYRBN010000018.1:0-19234 GCA_964422625.1 uncultured bacterium | reverse complement strand
AAAAATAAAAGACTTAGTCATTTTTCTCTGTGCACTCTTTCTTTTAGTGCAAAAACCCTCATTAAGATATACTACGACTTTTATATTAGAGAGCACAGAGAATCCTTTGAGAATTACAGAATTTTTATTTTTAGAATAATCTCTGTGTCCTCTGTGTTTTATTAACGCATATTCTGGGGTAATTATAACATAACTCTGAACAAATTGCAAGTTTTTTTTTTCTGAGATGTATCTCTTTCAGGTATCATGTTGAAAAGACTTGACAAATTTAATCTTCTATGTTATAATAGATACAGTAGGGTAAAAGAGAAGATATGAGACATCAAAGGTAGAGGATTTGTTAAATAGTTGGTTAGTTTATTGATGTGTATGAGGAGGCAGGTGATGCGTGTCCTTTTTATATCTACACCTGATGTTGCAATAGACAAGGGAGGCCTCTATACCCAGATAATGAATACAAAAAAGTATCTGGAGAAACAGGGTATTAAGATTGATCTTTTTGATATATGGCAACCATTGAGAGAAAACTACGACCTTGTGCATATATTCAGGGCAGATGTCTCATTATATGATACTGCCAGGAGGTTAAAAAGTAAGGGAATGAAAATTGCACTCTCTCCCATATTTGCCTCAACCCATAATCTCATTAGCTTGAGGATGATAAATCTATCAAACTATCTTTTGAAAGGAACAAAACTATTCAGTCTCCATCTCTTTGTCAAGAGGCTTATGGAACTTGCAGATATAATATTGCCAAATACTGATGAAGAGCTGAATCACCTTTCAGCAGGATTTGGCATTCCTTACACAAAGTTCAGAAAGATACCAAATGGGGTAGATGAGAAATTTTTTTCTGCAACTCCAGATGAGTTCAAGAGTAGATACGGTATTGACAATTTTATCCTCTATACAGGATGGATAGGCTCTGTTAGAAAGAATACCCTTAATTTTATAAAGTCTCTTGAGGGAATTGAGAGGAAAACCGTCCTTATAGGCAGGGTCATAGATGAGGGAGAATATACAGAAAAGTGTCTCTCTCTCATAAAAAAGAATCCAGATATATTACTGATTGAGGCTTTATCACACGATTCGCCAATCCTGACATCTGCATACTCTGCCTGTGATACATTTGTGTTGCCATCTCTGTATGAGACACCAGGTCTGTCTGCCCTTGAGGCTGCTCTTGCAGGGGCAAAGATTGTTATAACAGAGAGAGGGGGACCCAGGGAATACTTTGCTGATATGGCAGAGTATGTGAACCCTAATAGTATGAAATCAATAAAGGATGCAATCAAAAAAAGCCTATCAAAAGAGAAAAACAGTAGATTGAGAGAACATATAAGGAAAAATTTTCTATGGGAAAAAGTGGCAGAAAAGACAGCGGATGCATATAAAAAGGCAGTAGTGAGTAGCGAGTAGTGAGCAGTTATTAGTTATTAGTTCATTTTATCCTTCATCCTTTATCCTTTTTCCTTTATCCTTTATCTACTGTGACCAGCGGGATGAGTATATCCCATCACCATAGCCTAAAATTTTTCTCTGGCCTGAACCATCCCAATGCATTGTATATAGTTCGTATCTTCTATTCCGATCAGATATAAATGCAAGATGAAGTCCGTCCTTTGACCAAGACGGTTCCTCATTGTTTCCCCGAAATGTAAGCCTTGTCCTACCCTCTCCAGTTACAAGAATGGTATAGATGTTCAGTTTTCTATCCTCACTCCTTGCAACATAGGCAATTCTATCCCCTCTTGGAGACCATCTTGGTGATGTATTATACCACGCAGCGTGTGTCAGTCTTCTCACTCCACTTCCGTCACTTCTCATAATATAGATCTGGGGACTGCCTGGGCGATTGGAGACAAAAGCAATCTCTCTTCCTGTTGGTGACCAGGTGGGTGATGTATCTATTGCCCTGTTTGCTGTAAGCCTCTTTGCCTTTTTGGTTCTTATGTCTATCACATAGATTTCTGAGTTTCCATCCTTTGACAGTGCGAGAGCAACCTTTTTACCACAAGGTGAGAAGGCAGGGGCAGTGTTCAGACCATCTCTGTCTGATAGTATCTTTATCTCTTCTGTCTCTTTATCAAAGAGATATAAAGCGAGGTTATCTCCTTTGTGGGCTGTATATACAATCTTTCTGCCGTCCGGTGATGGTGCAAGAGAGAGAGGCGATTTATCTATATTCAAGATAGATAGATTATAACCATCATAATCTGCAACTGCGGCCCTTTTTCTGCCATCTACTTCTGTAATAAAGTATAGTTTTGTCCTACTTATCCCCCTCTCTCCAGTCAGGATTTTTATTATATCATCCGATGCAGTGTGGGCAATGGCTCTTATATCTTCTCTGAGTGGATAGGTCCTTTCCATAATCTTTGTTTTTCTCGGGGTCTCATATATGGTAATCTTCAGTTCATTTTCCGTTACCTCTCCAGATATGCGGGTGATAGCATCGTCTTCTATATTAAAGTAGAGTGAAAATCTCAAGTTTTTTTCTATTATCTCTCTTATTCTATTAGCAGTGATGGACATATTCATAGAGTAAGAAAACTGATCTATAGCGAGATCCAGCTTTTTCCTCTCACCACGCTCAAGTCTTAACCAGACATCCTGGGACAAAGCGGATGAAGAGGTAAAAATTAATATAATTATAAATATCCTAACCATGATTATAAGAATTATATCACAGAAACTGAAAGAAGTCAAGAGAAAAATATGGAGAAAGGGAGAAGAATGTCCCCTTTTCCCCTTTGTAGATTATCTGGACATTGGACTTTTTTTACTTGACATTTCTCTATAAAGGTAGTATAATAAACCTACGCATAGCACACTACTCTTCTTAACCAAGTAATTAGTTGTCGGTGAATAATTCGTTTTTTGCGTAGCTAAAGCTACGCTACTACACGGGATGGATATCCAAAGCTAATGTAGTAGCGGATCTTTAGATCCGCCCCAAAAAGGAATATCGCTATTGATTGTGGTTTTAGCATTTTTTCACCGGTAAGTAATTAGTTGTCGGTGAAAAAATGGTTCTTTTTAGGACGCAGATGAAGTTGATTATTAGTTATTAGTTATTGGACTTAACTTTATGATTTTCGTAGATTGTAGGGGTAACCCTTGCGGTTACCCTATTGGGCAGGGGCAAGCCCTGCCCCTACATATCCTGTTTTTCTGCGTCCTAAACAAAGCATATTATGAATAAAAGATGGCTCATACCAGAAACCCTTGATACAAGATCTATAGATATTGAAGTTTCTACCACTATCATAACGATTCTTATGAAAAGGGGATATAAGACCAAGGAAGATATATATAACTTTCTCCACCCCGATGTTCAAACCCTCCACTCCCCATTTCTTATGAGAGATATGGAGAGGGCAGTAGAAAAAGTCCTGAAAGCGGTTAAGAATAGAAAGAAGATTCTGATATATGGAGACTATGATGTAGATGGTGTAACAGGAACTTCTCTTCTTATCCGTTTTCTGAGACAGATTTCCGCCAATGTTTGCCCTTATATACCGCACCGTAGAAAAGAAGGCTATGGACTATCATTGGAAGGGATAAGATATGCAAAAAAGCATTCTGTGGATTTAATAATAACGGTAGATTGCGGCTCAGGAGCGGTTGAGATTATTGAGGAGGTACTAAGAGCTGGAATGGATATTGTGGTGACGGATCATCATAGCTCAAACACGAATCTGCCTTGTTCTGTTCCCTTGTTAAATCCTCTTTTTGATGATTACCCATTTAAGGATCTATCAGGATGCGGTGTTGTATTCAAGTTTACACAAGGGATAGCAGAAAAAGTAGGATTGTCAATCAGGGAACTCTTTTGGGAACTTGATCTTGTGGCACTTGCAACTGTATGTGATGTTGTTCCGCTTGTCGGAGAGAATAGGATTTTTGTAAAACATGGGATGAGATGTATCCAGAAGACTAAAAATAAAGGGGTTAGGGCATTACTTGCTGTTTCTGGGCTTGAGGGTAAAGAGATAGATAGCTATCATCTTGGCTTTGTCCTCGGTCCAAGGATAAATGCCCAGGGGAGACTGAAAGATGCAGGGATAGTGGTTCGGCTATTTACAACAGATGATGAAGAGGAAGCGCTCAAGATTGCAGAAAAACTCTCTTTAGAAAATAGAAAAAGGATAGAGATAGAGAAAAGTATCATAGAAGATGCAGAATCTGTTGCAGAGAGGATGAAAGAGAGTTATGGATATGTGATTAATAGAGAGGACTGGCATCCCGGTGTTATAGGAATAGCAGCCTCCCGAATAGCAGAAAGGTTTTATAGACCAACTGTTCTTATATCTATCGCAGACGGAGTAGGAAAAGGCTCTGGAAGAAGTGTCCCAGAGTTTCATCTCTATAATGCATTAGAAGAGTGTAGAGACCTCTTTCTCTCGTTTGGTGGACATAAATTCGCCTGTGGAATTACCATAGACCCTGCAAATATAGAAGAGTTCAAAAAAAGGTTTAATAATATAGCAAAAAGAGAACTGAAAGAAGAAGATCTCGTTCCAAAGATAGAGATTGATGTAGATCTCCCGCTTTCAAGAATAAACAGAAACCTGATAAAGGAACTCTCCCTCCTTGCCCCGTATGGCGCCTCAAATCCGCGTCCAACTTTTTTATCAACTGGCTTACAGGTTGTTGGTTATCCCAGTCTTTTGAAAAATAGACACCTGAAATTCAATATCAGAGAGAAAGATACGGTTATAAAGGCGATTGCGTTTAGAAATAAGAGATTAGCAGACAAGGTAAAGACTGGTTCAATTGTTGATATAGTTTATCAACCAGTAGAAAATCAGTATAATAACAGAGAAAATATAGAACTATACATCAAAGATCTTAAAGTAGTTGCGGATCTTTAGATCCGCCAGTCCTACACTACTACTTATACAGAGATTGATATGAACCTAATTAAGTATATCAGGGGGACATCTCCAAAGAGCTTCTGGGAGCTTTTAAGAGAGAGTGATCTTAATGCAACCTCTCTTATTGATGAATTAGACAGGTTATATAAATCCACTCTTATCACAGTGAGGGATGGGAAGATATATACAGAGAAGAATGTTGTCAAGAGAGATACAAGGTATAGATGCTGTGATAATGGTTTTTTGATAGACCAGCTTGGGGATATATACTACCGGTTCAGACATTATTATGATAAGAGACCTATAAACATATCCAGATTTGACCAGGGTTCTATGGCGTGTAGGGATGTTTTCAAAAGGGTTGCATTTATCTATGATAAAGGGGACCTGTATCAGATGAAGATTTTAATACTTGGAGATGATGACCTTCTATCTATTGCAATTGCACTGACGGGACTTCCCAGCAAGATCATGGTTCTGGATATTGACAAAAGGATTATTGACTATATTTCTGCTGTATCTAAAAAAGAGAATCTCGGTATAGAGGCAAGGGTTTATAGCGTTGAGGACGAGTTAAGATTACAAAAAGAGATAGATATATTTATTACCGACCCTGTTGAAAGTCTCTCTGGTATCAAGTTGTTTCTATCAAGGGGCATATCTTGTTTAGTAAATTATGGCAGGTTCTACTTTGGGTTTACCCATATAGATTCGTCACTCTCAAAATGGCAGAAGATAGAGAGTATGCTTTTGAGTAAAGGTTGTGTTATCACTGATATAGTAAGAGATTTTGCATCCTATCCAGGTGTTTATTCTGACGCTATTACAGAAAGGTTATTCTTTGACCCGGGGGCACCTCCCAGAGACTGGTACACCTCAAGTCTTATAAGAGGGGTAAAGTTAGAGGATAGGATATCTGATCCAGGCAGTGTATCATTAGGAGAGAGTTTATATAAGGACGAGGAAACGGTTACGGTAAAGGAGGGTATATGAAAGAAAAATGCCATACACAGTCTCCTTGCTGCTCTGTAAAGGCAAGAAGATGGTATAAGGAAAGGCTTTTCATAGTTGCAATGATTGCTACAATTCTATTCATTATGGGCTATCTTTTGCCCATACTGAAGCCGTTTTCTCTTGCGTTCCTAAATTATCTGAATATTATATGGTGGGCAATTTTGATTGGGTTTCTAATAGGTGGATTTATTGATTTTTTTATACCAAAAGAGTATATAGAAAAGTATCTATCCTGTCATAGGAAACGGACCATACTCTATTCAATACTCTTTGGATTTATTATGACTGCCTGTTCACATGGGATTTTAGCTATTGCAATGCAGCTTTATAAAAAGGGAGCAAGCACATCTTCTATAGTGGCATTTCTGTTGGCATCTCCCTGGGCTAATCTACCTATGACGATTCTTCTGTTTGGATTTTTTGGATTAAGGGCAGTGTTTTTCATTTTAGCGGCTCTTGTGATTGCGATGACGACAGGCTTGATTTACCAGGTATTGGAAAGAAAGGGGATTGTTGAGTGTGATAAATGTAATGCGGGAAAATATATACCAGTGATGACCGATTTCTCCATTAAAGAGGATCTAAAGAGAAGATGGAAAGAGGCTCAATTTTCGCCAGAAAATGTAATATATGGTGCAAAAGGAATTTTATCATCTTCCTGGGTCCTGACTAAAATGGTTTTGTGGTGGCTCTTGATAGGTATAATTATGGCAGCACTTGCCAGTGCGTATGTGCCTACACATTTTTTCACAAATTTTATGGGTCCAACTTTTGTGGGATTATTAGTAACATTAGGATTTGCTACTGTCATAGAGGTTTGTTCAGAGGGAAGTTCACCACTTGCATTTGAAATTTTCCGACAGACCGGGGCATTAGGAAACAGCTTTCTATTTTTGATGGCAGGTGTAGCTACAGATTATACAGAGATAGGATTAATCTGGTCAAATATCGGTAAAAGAGCGGCACTTTGTCTGCCAGTTGTAACTGTTCCGCAGATCTTGCTTGTGGCATATTTTTATAATATTATCTGGTAATATCTGTAGATAGGTAGTGTCAAACCTGGATTCGCCACCAAGACACAAAGACACCAAGGTTTTGTTTTTTTTAATTCTTTGTGTTCTTCGTGCCTTTGTGGTTTTATTTGGCAATATCTATAAATAAGTGAGGTGATTGATATGGCCACTGTAGGTTATAGTAAGAAAGTGATGGAACATTTTATGAACCCGAGGAATGTGGGTATTATAGAAAGTCCCAGTGGACACGGAAAGGTTGGGAATCCAGTCTGTGGAGACTTGATGGAGATGTTTATCACAGTCCAGGACGATATTATAGTGGATATAAAGTTTAAAACCTTTGGTGGACATAAATTCGCCTGTGGAATTACCATAGACCCTGCAAATATAGAAGAGTTCAAAAAAAGGTTTAATAATATAGCAAAAAGAGAACTGAAAGAAGAAGATCTCGTTCCAAAGATAGAGATTGATGTAGATCTCCCGCTTTCAAGAATAAACAGAAACCTGATAAAGGAACTCTCCCTCCTTGCCCCGTATGGCGCCTCAAATCCGCGTCCAACTTTTTTATCAACTGGCTTACAGGTTGTTGGTTATCCCAGTCTTTTGAAAAATAGACACCTGAAATTCAATATCAGAGAGAAAGATACGGTTATAAAGGCGATTGCGTTTAGAAATAAGAGATTAGCAGACAAGGTAAAGACTGGTTCAATTGTTGATATAGTTTATCAACCAGTAGAAAATCAGTATAATAACAGAGAAAATATAGAACTATACATCAAAGATCTTAAAGTAGTTGCGGATCTTTAGATCCGCCAGTCCTACACTACTACTTATACAGAGATTGATATGAACCTAATTAAGTATATCAGGGGGACATCTCCAAAGAGCTTCTGGGAGCTTTTAAGAGAGAGTGATCTTAATGCAACCTCTCTTATTGATGAATTAGACAGGTTATATAAATCCACTCTTATCACAGTGAGGGATGGGAAGATATATACAGAGAAGAATGTTGTCAAGAGAGATACAAGGTATAGATGCTGTGATAATGGTTTTTTGATAGACCAGCTTGGGGATATATACTACCGGTTCAGACATTATTATGATAAGAGACCTATAAACATATCCAGATTTGACCAGGGTTCTATGGCGTGTAGGGATGTTTTCAAAAGGGTTGCATTTATCTATGATAAAGGGGACCTGTATCAGATGAAGATTTTAATACTTGGAGATGATGACCTTCTATCTATTGCAATTGCACTGACGGGACTTCCCAGCAAGATCATGGTTCTGGATATTGACAAAAGGATTATTGACTATATTTCTGCTGTATCTAAAAAAGAGAATCTCGGTATAGAGGCAAGGGTTTATAGCGTTGAGGACGAGTTAAGATTACAAAAAGAGATAGATATATTTATTACCGACCCTGTTGAAAGTCTCTCTGGTATCAAGTTGTTTCTATCAAGGGGCATATCTTGTTTAGTAAATTATGGCAGGTTCTACTTTGGGTTTACCCATATAGATTCGTCACTCTCAAAATGGCAGAAGATAGAGAGTATGCTTTTGAGTAAAGGTTGTGTTATCACTGATATAGTAAGAGATTTTGCATCCTATCCAGGTGTTTATTCTGACGCTATTACAGAAAGGTTATTCTTTGACCCGGGGGCACCTCCCAGAGACTGGTACACCTCAAGTCTTATAAGAGGGGTAAAGTTAGAGGATAGGATATCTGATCCAGGCAGTGTATCATTAGGAGAGAGTTTATATAAGGACGAGGAAACGGTTACGGTAAAGGAGGGTATATGAAAGAAAAATGCCATACACAGTCTCCTTGCTGCTCTGTAAAGGCAAGAAGATGGTATAAGGAAAGGCTTTTCATAGTTGCAATGATTGCTACAATTCTATTCATTATGGGCTATCTTTTGCCCATACTGAAGCCGTTTTCTCTTGCGTTCCTAAATTATCTGAATATTATATGGTGGGCAATTTTGATTGGGTTTCTAATAGGTGGATTTATTGATTTTTTTATACCAAAAGAGTATATAGAAAAGTATCTATCCTGTCATAGGAAACGGACCATACTCTATTCAATACTCTTTGGATTTATTATGACTGCCTGTTCACATGGGATTTTAGCTATTGCAATGCAGCTTTATAAAAAGGGAGCAAGCACATCTTCTATAGTGGCATTTCTGTTGGCATCTCCCTGGGCTAATCTACCTATGACGATTCTTCTGTTTGGATTTTTTGGATTAAGGGCAGTGTTTTTCATTTTAGCGGCTCTTGTGATTGCGATGACGACAGGCTTGATTTACCAGGTATTGGAAAGAAAGGGGATTGTTGAGTGTGATAAATGTAATGCGGGAAAATATATACCAGTGATGACCGATTTCTCCATTAAAGAGGATCTAAAGAGAAGATGGAAAGAGGCTCAATTTTCGCCAGAAAATGTAATATATGGTGCAAAAGGAATTTTATCATCTTCCTGGGTCCTGACTAAAATGGTTTTGTGGTGGCTCTTGATAGGTATAATTATGGCAGCACTTGCCAGTGCGTATGTGCCTACACATTTTTTCACAAATTTTATGGGTCCAACTTTTGTGGGATTATTAGTAACATTAGGATTTGCTACTGTCATAGAGGTTTGTTCAGAGGGAAGTTCACCACTTGCATTTGAAATTTTCCGACAGACCGGGGCATTAGGAAACAGCTTTCTATTTTTGATGGCAGGTGTAGCTACAGATTATACAGAGATAGGATTAATCTGGTCAAATATCGGTAAAAGAGCGGCACTTTGTCTGCCAGTTGTAACTGTTCCGCAGATCTTGCTTGTGGCATATTTTTATAATATTATCTGGTAATATCTGTAGATAGGTAGTGTCAAACCTGGATTCGCCACCAAGACACAAAGACACCAAGGTTTTGTTTTTTTTAATTCTTTGTGTTCTTCGTGCCTTTGTGGTTTTATTTGGCAATATCTATAAATAAGTGAGGTGATTGATATGGCCACTGTAGGTTATAGTAAGAAAGTGATGGAACATTTTATGAACCCGAGGAATGTGGGTATTATAGAAAGTCCCAGTGGACACGGAAAGGTTGGGAATCCAGTCTGTGGAGACTTGATGGAGATGTTTATCACAGTCCAGGACGATATTATAGTGGATATAAAGTTTAAAACCTTTGGTTGTGGAGCAGCTATTGCAACAAGCAGTATGGTAACCGAAATAGCGAAGGGGATGCATGTTGATAAGGCGATGAAGATAACACGCAACGATGTGGCTCAAGAACTTGATGGTCTACCTCCATTGAAGATGCATTGTTCTAACCTGGCAGCTGATGCACTTCACAAGGCGATTAAAGATTATAAAGGGAAAAAATAACCACAGAGGACACAGAGAAAGATATTAAAACAGAAGAAAAAACTCCATAAACCATAATTTTATAAGTGATGAACCAAATATCTAATGCTTATCACATTCATAGGCACAGGTTGCGGAGTTCCATCAAAAGAGAGGGGCTCTCCATCTATTTTACTCTCTCTTGACGGAGAGAATATACTATTTGATACAGGACCAGGCTCTATCAGAGAACTTCTTAAGGCAGGTTACACTTATAATGATATTGACCATATCTTCTACACACATTTCCATCTTGACCATATATCAGATCTTGCTCACTTTCTATTTGCCTCAAAATATCCACTTGCTCCTAGAACACGGGATATAAACATTATAGGTCCTTATGGTATTAAGGAATTCTACAAAAAGCTTTTTGCCCTATACGGGTGCCAGCTCATTTCTTCTCTGTATAATGTGAATATTTTAACCCCAGAAGAGTTTAGATTAGATAGATGGGGTATCAAAACTGCAAAACTTCCCCATACAGAGGAATCTATAGGATACAGAATTGAACATCGGAGAAAGATATTTGTATATTCAGGCGATACAGGATATTCAAAAGAGCTTATAGAACTTGGGCAGAATGCAGATGCCCTTATATTAGAGTGTTCTTTTCAGGGAGAAGTGGAGGGACATCTCTATCCTGAGCTTACAGGCAGAATAGCAAAAGAGTGCAGGGCAAAGCTTCTATTCCTAACACACTTATATCCTGATATGAGAGAAGATAATGTCTCTATTGGTGTTCGTAAGGAATTTAGAGGGGAATTTATTGTCGCAAGGGATGGGATGAGGATAAGGTTGTAGAAAGGGAGTTGAAGATGGGTCGAAGAGGAGTTTGGGTTATTATTATATTGCTGGTGGTTCTCTTCGTTGGATATCATATTATAAACCAACAGAAGAGAGAACCAGCAGAGCTGATGACGATAGAGGAAGGTGTCTACGAGATAGGAAATCTGCTTGTAGATATTGCTGATGGCAAGATTCAATTTGAAGGAAGGGTGCAGAAAAGAGAAGGATGGGTGCAACATCTCATATATCTTGACGGATATAGATGGTTAGAGGAAGAATCAGCAATTATCTCATCTGCACATCTTATTGAACTACAAAATGTAATAGCGCTTATAGACTGGAAACTCTGGGATCAGTTATGGCATGGGGAATGTCCAATGTCCGAAGTCCGAGATCCAAGGTCAAAGGTATTTAAGGTATTTATTGAGTGGGGGGAAGAAGAGATTGGTGCTGATAAATTGGTCTTGGCAGAAGATAGATTAGGAATAGGAGATTTTATTTTCTTAGGTTCACCTTATTTTGACTATACATCTCTTATCCGTCATCGTGGAGTTGATTGTGAACTCTGCCCAATTTTCCCTTTAAAACAGAAGGCACTGAGAGAGAAATTTATCAGGGAATCGGGCATGTCGGGGTATGAGCTAAATAGTTCACTCTTTCCACCTGAGGGAGCCCGGGTAAGAATTATAATTAGGTTAGAAGGTTAGAAGATTTCAAGATTTCAAGATTGGAAGATTGGAAGATTACGAATACGATTCACGGTTTTTAGACTTTGGACCTTGGACTTTGGACCTTTTTACTATGTCTACTGCTATAGAACTCTTTACCGTTGGTATCACTGTATCATTTGGTCCCTGTCTTGTTCTCTGTTCACCAGTGATACTGCCATATATTGCCGCAACCAGAAAGGGTTGGAAAGAGGGGCTTGGAACAACTTTGATATTTCTCTTCACCCGTTTGCTTGTCTATGGTCTATTAGGACTTTTGGTTGGGTTGTTTGGGAGGCTGCTTACCGAGAGGTTTTACCAGTTTGGGTATCTGATCTATCTTTTTGGTGGATTGTTTATTTCCTTAATTGGTATTCTTGTTTTCTTCGGTAAAGAACCTGGACACTATCTCTGCCAGATTTTAAGAAAAAAGATTGTGGATGATAGTATCAAGACTCCTATAATGCTTGGTCTGATTGTAGGTGTATTACCCTGTCTACCAGTTCTGGGCGTTCTTGCTTACATTGCACTTGAGGCAGAAAGTGCATCGCAAGGCACCTTTTATGGTCTGGCATTTGGGGCGGGCAAGTTTGTCTCGCCGTTAATTCCCCTGGGTGTATTGGCAAGTGTCTTGCCATCTGCCTTGTTCAGGAGTAAAAAAATATTTACCTTTTTTAGGTGGCTCTGTGGAGTTATGCTTATCTTTATTGGAGTGAATCTGATCGTTTCTCATCTGTGATGTGCCAAGGTCCAAAGTCCAATTAAAGAATCTTAATAATCTACGAAAACCTGTTCCTGACAGAGCCTGCCCAGGTAAAAGCTGGGGTTCAGGAATCTGCGTCCTAAAAAGAGAGTGAGATTGGTGGAATCACTTTTTACTTGACTTTTTGGGAATTTTATAGTATACTTAACTTATGGAGAGAGCATTTCTTGAATTTGAGAAACCTATAGAGGAACTGGAACGCAAGATAGACGACCTAAAGGTACTTCAGGAAGAAGGAGCCACAGAAATAGCGGATGAGATAGCGGGAATTGAAAAGCAACTCCAGAAACTTTACTATGACATATACACAAACCTCTCAAGATGGCAGAGGGTTCAACTCGCAAGACATCCTGTCCGACCCTATTTCCTGGATTATGTAAACTACATCACCGAGGATTTTTTTGAGATACATGGTGATGGGTGCTTCAGGGATGACCCCGGACTTATTTGCGGGCTTGCCAGGATAGAGAGAAAGTCACTAATTTTGATGGGGCAGGAGAAAGGGAGAACCACAAAGGAGAGGGTAAAAAGAAACTTTGGTATGGCACATCCTGAGGGCTACAGAAAAGCACTCAGAGTAGCAAGATTTGCTGCAAAATTTGGGAAACCGATAGTGTCACTTGTGGATACACCAGGGGCATATCCTGGTATAGGTGCAGAGGAGAGGGGACAGGCACAGGCAATTGCAATAAATATAAGAGAGTTTGCATCCCTACCTACACCAATAATTGTTATCATTATAGGTGAAGGGGGGAGTGGTGGAGCACTTGGGATAGGTGTTGGCGATACTGTTGCAATAATGCAATACGCATACTATTCTGTAATATCTCCAGAGGGATGTGCCTCAATACTATGGAAGGATCCATCAAAGGCAGATGAGGCTGCAGAAGCGCTGAAAATTACTGCTCAGGACCTACTTGAACTTGGTGTAGTTGATAAGATAATTCCAGAACCACCTGGCGGGGCACATAGGGACCCCAAATTAGCAGCATCTACCATCAAGGACTTTATCCTAAAGGAGATTGATAGATTATCAAAAATACCCACACAAGAGCTTCTCCTCTCTCGTATGGAAAAGTTTCAGAATATGGGGATTGTCCAGTATAATGGGAAAAAACAAGAATAAGATAGTGATAGTCATACTTTTTCTTCTTTTCTCTTGTAATGTGGAGGAGAAATCAGAGGAGGTGGAGCGTCTTGGGGTAGATAAAAGGGTTAAGAGATTTGAGGTGGTGGAGACAGTTAGAGGGAAGATAAAGTGGAAACTTCTGTCAGAACGGGCTTATGTTTATGAAGACACCACGGTTATACATAATGTACATCTCTCGTTTTATAATGAATTTGAAGAGGTCTCCTCTATTCTTACCTCGGATTCTGCTTATCTGTTTGTCTCTGGTGATATGAGAGCAGAGGGAAATGTTGTGGTAACATCTATGGAAACAGATAGAATATTAAAGACAGAGAGACTCTTCTGGGAGCAGGAAAGAGAAAGGATTGTATCAAGGGATAGCGTAACAATAAAGAAAGAGAATAGGGTGCTACGAGGCAGAGACTTTGAATCAAATCCAGATCTTACAGAGATAAAGATGAGAGGAATACGATTGGAAGATTAGAGATGTCAGTTTTCAGTTTTTGCTTTTTAATTTTCAGTTTTTCAGCAAGGGCTGATAGTTCTATATACATAGAGCCTTATACACATCTGTATGGGGATGTAACACTGATATTTGATACTGTCCAGATAACATCGGAGAGGGCACTTTTAACAGAGGACAGTATAAGGTTCTGGGATAATCTCAGAATAGAAAGAGAAGACCTTACAATATACGGGGGACTTGGTAGGTACTTTTTTGAGAAAATATACTATATAAACTATTGGATAAGAGCGGAAAAGGAGGCAGATACCCTTGTTGCAAAGAGTGGTATCTTCTATGAGGACAGGGAGGAAGTACATGCCAGAGATTCTCTCATTCTCTCAAGTGGTAATAGAAGACTAAAAGGAGATGAAGGGTTTTACAATTTCAGAGAGAGGATTGGGTTTATATGGGGCAATGTTCGGTTCATAGACGAGAAAGACACCCTTGAACTCTTCTCTGATACCCTAAAGATCTATGGAGACACACTTGTAATAGCAAGGAATAATAGATTCATCAAGCGAGGTTTCAGGGCGTATTCGGATAGTCTTCTCTACTATCCCCAAAAGGATTCTCTGGTTCTTTTTGGTAGCCCACTCGTTGTGACGGAGAATGATAGTCTGATGGGTGAAAGGATAGAGATGGTAATAAGAGACGGAAAGATAGCGAGACTATGGGCAGAGGGATATGTAAGGGGAAAGAGATGGGAAGATTAGGAGAGGTGTCCGAGTTGGTCGAAGGAGCACGACTGGAAATCGTGTTCTCGCTGAAAAGTGAGACGCGGGTTCGAATCCCGCCCTCTCCGTAGTAGTGCCAGGTAATGAGTTATCGGTAATCGGTTATCAGGTCATTGGCTCACTATGTAGGGACAGGGCTTGTCCCTGTCCGCAGAACTCTTCTGGTGTGGGAGGCATCTCCTGATGCCGATGGTCAAGGTCATCGCACCTATGCATAGATGCGGGGCAGGCAGGAGGCCTTTCCCACAAAGGGTAACTCCTGACCCTAGGGGGCTGATTATGTTTAAGGCGGTTATATTTGACTTTGATGGGACCATCCTTGATTCGCAATATGACTGGAAAGGAATCAGAGAAGATCTGGGTCTTAAGCAATACTCCCTACTTGACCAGCTCTACTCCCTTCCAGAGAAAGAAAGGGAGAAAACGGAGAGACTGCTTAAAGGCTACGAAAGGCATGCCACAGTATGCGCAGACCTGTTCCCAGGGGTGAGACAGGTTTTAGAGAGTCTGAAGGAGAAGAGAATAAAGAGAGGGCTCTTAACAAATAACTCGTATGACAATGTCGTGTTTATAACTGAGAAGTTCGATCTTATCTTTGATTCCATTATGACACGGGATGATGGTATGTGGAAACCCAAAAAAGAACCTGTTTTAGCCATTACAAGGAATCTCGGTGTGTCTCCACAGGAGACACTTCTTGTCGGGGATAGTGATTATGATATTATCTCTGCAAGATCTGCAGGTACATCCTGTGCAATTTTAGAGAGAGGAAAAAGTCTGCAAGAAACACCTGATTATGTGTTAGAGAACCTTTGGGAGATAAACCGGTTGATGGTAACCTGGAATTATGAAGGATGAAGGGTTGTTAGATGCTTTGTGAAATATGTCATACTAAAGAGGCCGAACTTCACTATGCAGTTGTGATAGGGGGCACAACCACTCTTGTATTCATCTGTGAAGAATGTGCAAAGAAGAGGTCTCTTGTTCCTGCTTCTCGAAGCCCGCTCTTGGAGCTTCTGCTCAATAATAAAAATAGAGATATTGTATGTAGCGGTTGTGGGCTTAGATATGAGAAGTTTACAGAGACACTCAAATTTGGGTGCAGCAACTGCTATGACAGATTTGGAGAAGAGATAAAACCCTTTTTAGAGAGACTACAAGGAGGTATAAAACATAAAGGCAGAGAACCAGAAAAGGGCGATAGAAAGAGATCAAAACAGAGAAAGATAGTGATTGAACTGAAAAAGGCACTCAAAGACGCTGTTAGAAAAGAAGAATATGAAGCCGCAGGAAGAATCAGAGACGAAATTATAAAACTTGAAGATGGAGATTAGTGAGCTGATAAATATTCCACCATTATGGCTGGATGGCAGAAAGCCCCAGGGGGAGATAGTGGTCTGGGCAAAGGCAGAGCTTATAAGAAACCTTGAGGGTTATCTTTTCCCCGCACGAGCAGGCAAGGAGGAACTTGAGAGAGTATCCGAACTTATAAGAGAGGTTACCTCTCTCTTATCTCCCCTAAAAGGGCATCTTTTCTTGAGAGCAAGAGATCTCACCAGCCAGGAGCTTGGATTTATAAAGGAACGGATGCTTTTACCCCACAGAATAGATAAACTTACAGACTGCCTTATAGGTGAAAGCGTAGATATTCTTGTCAATCAGGATGACCATATAAGAATTCAATCTATTATAGCCAGCCTTGATATGAAAAGCGCATACACTATTACGGAGAAAATTGATGAGCAGTTGGTGAGCGAGCTTGATTATGCATTCAGAGAAGAGTTTGGTTATCTAACCTCTTCTCCTGCCAGCGTTGGCACTGGTATGAGCCTGAGCTATCTTCTCCATCTCCCAGGTATTGCTCTGACAAAACAGATGGGCAAGATTGTAAAGAAGATAAGAGAACAGAGATTTTCTATACAAGGACTATTTAGAAGGGGAGAGGAGGTTGAGGGAAACCTCTTTCAATTATCAAATCAGAGGACATTAGGGGTAAGTGAAGAGGAGCTTGTTGAGACAATAGATAAAATGGCAAGAGAGATAGTAGAGATTGAGGAAGAGTTGAGGGATAGACTTTTAATGGAAGCGGGCAGGAGGCTAGAGGACAAGATATGGAGAGCTTATGGCATACTGAAAAATGTGAGAATGCTACCACAGATGGAATTTGTAAATTTATTGTCTGCTGTGAGGCTTGGCGTAGGACT
This sequence comes from uncultured bacterium, assembly GCA_964422625.1. Taxonomy (GTDB): domain Bacteria; phylum Hydrothermota; class UBA3073; order UBA3073; family UBA3073; genus CAYRBN01. The sequence continues at coordinate 2,101 of CAYRBN010000018.1, read as the reverse complement.
GGGTATACTGAAGAAGATAGATTTGAAGATGATAAATCATCTCCTCCTGTACACCTCTCCTGCACACCTTCAGGTCTTGAAAAAGGAGAAGTTGAACCCTGATAGAGATGAGATAGAGAGGGCAGATTATATAAGAGAAAAGATGGCATGATGAGGCTGAGCAAAAACAACCTTACGGACATTGTAGGGACAGGGTTTGTCCCTGTCCGCAGACCAGTTGTAAGTTGATATGCTATTTGAGGTGATAAAAAAGAAGAGAGGGGTAAGACTTGGAAGATTGTATACATCACATGGGGTTGTAGATACTCCTTGTTTTATGCCTGTTGGAACGCAAGGGACAGTGAAGACACAGAAGATTTCTGATCTTATAGAAAATGAGGTAGATATAATCGTTGCCAATACATATCATCTCTATCTTCGTCCTGGTTTGGATATTATTAAAAAAGCAGGTGGGTTACACTCATTTAGCGGATGGGACAAGCCAATTCTTACTGATTCTGGTGGTTATCAGGTATTTTCACTTGCAGATCTAAGGAAAATAGAGAAAGACGGGGTCGTCTTCCAGTCACATCTTGACGGTTCATACCACAAATTTACACCTGAGTCTGTGTTAGAGGTTGAGGAGATCCTCGGTTCTGATATCAGAATGGTATTAGACCATCCTGCCAGCTGGCCAGTGCCCCATAATGATGCAAGGGTTGCACTTGAGAATACTACATCCTGGGCAAGGTCTTCAATTAGATATAAGAAAGATGGGCATCTCCTCTTTGGAATAGTTCAGGGTTCAACCTATAAAGACCTAAGAGAGAGATCAGTCAGAGAGATTACCGAACTCAATTTTGATGGATACGCAATAGGTGGTGTCTCTCTCGGTGAGCCCAAAAGTCTCTCTTATGAGATTGCAGAATGGACAGCAGATATGTTGCCCGAAGAGAAGCCAAGGTATCTTATGGGACTTGGAGAACCAGAGGATATAAAAAGATATGTGGAGATGGGTATAGATATGTTTGACTGTGTCCTGCCCACGAGAAATGCCAGAACTGGAACGCTCTTTACAAGATTAGGAAAAATGGTAATAAGAAATGCAATCTATAAGAATGACTTTGAACCGATTGACCCTGAGTGTGATTGCTTTACCTGCAAGCATCATACAAGAGCATATATAAGACACCTGTTCAATACAGGAGAGGTTCTTGCCCCAATACTTGCAACCTTGCATAATATACATTACTATACTCAGTTGATGAAGAAGATTAGGGAGGAGATGATATGAATATTCATAAGACAGCCATTGTTGACCCCAATGCCATTATTGGAGAAGGGGTGAAGATAGGGGCATACTCTATCATTGAAGATGGGGTAGAGATAGGAGATGGATGTGAGATAGGAAGTTCTGTCTCAATAAAGAGAGGAACAAGGATGGGAAAGAATAACAAGATATGCGAGAGTGTTATAATAGGTGGTCTGCCACAGGATGTCCAGTTTAAGGGTGGAGAGAGTTTTGTAACCATAGGCAACGATAACATAATAAGGGAGTTTGTCACCATTCACAGGGCTACAAATGAGGACGGAGAGACTATTATTGGAGATAACAATTTCCTTATGGCATACTGTCATATAGGACACGATGTGAGTGTAGGCAACAGGGTGATAATTGCAAATGCAACACAGATCTCTGGATTTGCAGAGATACAGGACTTTGCGTTTCTCTCAGGACTATGTCCTGTCCATCAATTTATAAGGATGGGAAGATATTCAATAGTAGGTGGGGGTTACAGAATTCCAAAGGATGTTCTGCCATATAGTTTAAGTGCTGGCGATCCCCTCAGAGTAATAGGGCTCAACATTTTAGGACTCAGAAGACATAACTTTGGGAAGGATACAATAAACATATTAAAAAAAGCCTTTGCCCTCCTTCTCTCAAAAGAGCTGAATACATATCAGGCAATCCAGAAGATTAAAGAGCAACTTCCCGAGATAGAAGAGATAAAAGAGATTATCACTTTCATAGAGTCCTCTAAAAGGGGAGTGGCGATATGAGGGTTCTTCTTTCTGCAGGTGATGTCTCCGGGGATATTCATGCCGCTGGGCTTATAAGGGA
>CAYRBN010000017.1:0-19297 GCA_964422625.1 uncultured bacterium | reverse complement strand
GAGAAGCACACAGATTTACACAGATTGAATAGATAGGCACAGATTTCAAAAAAAAATCTTTATAATGAATTATATTTGTGTAAATCAGTTTTATCTGTGAAAATCTGTGTGCTAATATTATGTGGGAAAGGTCTCCTGCCTGCCCCGCGTCTATGCATAGGTGCGGGGACCTTGACCATCGGCATCAGGAGATGCCTCCCACGATACGAATAGTAACAAGTAACGAGTTATTAGTAACGAGTTTCTTGTTTGACTTGTCACTCGTAACTTGTAACTTGTAACTGACTAACCAACTAACAAACTAAATTCCTATCTGTCTCTTACAAGTCCCTGTTAAATCAATAAAAAACTTGACAAATTGGCTGTTTGGTGTTATAATATATCTGTATGTATAGTTCAATGGAGTTACGGAGGTTGTTTATAGACTATTTCATCAGGAATGGACACTGGGAGATACCATCCTCTCCTTTGCTCCCAAAGGATGATCCAACCCTACTGTTCACCTCCGCAGGGATGGTTCAGTTTAAGCCCTTGTTTAGCGGTATCAGACCGTCCCCTCACAAAAGGGTGGTCAGTATACAGAAATGCCTGAGAGGGAGTGATATAAATGAGATAAAAACCACAGGCAGACACCATAGCTTCTTTGAGATGCTTGGGAACTTCAGCTTTGGAGACTATTTTAAGGAGGAGGCAATAATATGGGCTTGGCAGTTCCTCACAGAAATAGTCGGATTAGATAAAGAATCTCTCACTGTGACAGTCTATAGCTCTGACGATGAGTCCTATGAGGTCTGGGAAGCGTTAGGTATCTCCCCTGAAAAAATATTACGACTTAAAGATAACTTCTGGGGACCTGCAGGCTCATCAGGACCCTGCGGTCCCTGCACAGAGATACTCTATCAGGAGATTGAACTATGGAATATTGTCTTTTTAGAATATGAGCAGTCCGCATCAGGAGATAGAAAACCACTGAAAAAGAGAGGCGTGGATACAGGTATGGGACTGGAAAGATTGACAATGATATGCCAGGGAAAAAAGACGAGCTATGAGACAGATCTCTTCCTACCAATAATTGAGGAGATAGAAGAGATCCTGAACCTTGACTATAATAGTCACAGAGAGCCTATAAATATTATAGCAGACCATATAAGGGCTCTTGTATTTGCTCTATCCGAAGGAATTTATCCATCAAATGAGTCAAGAGGATACTTTGTCCGATACATTCTGCGAAGGGCACTCCTTGAGGGGGCAAGATGTGAAAAGAAGGAACCTTTTCTTTATAAACTGGTCCCAGTAATTACAGAGCTTATGAGAGAACCCTATCCAGAAATCTGGGACAAGCAAGAGACCGTATCGGTTCTTGTAAAGAACGAAGAGGAGAGATTCATCTCCACATTAGAGAGGGGGACTACCCTGCTTTTTCAGATGCTCCCTACACTCTCGGGGAATAAGGTTCCGTCCTCTATGGTATTCAGACTCTATGATACCTATGGGTTTCCAGTAGAACTTACCGCAGAGATTGCAAAAGAGAAGGGATTCTATGTAGATATAAAAGAGGTGGAGAGAATTGCCCATAAAAATAAAGAGCTCTCACGGAAGGCTTCTATGTTCAAGAAAGAGGGAGAGAAAGAATGGAGAGAGCTTATAAAAATTGAGAATGACGAGTTCGTTGGGTATGATACCCTCAGGCTAAAATCAAAAATTGCACGGATGAGAAAAGATGGGGAAAACCTACAGATTATCCTTACCCGCACCCCATTCTATGGAGAGTCAGGTGGTCAGGTTGGAGATAGAGGAATGCTCTATTCTGATAAGTTTGAGATAGAGGTTCTTGATACAAAGATTGTTGACGGGTTTCATCTACATATAGGGATGTGCAAGAAATCCCTTCAGGAGATAGAGGGAGATGTTACATCCGTAGTGAACGAAGAGAGAAGAAGACTTATCCAGGCAAACCATACAGCAACACATCTTCTCCACTCTGCCCTCCGGAACATATTAGGGGAACATATCCGCCAGGAAGGTTCATGGGTTGGGATGGAGAAACTGAGGTTTGATTTCACACATTTTTCTTCTCTTAACTCAGATGAGATTGAGAGGATAGAAGATCTTGTCAATCTCTGGATAGTTCAGGATATTCCTGTAACTGTGAGAAGGACTACATTGAAACAGGCAAAAAAATTGGGTGCAACTGCCCTGTTTGAAGAGAGATACGAAGACAAGGTGAGACTTGTGCATATAGGAGAGATATCCCTTGAGCTCTGTTCTGGAACACATGTCCGAACCACTGGTCTTATTGGAGGGTTCAGAATATTATCCGAGACAGGTGTGCATGCAGGCATAAGGAGAATGGAGGCAATAACATCACTTGGGGTTATCAAATACCTGAAAATGTGTGAAACAGTTATCAAGACAGCAGAGAGATTACTTAAGACAAAGGAGATTCCTGCGGGTATAATTAGACTGAAAAAAGAGAATCAGGAGCTCAAAAAGAGAGTCAGGAAGCTGAGCAAAGGGGGAGAGGCAAAATTGAAAAAGGTCAGAATTGATGGGGTTGATCTGGTTAGAGGCTATCTACCAGAGCTTGGGACTGAAGAGTTGAGGGAGTTATCTGATGTTGTGAGGAAGAGTAGAAAGACTATATGCGTCCTTGCAACAAGAACAGATGAGAAACCACTCTTCGTGGTATCTGTAAGTGATGATATAAAGAGAGAGTTCAGTGCCTCTCGTCTCGCTGCATCCATAGGAAAACTGGCAGGTGGAGGGGGTGGAGGAAGACCCCATCTTGCCACCGCGGGCGGCAGGAGGGATGTTGATGTGGAGAGGGTGTTGGAGGAGGTTGAGGGAATTATGAATTATGAAGTATGAAGGTTGAAATTCATAATTCAAAGACTATGATTACCAGAAAGACTATATTCCGAATATTCCTCTTATCAGCAGGGATATATGCACTCCTGGGCGGGATCCTTACGGGGATCTACTTTAACCTGAGTAAGAGAGTTCCGTGCCCAAGGACGATGAAAGAATATACCGCTCCCCTTGCCAGCAACCTGTATGACGAAAATGGGGAGATAATACATAGGTTTTATGAAGAGAGGAGGATTCCTGTGGAGCTCAGGGATATCCCAGAGCTGTTCCAAAAGGCAACAATCGCGGTAGAAGATAGAAGATTTTACTCCCACTGGGGTGTTGATCCGGCTGCAATATTGAGGGCACTGATTATGAATCTATTCACGGGAAGAGTTCAAGGGGCATCAACAATAACCCAGCAGCTTGCAAGGAATATGTTTCTCTCCTTTGAACGGACCTATACGAGAAAACTGAAGGAGGCTATATTAACCATAGAGCTTGAGCGGGAACACTCAAAGGATGAGATACTTGAGCTCTATCTGAACGAGATCTACTACGGAGCTGGCTCCTATGGAATAGAGACTGCCTCAAGAAGGTTTTTTGACAAGAGGGCAGAGGAGCTTACACTGACAGAATCCGCACTGCTTATAGGACTACCCAGGGCACCTAGCCGTTATAATCCAATTAGGTTTCCCCAAACCGCACTAAGAAGAAGGGCTACCATATTGGGGGTTATGAAAAGAGAAGGGGTTGCAGATAGAATAGAGATAGAGAGAGCAAAAAACGCTCCCCTTGGAGTGAACTCAGAGGTGAGGGCTCCAAGGATAGGCCCTTATCTTGTGGAAGAGGTAAGAAAGCATATTGGAGAGAGACTTGGCAGTGAGGTCTTCTATCGGAGAGGGGTCTCTATCTACACCACTGTCAACAGAGATATGCAGGAGATCGCAGATCAGGTTGTCCGAGAGGGTCTCTTGAAACTTGAGGAGAGATTTAATATAAAGAGTGATTCCTTAAACCCACTTCAGATAGCACTCTTTGCAATGGACCCACACACAGGAGAGGTAAAGGCACTTGTGGGGGGGAGGGACTTTGGGCAATCCCAGTTTAACAGGGCAATTCAGGCATATAGACAACCCGGTTCTGCATTCAAACCGTTTCTATATACAGCAGCGGTTAACAGGGGATACCCTCCCAGCTTCAGGCTTCTTGACCAACCAGTTATGATAGAGGTTGGGGATACGGTATACAGTCCCTCAAACTATGATGGGACATTTCTTGGCGAGATATCATTAAGAGATGGGCTTGCCCTTTCAAGGAATCTTGCATCTGTAAGGCTTATTATGGAGATAACTCCAGAGACTGTTGTCCGATATACAAGGCTGATGGGCGTGGAGGCAGAACTTCTCCCTGTCATCTCACTGGCACTCGGCACAAGCTGCGTTACCCTGAAAGAGCTGGTTACAGGATTTGCCACGATTGCGAATGGGGGATTCAGGGTAGCACCGTACATTGTGAAGAAGGTCGTAGATGGAGATGGCAATCTTCTCTATACTACAAAGCCATATAAGGAACGTGTGTTGAGTGAGGAGACCGCTTATGTTATGACATCCATTCTTTCAAGTGTTACAGAGTATGGAACAGGAGCAGGGCTGAGAAGAATGGGTTTTATAAGACCCAGTGCTGGCAAGACAGGAACAACAGACGAATGGAGGGATGCATGGTTTATCGGATTTACTCCGGAGCTTATATGTGGTGTATGGATTGGATACGACATCCCGGAGAGAATTATGAGAGGCGGTTCGGGTGCAGTGCTTGCTCTACCAATATGGGCAGAATTTATGAAAAGGGCGCTTGAAGATAAGCCTGTGAGCAGTTTTACTATGCCATCAGCTGTGATAAAAAAGAGTATATGCAAGGAATCTGGTCTCCTTCCAGTGGATGGATGCAAGGAGATAATAGAGGAGATATTTATAAAAGGGACAGAACCAGAAGAGAGGTGTGATATCCATTCGGGAAGGTTTGATTTTAGAAGGCTTGATGCAGAAGGGAGAAGGAAGAGGCTGTAGGGGGAGACAGGGGGACAGGAAGACAGGGAGACAGGGAGAAGGGGACTGGGGAGTACGGCGTAGGGTGTAGGGACAGGGTTTATCCCTGTCCGAAATTAGGTTGCGAGTTTTTAGAATTAGAAATTCTACTGATATGTCCTTCAATAGTATCATAGGGCAGGAAACAGCGAAACGGATTATAAAGAATGATCTGGCAAAAGCAAAGGTAGCGAGCTCCTATCTCTTCTGTGGAGAGAGGGGGGTTGGCAAGAAACTTGCTGCAATCAACTTTGCAAAGGCACTCAACTGTTACAAAAGAGGGATAGAACCCTGTGATACCTGCCACCATTGCAAACTTATAGAGAGTGACAGTTTCCCTGATTATATCAGAGTCAAAAAGGATGAGAAGGGGAGTATCAAGATAGAGATGGTAAGAGAGATCAAGGAAAGACTCCGCTTACGAACAATGCAGAGAAGGGTTGTAATAGTTGAAGATGCAGATACTATGACCCCAGACGCACAGAATGCCTTCTTAAAGATGCTTGAAGAGCCTCCTTTTGATACTACGATTATCCTGACAAGCTCAAAACTGTATCGTCTGTTTCCAACTATAATCTCCAGGTGTAAGATTGTTAAATTTAGACGGTTACAAAGAGAGGAGATTAAAGAACTACTTAAAGAACAAGGGTTGAATAAGATAGACCTCATAGCCAGACTTTCAGGTGGAAGTATGGAGAGGGCAAAAGAGATGTCAGACCTTATAACAAGGGATAAAGCGGTTATGTTTCTATCTCTTGACAGAAGGAGACGTTTATCTAAGTTAGGGTTTATTGGGGATAATACAGAGGGATTTATAGATTCTCTTTATATTATTTATGGAGACCTCCTTCTCTGTCAGGTTGGACTGCCTGTGAGAAATAGTGACCTTACTCTCCCCGGACTAAAATTTAGCCAGATTCTTCGGGGAATGGAGACGATCCATAAGGGCTTATCTGCCTTAAAACAGAATGTAAATAAAGAACATATTCTCGCATATCTTGCATACAACCTGCCTAAGGTGGGAATTGCGGTAGCGAGTAGTGAGTAGCGAGTAGTGAGTAGTAGGGATTTGATTTATCAAATCCAATAACCTGATAACCGATTACTGATTACCGATAACTACTTACTGCCTGCTGCTTACTTTTACCCGGGGGCTATATGCTACTACTTGTAACTTATGGGGAGAGAGAGACAAGGGTGATAAAGGCACCTGATATTGGGATATCTAAGGCAGATTATGTTATCTATAAAACAGAGGCTGGAAAGGACATTGGGCAAGTTATAGATATACTTCCCCATTCTCACACAGTCTCTTACAGATTCGCAAGCATCGCAAGAAAAGAGGATATAGCAAGCCTGAAGACTATACTGGGGGAGGAGACAGAGAAACTGAAGGAATGCAAGGATGCCATTTCTGATTATGGTCTCGAGATGAAACTTGTATCCTGTCATATCCAGTTTGATAAAAAGAAAATAAAATTCTATTTTCTTGCAGAGACAAGGATTGATTATCGCTTACTTCTTAAGGAGATTTCAAAGAAGTGGAACATGAGGGTGGAATTCCAGCAGATAGGGGCAAGGGACTATGCAAAGACATTTCCTGAATACGGTATCTGTGGAATGAAGACCTGTTGTTCCAAGTTTCTAAAATGCTTTGAATCTGTTACTACCCCCCTACTCAGGTTACAAAACCTTGCCTGTGGCACTGACAAAGCAACAGGTATATGTGGAAAATTGCTCTGTTGCCTGAAATATGAAGAGGAATTTTATAGGGAACAGGAGAAGATATTCCCTTTGGTGGGCTCTATTGTGAATGCAATGGGCGAGGAAGGGGTTGTGATAGAAAAAAACATAATAAGCAGGACGATCCTTGTCAGATATTCAGATGGAAGAAAGATAGTTGTGAGTCTGGATGAGATACAGGCTTTAGAACAGGGAGAAGTAGAGAAGTAGTGAGTAGTGAGTAGCGAGTAGGCAGTTATCGGTTATCAGTAATCAGTAATCGGTCATTGAATCATTAGGTCGTTTTAACCTTTATCCTTTTCCCTTTATCCTTGCACCTATAGCTTATGTTAAAAGATAGAGGAGCTGTTTTCGTGGTTATTTCAGTTTTTGGAGTCCTTCTTTTGAGGGTTTTCTGGCTTCAGATAGTTCAGGCAGAGAGATACGGGAGGCTTTCAAAAGAGAACTATGTAAAGCAGGTAATAGTAAGGGCGCCGAGAGGTAATATATATAGCTCTGAAAAGATACTGCTTGCGGATACAAGGGCAGGTTATACACTCTATTTACCACCGGGCACTACATCTCCATTTCTTGAGGAGACGCTGGGTATAGTCCTTGATGCATCAGAAGATGTCAAAATTGTAAGGGATATCCCTTTCAAAACAGTGTCCTGGATAGAAGAGAGAGGGTTGGATATTTCTGGAGTAGAGATCCTTGCAGAACCGGTAAGGAGATACTACTATGGAAATACAATCTCTCATATAATGGGCTATGTTGGAGAGATATCAAAACAAGAACTGGAAAGGATGAAGGGGTATAAAGCAGGGGATCTGGTTGGGAAGAAAGGAATAGAAAGAGAATATGAGAGGTATCTGCGAGGTGATGATGGGGTAGATTATATAGAGGTTGATGTGATGGGAAGAGAGTTGGGGGCATTCTCTCCCGGCAGAAGCCCTATACCGGGAGCAGATATCTATCTCTCTATCTGTATAGAGATTCAAAAGATAGCAGCATCCGCTTTATCGGAATACAAGGGTGGCGCAGTAGTAGCAATTGACCCACGAGATGGAAGAGTCCTTGCCTATTATTCCCATCCCGGGTTTAACCCAAATCACTTCTCACCCCGTATAGATAAAAATATATGGAAAGAGCTATTAAAAGACCCTTCGTTACCTCTCTTCGACAGGGCAAAGAATGGAAGATACCCCCCGGCTTCTCTATTCAAACTTGTAGTGGCTGCAAAGGGGTTAGAAGATGGATTGATACAGGAGGATAGCTATATGCCCCATCCTTGTGATGAGGGGCTACAGATTGGAAGAAGGTTTTTTGGATGCTGGGAGAGGCATGAGGGGAGACTCTCCCTTATAGAAGCTATTGAACAATCCTGTAATGTATACTTTTATCAGCTCGGGATGGATATAGGGGTTGATGGCATAGCAGACGGTGCCAGAAGTTTTGGATTGGGGGAGGAAACAGGGATAGACCTACCTGGGGAAAGTGATGCCCTCATTCCGGATAAAGCATGGTATAACGCCCACTTTGGAGAAGGCAGATGGACCTGGGGACATGTGGCAAATCTGTCAATTGGACAGGGAGAGATTCTAGTTACCCCTCTTCAGATGGCAGTATTCGCATCTACAATAGCAAATGGTGGAGTTCTATACTCACCTACACTTGTAGATAGTATTCTATCTTATGATGGAAAAAGATTGTTTGCAAACAGACCCACTGGAAGGAGAGTGAATTTAACGAGAGAGACACTAAAATTCTTGCGAAGGGCAATGCTTGGTACTGTAGAGAGGGGAACAGGAAGAGCAGCCTGGATAGAGGGGGTAGGGGTGGCGGGCAAGACAGGAACTGCACAAAACCCTCATGGTGAATCCCATGCCTGGTTTATCTGCTTTGCTCCTTATGAAAACCCAAGTGTCGCGATTTCAATCTTTGTGGAGCACGGAGGCAAGGGTGGAGCTGTAGCCGCACCCATAGCAAGGGATATTCTTGAATTTTTGTACCCTACTGGAATAACAGGTGGAGCATCTTGCTCCACTCTTTTTTAGATTCTTTTTAGGACGCAGATAAACGCAGATGGACAGGATATGTAGGGCAGGGCTTGCCCCTGCCCGATAGGGTAACCGCAATGGTTACCCCTTCTATCTCAAAAAAAACTAAACGCAGGATGTTTGGAATTGTGAAGGATGAAAATTCATACTTCATACTTCATAATTCATAACTCATACTTCATAATTCCAAAAAGGGGGTTTGATGGAAGAGATGAGAGTAGATAAAGAGATTCCCGGAATGGCAATTGCCTCACTTGTCTGCGGCATACTTGCAATTATTCTTCCCTTTGTTGATATTGTCCTTGGGGTCATTGCTATCGTATTCGGGGTAAAGGCAAGGAGGATGACAAAAGAGAAAGGAGAAAGATATGCTGGCGAAGCTATGGCGCTTGCCGGGCTTATATGTGGAATAATAGGTATAGGGACAGCATTTCTCTGGTTCTTCTGGTTCTTTTTTGTTATAATAGGTCTTTTGGGAGGCGTAACAGAGAACCTTTTTAATTACTGGCACTACTTTTAAAAGAAGGATGAAGGATGAAATTCATAATTCTTCAAAATTCATAATTCATAATTCAAGGAGGGGGTCTTATGATTAGAGTTCTCATAACGGGTATTACAGGGTTTGCAGGGAGTCACCTTGCAGACTATCTTAACTTAAAAGCTGGAGTTAAGATATATGGAATAAAGAGATGGAGATCAAGAACGGAGAATATAGAACATCTCATCGGCAAAATAGAGTTTTATGAGTGTGACCTCCGTGACGCATCCTCTGTAAGGGACCTGATAGATATGCTGAAACCAGATATGATATTTCATCTTGCTGCCCAGAGCTTTGTCCCTACATCATGGAGTGCCCCGGCAGAGTCTCTTGATACAAATATTATGGGCGAGCTCAATCTTTTTGAGGCAGTAAGAAGATCAAAAATTGATCCACTCATCCAGATAGCTGGATCCTCGGAAGAATATGGTGCTGTCCAGGAAGATGAAATCCCAATAAAAGAGACAACCCCACTCCGTCCACTCTCACCTTATGCAGTGAGCAAGGTGGGTCAGGATATGCTCGCGTATCAGTATTTCAAGAGCTATGGGATGAGAATAGTCCGAACGAGAGGATTCAACCACACTGGACCCAGGAGACCTTCCGTTTTTGTATGTTCAGATTTCGCAAAACAGATCGTAGATATAGAGAATGGAGTGCAGAAGCCTGTAATAGAGGTCGGGAACTTAGAGGCTATAAGGGACTTTACAGATGTGAGGGATATGGTGAAGGGATATTGGCTTGCACTTGAGAAAGGAATCCCTGGCGAGGTATATAATATATGTTCAGGGATTGGCTGGAAGATAGGAGATATGCTTTCTACTCTCATATCACTTGGGAGGGTGAAGGTAGAAGTGAGGATTGACAAGCAGAAACTCCGCCCCTCAGATCTTCCCTGTCTTATCGGGAATGCAACAAAATTCAAAACCACTACTGGCTGGAAACCCGAGATTCCATTTGAGGAGACACTGCAAAACCTGCTCGATTTCTGGAGGGGTAATACTTAACCACATATTCAATCAGTGCAAGCATATCTTTTGCCGAGCGATCCCAGCTAAATTGGCTTGCCCATTGGATAGCATTTTGGGAAAGTCTTTCTCGTAGAGTTTTATCCTGTAAAATCTCTATTATCTTGTTGGACAATGCCCCTACATCGCCATGTCTCACCAAAAACCCGGTCTTTCCGTCAACGACTGAATCCCTGAGCCCTGGGGAATCACTTGCTACAACTGGGGTTCCACAGGCATTGGCTTCAATGTTTGTAATCCCCCAACCTTCTTTAATAGAGGTATTAGCTACTACCCAGGCAGTCTGCAAAATCCTTCTCTTCTCTTGTTCTGATATAAAACCCGTGAACTTGACACTGTTCGTTAAGTTCAGTTTCTCTGTTAATCTGACAAGATTTGGCAAATAATCACCTGTCCCTATAATAGTCAGCCTGGCCTCTGGAATGCGAGAGAGAACATCTCGCATAGCGAACAATAGATTATCTAAACATTTATACTTCTTAATTCTCCCAAGAGATATAATTAGTGGGTCAGGAGACTTAAGCCTGAAATCAGAAGTAACCTCAGAACTTATTGCAGGAGAGACTATGTAAATATGATTATTAGGGACACCCCATCGGACAAGTTCATCTTTTGTGCTTTCTGATAGAACAGAAAAAACCTCTTTTTTATAAATTTTAGGGACCATTGTCTCGGTCAGATAGACATAGGAAGCAAAAAGAAGATTGGTTTCCTCATAAATTGCCCTACCAAAAAAATGATAAGCTACGACAAGGAGAGGGAGTTTAACATATAAGGGAGTGAAAAATGGAATTTTATTAATATTGTCAATAACGATATCATATTTTTTACTTCTTAAAAGTGTAATACAGGCAGAAGGAACATAAAAGTTGAAGGTATCTCTTCTGCCTATTCTAATAAGCTTCATCCCATCTACCACCTCATTTTTTGGGGCATTATTAAATGAGCTACAAAGAAGAGTAACATCATTCCCCCACCTCGCAATCCTGCCAAATATCTGATGGAGGTGAACCTCTGCCCCACCAGAGAGAGGGTTTTTTCTATCCTGCCAGTTTATTACAAGTATTTTCATCAAGGAAGGCTTAAATATACCACAGAAACTAAAAAAAGTCAAGGAAAAAATTAACCACAGATTCACTCTGTTAAATAGAGTCGCCTTATGGCAACACTCCGGTATTTGGGTTAAGTTATTTAACAGGGGAAACACAGAGAATCAAAAATCAATTTAAAATTGTCAATTAGCAATGCAAAACTATCAATTTTCAAAGATCACTTTAAATTGCTAATTTTGCATTTTACATTTTGCATTGTTTCTTTCTCTCTCTCTGCTCTCCTTCAAACTCCTAATCTATTCAACTTCAATTATTCGTAATACCTACTTGCACCTACGAGGTGCAAGTGATGACGGTAATCACAACGTGTCTATAATTTGAGTGCACAGAGAATAAAAGAAATAAAAATAAAAAATGTCCTTTCTCTGTGTCCTCTGTGGTTTACAGTATACTTTCCTAGGCGATCAAGGAAAATCTCTCTCGCCCCAGTTAAATAAAAACCAAAGGCATTCAACGGGGTAAACAAAGACGCAAAGTCGCAATAACAGGTGGAGTGGCTTGCTCCACAACACGAAGTGTCTGTAACCTTTTTCTCCCGTGGTGTTAGGAGTTACAAAGACGGTTATCAGTAATCAGTCATAGGTTATCGGTAAAGACTAGCCAACTAACAAATTTGAATTGCTAATTGCTAATTTTTCATTGCTAATTGACTTACCGTGGTGTCTGGAGTTACCTCCTGACACCACGAAAGAAAATCCGTTAGCGTGGTGGACTGTTCTTTGGCATATTTAATTTGTAACTTACTTGCTTGAAAGTCCCAACCAGACCCAGGTGAGTTATTCATATAGTGAGGATTTAGAGAAAATAGGGGCAAATAAGATTTTTTTTGAAATCTGTGCCTATCTATTCAATCTGTGTCCATCTGTGTGCTTTTCCTCTTTTTTTTCTTGATAAACTAAATTTTTTATGTTATAATATGTTTATGTGATTATTTATTCCATTATTTTTTCTCTTAACTATCTACATCGTTCCAGCCAGTGGAAAAGGTCTTTCTCTAACTGATAGAGAGATTATTGAAAGGTTGACCAGATTAAACGTTAGACACAGTCGCCTTTATACTTGTAATTAGGTACCGGTGAAAAATTGCCAAAACTACAATCAATACCGATATTCCTTTTTGGGGCGGATCTAAAGATCCGCTACTACATTAGCTTGGGATATCCATACCATGTAGTAGCGTAGCTTTAGCTACGCAAAAAAATGAATTATTCACCGGACACTGAGGCTGTTTAGAAATGAGGTGTAAATTTATGAGAAAATTCCAAATAACAAATAACAAAATTCAAACAAATTCCAATGACCAAAATTCCAATGTTCAAAACAGGTTTAGTATTTAGATATTGGGATTTGGATATTGTCTGTTATTTGGTGCTTGTAATTTGGGATTTTTGAGGGGATGATAGCATTTTAAAGGCGCTTATAACGCCTTAATAAATAAGCCGTTACGAATGCTAAACAGCCTCGACACTAATTAGGAGGTGTTTTTTTATGAGATGGGAAGAAGTTCGCATTCACTATCCGGGTCAATGGCTTTTGGTTGAAGCGGTTAAGGCTCATTCTGAAACAAATAAGCGAATTTTGGATGAGCTTGCTGTGGTTAATGTTTTTACTAATTCCCAACAAGCTATGCAAAGCTATGGTCAACTTCATCATCAAAATCCAGAGCGTGAGCTTTATGTCCTGCATACAGATCGTAAGACCCTTGATATCACTGAACGCAGATGGATAGGAATTCGGGGTGTTCGATGAAGATTCGTGTTAGAGAAGGGCTCCCATTTGTAACAGTAACATTAGTATATCGAGGTAAGAAACTTGATATTAAAGAAGTTCTTATTGATACAGGTTCAGCAGGTAGTGTTTTCTCAGCCGATAAAGTAGCCTCTATTGGCTTGGTAGCTGAGCCACATGATTCAATCCGCCAAATTCGAGGTGTTGGAGGATTTGAATTTGTTTTTGCTCGACGGATAGATAGTTTGGTGATGGGTGATTTAGAAGTCAAAGATTTTGAAGTTGAAATTGGGATTATGGACTATGGGTTTGAAATAGAAGGGATAATAGGGATGGATTTTCTTATCCAAGGTGGAGTTATCATTGACATTGCACAATTGGAAGTTAAAAAGGGAACTAATGGGAGCGACAGCGTCTAACAGCGCGTAAGAGGAGATATATTGCTATCTATTTTGTCTACAAGATATTTGCAAGGAAATTTGATATTGGGTGCGAGGTAATATAACCTGGAGGTGAACTCATGAGGCTATCTGATGAACAAATCCAAAAACTCATAGAATGGTTTGCAAACTCAACTATAAAATCAGACTGGTCAAAGGGCAGGAAAAAGGATCTTGAGAAAAATCATAAGTGGATACAACCAGATATGATACAGAATCTGTCAGATAAGGAATTAGAAATAAAGTTTTTGGAATATTACAAAGCTGGTGGAGGAAGACAAAGCCTCAATCAAATATATAGAGACAGAATTATCAGAGATAAAAATCGTTTCAGAGAGACCGTACTGTATCTTCTTGATGAAGGTGTAGAAATAAAAGAACGACTGGACCAAATCTTAGGAGGCAAGTATCGTATTGAAGGCTTTGATAAGGCAATACTAACTTCTTTTTTAATGGATTTCAATCCAGAGAAATATTGTTTATGGAACAACAAAACCGAGACAGGCTTTTCAGTTATAGGCTGGAGAGTATATGAAGGTAGAGATTTGTGGGGTAACGCTTATTTGAAAATTGTGGAGGCACTGCAACGGCTCAGAGATTGGGTACATGAGTTTAATCTGACTTTTGACGAGGCAGATATATTTTTACATATGATTTCTGCTGAAGCTGAGGGCAAAGAAGCTGTAAAAGCGATAACTGAAGGTAGGGAAATTTTTAAACCCGGACAGACAAAACAACTTTCTGAAGAAGTTGAAAGTATGGATTTTGCTATGGGAAAATACCTTGGAGAGTTTATTGAAGCAAACTTCAGCAGAATAAACTTTGGTGCAAATCTTGAATTATATCAGGATGAAGAAGCTACTGGCAGATAATACCCCACTTCAATTGGAAATATTGACTTATTAGCTGTTGATAGAGAGAAAAAGGAGTTCGTTGTTATTGAATTGAAGAAGAGTAAAAGTAGTGATGTTGTGATTGGTCAAATTCTAAGATACATAGGTTGGGTGAAAGAAAAACTGGCAAAGGATTACAATGTAAGAGGAATAATTATCGTTAAAGAGAAGGACGAAAAGCTAGATTACGCACTAAAAGATGCCCCAAAAGTAAATCTATTTATATACAATGTTTCCTTTGATGTTAAAAAAGTCATTTAGGATGGCACTGGGTGGAGTCTCCGCTTACGCTCCGACCCTTACGGGTGCGTATAACAGGTGTATATCTGGCTACGGCTATCGCCTTCGCCTAAATTCGCCCTATCGGGCGAACTTCAGATATACGCCAGCCGCTAGGCGAAATTGCCAAAGCAGAAAAGAGAGAAACATGAGTACGAAAATTTGAGGAGGGCTATAAAAAGGGGAGGAGAAATGTGGGAATATCAGATAACAACTGTAACCAAGACTGTTATAGTAGAAGGTTTTTTGAGGGACAAGGAACAAGAAGAATGGATCTCGATAGAGGAGGGCTTGGTCTATCCGGAAAAGAGAGCAGAGATAATAGCTCAATTAAATGTTGAGGGTAGAGATGGGTGGGAATTGGTAAACGTATTACCTGTTGGAGCAGGAATTCTTTGTTTTTGGAAAAAGCCAAAGAAAAAAAAATAGAAGGAGACTAATATGGCATTAACACCCGAAGAAAAAAAGAAAATACTTCTGGAGGAGAAAGCCAGGGTAAAGAAGAAATTAGGAGTAGAAATAGATAAGCAACAAGGAGAGGAAGCCAGAAGTAATCAAAGAATGAATATAGGATGTGCGACTGTTTTCGCTGTTATTATAGCTGTTATTGTATTCGTGGTATACCAAGACAGAAAATCACCCACGACAAAACAGAAGAGTAGCAGTATTATTATTACCGGCGATATTGCCAGACTTAGTGCAGATGTGGATCCGATTCCTGTGGGCATTAGCAAAAAAGCGATGGATAAATTTACGGAGACAGCTATAACCAAAGATGACCATGGGATAGTACAATTATTTGCTTGGGGAGTCGTCTTTCCAGTTAGTAATAATACCAAAGTACGTATCTTACAGGTAGGGCTTATGTTAATTAAAATAAGAATCCTGGAAGGAGAACACGATGGAAAAAGTGGATGGGTTCCAAGAGAATGGATCAAGAAGTAAGTTACAGACAACTTATCGAGGGCTGTGTAGGAAGGCGCAGTAGCATCCAGGTAAACAGCACGGCTAAGATGAGCGAGAATTAAAAGGATTGTGTACAATTTATGAATAAGAATTGCTCTTTGAGACAGTAGTAGACAGCATTTCAAGGGGAGGAAAATCATCTGAAACGACTTTTAGGAGGTTTTCTCTTTATAACAATAGAACAGAAATCTATATAAGTGAAGCCTACCGTCATGCTCTTTTATCCTGTATGAAGTTGCAGTCCCTTCGGGTGTCAGACACTTCGTGTTAAAGACACGCCCTGTTGACGACTCTTCATGATAGGGATTTTCTCTCAGAGGGTAGGACAGTGGGGCATGGCTACTGGAAAAAGAGAGAAAACTGGTTCATCTCCATTTTATGGTAACACTATTGCATAGTGCTCCATTTATCTTGTTCAAATAGCAACCAAATGCTGGACACTTTTGATAATATGGCTTTCATCAAGAAATGTAGGCACAATTTCAAATCGTGCTAGCACAAATTCAATTTGTGCCTACAGGTAAGGAACGATAGACGCTGATTGGCAGAAGATATTCTGTTTAGAAAACTGGTATCTACAACTGTACCATTCGAACATTCTAGAATGTTAGAATTATAAAATTGTCAAACATCTCTTTCCGGGTTTTATTCCTCCATTTAGACATTTAGATAATTATCTAAACATCAAAAGACACTATCCTGTCAGGAGATAACTTCTGACAGCATACTGTTCCTTCTTAATCAGGTGAGGCGGGATATCTCACCTGTTTCTGAACTCTATAATAGAAGGGCTATGATGATCCCAAGAGTTGCACCCGCCAGGACCTCAAAAGGAGTATGTCCAAGTAATTCTTTAAGTCTTTCCTCTTTTATCTTCTTCCCAATCTGGATATCTTCAACAATTCTATTTAAGATAACTGCCTGCTTTCCCACAGACCTTCTCATACCCTGTGCATCAAACATCACGATAAATGCAAACACCAGGGTAACCCCAAAGAAAGGAGAATCAAAGCCAAGTGTCATCCCCACAGATGTGGCAAGAGCACTGACTGCTGAGGAATGAGAACTGGGCATCCCTCCTGTGTCCAAAAGCCACCTGAAGTCAAACTTTTTCTTCTGTATCACCCCAACAGATACCTTGATACACTGGGCTATCAACCATGCAAAGAGTGCAGAAAGAAACACCCTGTTCTGGAGAATAGAACTCATATTTGATTAGAAGATTTCAAGATTGGAAGATCGCCACTTCTGCAATCTTCAATCTGTAATCTGCAATTTGTTATCCATGTCAGGAAGAGACTATTGTGGAAGGGGGGGAAAGCGTTGTATACACCCCCCCCCTTGCTTGGCACACTATTTATCTCACCTTTCTCTTCAGTTCTGCACCGGCTCTGAATCTTGGAACCCTCTTGGAGGGGACACTGATCTCCGCTCCTGTTCTAGGGTTTCTCGCCTTGCGAGCCTTCCGTGTCGCCACATCAAATGTGCCAAATCCTACCATGGTGACCTTCTGACCCTTTGCCAGAGCACTGGATACAGCTCCGACAAAAGCGTTTACCGACCCTAAGGCTGACTTCTTTGTGAGGCCTGCGTCCCTGGCCACTCTGTCCACGAGTTCTGCCTTTGTCATATCTTTTCACCTCCTTTCATTTAAGAATATAGTACTGTCAAATAAAACCACTCTGCATTTTTCAATTTGCATTCTGCTTTCTGCTTCGGGTCATTTCGCTTAACTTCAATCTATACTCTTCTGCATCCATAAGAGATGAAACTTCATCTTCTTTTTCAATCCTGATCTTTAGTATCCATCCCTCATCATAAGGACTCTGATTAAGAAGTTCAGGGGACGAAATTGCATCCTTGTTTATTTCTATTATCTCAAGAGAGAGTGGGGCATATATATCCGATGCGGACTTGACAGCCTCTATAGCAACAACAGGTTCTCCCTTTCCTACCCTCTCCCCAACCTTTTTGCACTCTAATGCAACAATATCAGAGAGATGCTCTTGTGCATAGTCAGTAATACCAACTACCGCAACATCTCCCTCCATCCTTACCCACTCGTGGGTCCCAGTATATTTTAACCCATCTCTAACCTCTATCACAAGCCCCTCCATCCCCTTCAACCTTCATCCTTTTCCCTTTTCCCTTCATGCTTAAATCTTCCCTCAAGTTTCTTCATCACCCCTGGAAGGGTTGTATACTCCATATCTTTAAGGGGAAGTCTGTGGGGCTCGAAAGGACCATGCCTTCGCATGTAGTCTGTAATCTCGCCTGCCATCTTTCTGGTATAGTCAAATGATGGGTCATCAAACATATCCCTTGGCCCAATAAGATGCCCTTCTGCAAGCTGGAACCCAGCAGCTATCACCCTTGGTGGACCATCAAACCTTGTTGGATTCGCATCTTTGAAAGATACAGGCATAAACGGACCTTGATGTGAGCCCCTCATCCAGCCTGCAACAAGATATGGAAAGGCGAACCCCTCAAGAACCTCTCCAACCGCAGGAAATCCACTCTGTGCCCTCACTATCAGGACAGGATCGTCCTTGCCAACATATTTGCCAGCAACGAGTGCAAGCTTCTGGGTTGAGGAGACAGCGGCTATCTCATCATCACTCTTTCTCAAGACCCTTCTTGTCAGATACCTCTCTCTTGCCCCTATAAACACGAGTATATCATATATCTCCTCAGGTGCATTGAATATTATACTCTCCTGCTTTATCACATCCAGTATCTCAAACCTGAATCCATCGTGCATTGATGGGTCTATAACAAGCCCTGCTGTATTAAATGGATCTGCAAATATCTTATAGAGTGCAAAGTTCCAGGCACCTGGTGATGTTTTGTCTCCCATAAAAACTATGATAGGCTCTGCCTTCCTCTCCTCAAATTCCATCTCTGCAACCCCGGGCCCCATACCTTTTACATTTCCAGAGAATGCACCCGAGAGAATATCCTGTCCTGCACCATATAACTTCAACCTCTTTGCAAGCTCTGTAGTATCTATAAATGTATCCCAGGCAAGCCCGTGAATTAGAGAACTGTTCTCTCCCTTTCTATGCGTCATTATGAGCTCAAGGTCATCACCGCAGTTCAGAACAGAGAAGTCTATAAGGAGACCCGTATCCTTTGCCTTTGCAAGGTTCTTCCTTGCCAGTTCCAGTATATCAGGATGAGATGATGAGTGTCCAACCCATCCGCCTATGTCCGCCTTGATTACGGACAGTGTTATCTTTGCCATACTCCCCTCCTTGTCGCTACGCTCCCGGCCATCCGCCGAGCATAAACAGATTCAAAGTTCAATTTTGAACCTGACAAATTAAATCCCTACTGTGCTTGACTTTACTCCCTATTAGACCAACTATTTGGGATTATATCAGATTTTTGACATCTTGTCAAGCTTTTTTTCAATAAAAATGGGGTTTTTTACGCTTTTTTTCTCTTTTAGGGGGGAAATAGGATAAAGACCCTCTCTCTTTTTAGGACGCAGATAACTGGGCAAATCCTAAACTCTAAATCCTAAATCCTAAACTCTAAACAAATACAAAACCTGTATGAAATAGAAAGCAAGTTTAGAACATTGGAATTTAGAAT
>CAYRBN010000016.1:12172-19679 GCA_964422625.1 uncultured bacterium | reverse complement strand
CCGCTACTACATTAGATTTGGATATCCATCCCGTGTAGTAGCGTAGATTTAGAGGTCGTGCAAAAAACCGATTTACGGGGTCTGCGGACAGGGATAAACCCTGTCCCTACAATGTCCGCAGGGTTATTTTTGCACAGCCTGTTTAGCTGCGCAAAAAACGAATTATTCACCGAACACTAACTATTCATTATACTATTAAAATCCGTATATGTCAAGGAAAAATTCTCACGCAAAGGCGCAAAGTCGCAATAACAGGTGGAGCATCTTGCTCCACAACCTTTGTCTCCTGTGGATCAGGTGATAGGGGGACAGGGGGACAGGGGGACAGGGAGACAGGGGATGAAGGATGAAGTAACCTAACGACCTAATAACCAATAACTAATAACCGTCTTTTCATTTGAATAAGGAGTGATATTATGGGAAGAAAGCACGCAGGGAAAAGAGATAAAGGCGAGAAGAAGGCGAAGAGAAAGCCTAAGGCTGATATAAAGGAGAAAAGAAAAAAGAGAAAGGAGAAAAAAACCTAAGAATTTCTCCTTTCTATAATCACAATTTTTCCATTAAAAAAGAGACGGTCTTCAATCCCAGCTACACAGAGAGACTGTTTTTGCATAAGTCTCTCTGTCTCCTTCAGCTCTAACGCCAGTCTCTCCCCCTTGAATGTTATAATCCTTCCGTCTTTCTCAAGAAATCTCTCTGTCCGTTTGAGCACATCTTTTATCGGACCAACCTTTCTTACCGTTATGATATTATAGGTGTTATCAAGATTAAGAGTGGTTATATCCTGTGGATATATTCTAACACCGGTTAATTTAAGTTCCCTCTTTACCTCCCTAAGAAAGAGAGCCTTCTTCTTTCTCCTCTCAATTATATCCAGCGATATATTCCGGTTCAGTATTTTAAGCGGAATCCCAGGAAGCCCTGCCCCACTTCCAAAATCAAGCAGTTTTTTACCCTTTATAAAGGAGTATATTGACAGTGAATCCAGGATATGTTTTTCTATAATATCCTCATCACCTTTTGATATAAGGGCAATCTTTCTGTTCCACTCAAGGATAAGCTCAGAGTATCTATATAGCTGATATATTGTCTCGTGATCAATAGAGATGCCCAGTAGTCTCAGCCCCTCTTTCAATCTTAATATCCGTGAATCGTGAATACCTAAAATCTCCACCCTATCTCTATTTCAATACCAACATCTTCTTCAAAACTGTAGAAGTGTGCCCCTATATAAGCATCTACCATAGATAGTGCCCACATCCCAGAAGACCACCAGAGCCAATCAGACCTGTTTTTAATATGGTAATTATAATCACCCTCTCTCCCTTCTCTCTTTGCGCGGGTAGCATATATATGCTCTCGGACAGTAAATAAAAGGCAGACTGTCTGTGCAACAGAGAAAAGAACCCCTTTAACATACTCTCCATTGTAGAACTGACCCCCACCGGGGAGAGTAGATAAAAGCAGAGCCCTACCCGGCGACTTCCTCTCACCAGCCAAAACAAGAGAGGGAAGGAGAAGTAGGATAAGCAGGGCATTCACGGTACAATGTAGAGAGTATCAATATTTATACCTGTGCGGTTTTCTCTCTCTACAACAGTAATCTGTTCGGGGATAGTAAGACCCGTAAGAGTATCCTCTTCTCCATACCAGCCAACCCTATCAGTTCCTTGGTCATACTGTAAATTACCATTTTCATCCTTGATCGCAGCAACATAATAGTCCCCGGCAGCCACCCGTATGATTTCGTATCTTCCATCTGAACCTGTCCTCCAACCGCCCCCAAGGGATACCCCCTCAAGAGAGACAGACTCAAGCAGGAGAACAAATGCGCCATCTACAGCTTCTCCTCCATATGTCACCCTACCTGATACCGTGGTCTCTTTGAGTCTCTCACACCCAAAAAGTAGAACAATAACAACCACAAGACCCAACACCTTTTTCATATATTCCCCTTGTGTAGAGAAGCACCAAATCCAAATCTCAAAATATTAACAGCAAGATCTGACACCCTGTTACTTGCTACATTCTTATCTGTATTATAACCCAAAATAGGAATAATGTCAAGAAAAAAAACCACTAATTTCACTAATCTATACGAATACTGTGCTGTCAGGAGTTACTTCTCAGGTGGCAGGTAGTTAGTTTGTTAGTTTATTGGTTAGTTGGTCTTCACCGATAACTGATAACCGATAACCGTCTTTGATCAGGTGTCAGGTGTTAGGTGTCAACTTCAATGGAGTGCATCACCCCGGTCAGGGAGCAGTAGCAAGCTACTGAGGCTGTGCAAAAAGTCAGTTTATGATGGCAAAACTGGTCTGCGGACAGGGATAAACCCTGTCCCTACAATGTAGGGACAACCCTTGTGATTGTCCGCAAGGTTGTTTTTGCACGGCCTCTACTGCACTCCAGATAAGCTGCTGCACTCCGATGCCTTAACATGATAAATTTGCAATTTTCATTTTGCAATGGAGCGAAGCGACGATACTCCACTTGTTACTGTCGGCTCCTCTCCGTAGAGATGCAACTTCCAACGACACCGTGAATGTAAAAAAAACTATTAAGAGTCTCCTGTTATTCTCTTATATTTTCAACAAGGATTTTGACGGGACTTGTATGAAAATTCAAATAACAAAAAATCCTGTCTCTTCCTGTCTCTTATAGGTCTCTTACAAGTCCCTGTTAAATAAAAAAAATAATGTTGAATTTTTTTCTTGACAAAAATAAATTCTTATGTTATAATTCTGTCAAAGGAGGTAATATGATTGCATTTGTACTTATAAAGACCAGACCAAGATCGAGTGAGCAAGTGCTCAAAGAAACAAAGTCAATCCCAGAGGTGACAGAGTCTTATATGGTAACAGGTATATATGATATAATCACAAAAGTCAATGTGGAAGACCTTAAAAAACTCGGCGAGGTCGTTGCAGAGAACCTTCACTCTCTGGACGGTGTTTCCTCTACAATCACCTGTATAGTAGTACAGTAGGAATCTCTACATCATATCCCGTGGGTCCACCTCAACCCGCACATCCTTTGGAAGGGGCATCTCTTGAAAGAACTCTCTTGGATCGTCTGCCTTCACAAGTATGTGATATCTCCAGATCTCTTTTACTTTCTCAAGGGGACAGGGGGAGGGACCCAGGAATTTATAGCGTGAGTCTTTCAGTCTCTCCGCTATCTTTTGAATAGTCTCCTCTGCTCGTTTCTTTCTCGTAGAGAAGGATACTATTCTTATAAGATGGGTGAAAGGTGGAAGTTTATGCTTCCTTCTTTTTTTTATCTCCTCTGAATAAAACAGTTCATAATTGTTCTCTTTGATATATCTGAACAGAGGATCCCCGGGATTATATGTCTGAAGAACCACCTCTCCATCTCCTATCAGCTCTTTCGTCTTCATAATTTGGGAAAACAACCTCTCTCTTGCCCTGAAGTCCGGAAAAGAGAACAGTGCATCGCAGGAGACTATTCCGAGAAATCTAACAGAGGAAGATAGGCAACCCTTTATAACCAGTTGGGTTCCAAGAAGAATGTCTCCATTCTCCTGAAACTCCCTATATACCTTCTCATACTCATTATATGATTTGAGAATATCAGTATCCATTCGCATCACCTTTGCGGATTTAAGTTTCGCTCTTATGGTCTTCTCCAGGCGTTCTGTCCCTGTACCGGGATATACGAATCTTGTCCCTTTACACTTTTTACATACTGTAGGGGCAGATGTCTGATACCCACAATGATGGCATAGGAGGTTATGATTTCCTCTATAATAGGTTAGGGTTATAGAACATCTCGGGCAGTATGGTATCCATCCACAATCCAGACACATACAGAACAGGGAGTATCCCTTTTTTGGCAGGAACAGAACAACCTTTTCCTTCTTTTCAACTCTGATCTTTATACTTTCTATAAGATATTTTGAAAGAATAGCCCTTTCTTTGCTCATATCCACGACTGTGAACCCTATCTCTTCTCCTTTTCCTACCTCTATCAGTTCATATTTACCCTTTTTTGCATTATGGAAGGATTCAAAAGATGGGGTAGCGCTCCCAATGAGACAGGGAATCTGCTTGATCTTCGCCCTCATAATCGCGACATCCCTCACATTGTGATATGGTCTGTTCACTGCCTTATATACTTCTGAATGCTCCTCATCTACTATAATTACCCCTAAATTGGGAATCGGCGCAAAAACTGCGCTCATAGAGCCAACACAGACCCTGAAGCTCCCCCTCCGCATAGACTCCCATAGAAAGGCTTGTTTCCTTGACCTTGAATGTATTACTGCTACTATACCTGTAAACCTCTGTTCAATAAGTTTCATATCCTCAGAGGCTAGCTCTGGAAAGAGCAGAATTGCACCCATCCCCCTACTCAGAACATACTCCACTGTTGAAAGATAGAGTTCCATCCTTTCTTTACCGTACAAAAGAAATCTCTTGAAATCTCCTATAGAGATTGCCTCCTTTATTCTCTGATGGGGAATGCTTTTCACATCGGAGAGAGTCCCTTGCCTACTTTCATATTTCAGGGGTTTACCTCTTATTATCCGCTCTCTAATAGGTGGAGGCAGCATAAGCTTCATACAGACACCCTGGGGCATACCGTAATAATCCGCCATAAGAGAGGAAAGGCTAAGGAGATCTTCATTCAGTATAGGTTCTTCATAAAGAACTGCCTTCACAGGTTTTACATCCTTGATGGTTGTCCCTTCTAACAGATTGAGAACGATTCCCATTCTAATAGTATTTCTAAAAGGCACAAGAACAGGATGTCCAGGGGGTACCCAGCTAAACTTATCACCAAGTAGGTATATAAAATTACCCTGCGTGAGCGATACCTCTGCATACATAAGAGAATTATAACACAAAAACTGAGTAATGTCAAGGGTAATGTTAAAGTCCATATTTCTCCTTTTCTCCTTATTTTTTTCTTGACAAATGGGGTCTTTTCTGTTATAATAAACACCTATGAAGATATGGTCTATAATCGTTCTCGTCATCTTTCTCTCCTGTAGAGCCACAAAGGAGATAAACAAACCTACAGATAGAGAGGAGTTGAGTAGTGCGAGAGAATTACTTGAAGAAAGAAGATACAGTAAGGCAATAGAGAGACTAAATAATATTATATATAGACATCCGGGAAGCGGATTTTTAGAGGATGCACAATACTGGCTTGCCAGGGTATATTTCGAGAAAGGTGACTATGAACAGGCAGAAAGGGAATATAGATTTCTTTTGAGGAACTTTCCAACCTCAAGGTTTGCGATAAAGGCAGAATATGAACTTGCACTCACCTATCTGGCACAATCACTTCCGTATTATCTTGATCAAACGCTAACAAAAAAGGCATTAAAGGCACTAAAAGCGTTCATACAGAGACACCCAGAGACAGAACTCGCAAAAGAGGCAGAGAAAAAAAGGATAGAATGTATAGATAAACTTGCAAGAAAAGAATTGGAAACCGCAAAATTATATATAAAAATAGGAAGACCCGATGCCGCAATCCTCTTTCTTCAGGGAATAAAGGAAAGATACCCTGAGACCACCCTCCTCCCGGAGATTGAACAGATAAAAAAAGAGACAAAAGCAATCCCCAATCAGTATTAAGAAATAACATACTACCCTCTCTTCTTATCCAGAAATCACCCATCAATCTCCCCCAAAGCAGTTTAAAGTTTACCGCCTAAAACTTATATCTTTACGGATAAGATGCGTCAGGAGGTAACCCTTGACAACACAGTATTCGTATAGATCAGTGAAAATTAGTGGATTTTTTTTCTTGACAAATAGAAATATCTGATGTATACTAATATAAAAGTGGTAGAAAGTGGTAGAAAATGGTAATTATGTTTAAGGGATTTGAGAAACATACTGTAGAGGAGAAAGGCAGACTCGTGGTCTCTGCGAAATTCAGAAAGGGGATTAAGGATGGCGTGGTTGTGGTAACCAGAGGGTATGAGGGATGTCTTGCGATATACCCACTTGAGGAGTGGCACTCTTTTGAAAAAAAGTTGCTGAAACTTTCTGTAACGGACAGGAGAGCAAGGAGGATAATACGGTGGTTCACCAATAATGCAGAGGCACTGAAATTAGATAGCCAGGGAAGGATAAATATACCAGATTACCTACTTGAATTTGCCGGCATCAGAAAACAGGTGGTTATAGCCGGGGCCCTGAATCATCTTGAGGTATGGAGCGTTGAAAACTACGAGAGACAGAACCTTGATAGTGATCCCTCTCATATAGAGGGTATGGAGGCGATTTTATGAGTGAGCTGGGCAAAGGTCTCTTATGCTTCATAATCCTGTATTAGTCAAAGAGGTTCTATCGTTCATTGATAAAGGGATATGGGTGGACGCTACATTAGGAACAGGTGGACATACATCTGCAATATTGAATAAGTTTGAGGAAGTGTTCGTGTACGCGATTGATAGAGACCTGGAAAGTATTGCTGTTGCCAAAAAGAGACTGGAAAGGTTTGAGGGAAGAGCCGAGTTTATCCACGGCAATTTTCGTTCACTTTCTGAGTTTATAACAGAAGAGGTCTCAGGGGTGATCTTTGACATTGGACTATCATCTTTTCAATTGGAAGATAGAGACAGGGGATTCTCATACCGAACTGATGGTCCACTTGATATGAGAGTCGACAGGTTAGAGGACATACCTCTTTATAAGAAAATATCCCGTCTTACAAAAATGGAGATAGAGAATATCCTGAAGAACTATGGCGAGGAGAGAAGGGCAAGATCTCTATCAGAGAGAATATACAGAAACCGGGATAGGTTATTCACAACAGGCGATCTAATGGCTATTATAAAATATGATAGAAGAACCCTCTCACGGGTCTTCCAGGCATTCAGAATATTCATCAATCAAGAGCTTGAAAACCTAAAACAGGGACTTCACTCTGCACTTTCAATCCTAAAGCCAGAAGGAAAGATAATTGTTATATCCTATCATTCACTTGAAGACAGAATTGTGAAAAACTTTTTTAGAGAGACTAAGTCTATCAATATAATTACAAAAAAACCGATAATACCCTCTGCTAGCGAGGTCAGCTCAAATTCAAGGGCAAGGAGTGCAAAGATGAGGGTAGGCAGTAGGGCGTAAGGCGTATGGGAGTGTGGGAGACAGGGGGACAGGGGGACAACCAACTGTGAACCGTGAACCGTGAACTGTGAATCTTGAACCAATACCTGATAACTGATTACTGATAACTGATCATGATGCGGCCTTTAATTTATATACTTATAGTCTTTGGGATATTTGCACTCTCTTTTCTCTATCTCTACCAACACGCGGTGACCGTAGAACTCACATTTAGACTGAATGAGAGAAAAAAAGAGATCACATATATAGAGAATAAGATTGAGAAACTTAGGGTGAATATTGCGCATCTCACATCCTGGCCAAGAATAAAAAGGATTGCAGATAAAAAGGGGTTCATATATCCAGAGAGAATAGTGGTTAGAGGAAAAGAGTAGTGAGTAGTGAGTAGTGAGTAG
>CAYRBN010000016.1:0-12072 GCA_964422625.1 uncultured bacterium | reverse complement strand
TCCAGAGAGAATAGTGGTTAGAGGAAAAGAGTAGTGAGTAGTGAGTAGTGAGTAGTGAGTAGTGAGTAGTGAGTAGCGAGTAGTGAGTGAATATTATGAATACTAATCGTCTATTGTCTGCCGTAATACTTCTCTTTCTTGCTCAAGGGATTCTATTTGGTAGGATTCTGTGGCTTCAGACAACGAGGTGGAGAGAATATAGAAAGAGGACAGAAAGATCGGCAACATCTATAATTACCCTAAGACCCAGAAGAGGAAGGATATATGACCGCGAGCAGAGACTGATAGCAACGACCTTGAGAACACATTCACTGTCCACACAGCCAAAAGAACTGAAAGATCCCAGTCAGACCGCTCTTGCCCTGGCAAAAAATGGATTTGGTTCTTATACAGAGATCAAAAGAAGGTTTAAGAGACATCCCAACTTTCTATGGATCAAAAGGCATACCACTAAGAGAACAGATATCAATGGCATACGGATATCCGAAGATGCAAAGAGGGTCTACCCTCTCGGCATAGGTTACAGTCTCATAGGAAGAACTGACCCTTATGGTAGTGGTATATCAGGATTGGAACACCAATTTAATGAGATTCTCGGGGGCAGCCCATACAGATTGACTATGGGCAAGACACCTGCTGGTAGGTTATATCCCTATCCCCCTTACGGGGTAAAGGTCCCAAGATACGGCTCTGACATAGTTCTCACAATAGATGTTAGGGTCCAGTCTATCATAGAAGAGGAGTTAAGAAAGGAGATAGAGAGACGTTATGCCCAGGGGGGTATGGTAGTTGTTATCAACCCTCAAAATGGCGAGATATATGGCATGGCAGAATTCGGGGGAGCTGGCAATCGGATTATACAGGGCCAGTACGAGCCTGGTTCAACATTTAAGATCGTGACTCTGCTCTGTGCATTGGAGGATACCAGTCTCTCTTATGAGACAATCGTCGCGGATACTTCTCTCGTAACCGTAGGAAACAGGGTAATAGAGGGACTAAAGCCCCACGGACCATTGACACTGAAGGAGGCTGTTGCAAGAAGCTCAAATGTTGGATTTGTAAATCTTGCAAATATTGTGGGCAAAGAAAAATTATATAAGAAGATAATGCTTTTGGGATTTGGGCAAAAAACAGGCATAGAACTTCCGGGTGAGGTAGATGGCTTTGTTCCAGCGTTATGTGAGTGGACGCCATTAAGGTTTGCAACCATCTCGTTTGGTCAGGGACTCTCCTGTACATTTTTACAACTTGTGATGGCTTATGCGTGCATTGCGAACAGGGGCGTGTTAATGGAACCTCATATAGTAAAAAAGATACTAAATAAAAATGGGAATGTGATATACCAGGCAGCTCATCAAAGGGTTAGAATGGTGGTGAGTGATTCTATAGCTGGTCTTGCAGTTGAGCTCTTAAGAGAGGTCGTCCGGGAAGGAACAGGTATCCGTGCCAGGATAGATGGGCTTGATATTGCAGGGAAGACAGGAACAGCACAGAAATATAAAGACGGTGGATATACAGATGACTATATGTCAAGTTTTATAGGGTTCTTCCCTGCGTATGACCCATCACTCCTTATAGGAGTCCTGATAGATGAGCCAGAGGGTATATCCCTTGGAAGCATTGTTGCCGCTCCCTTGTTCAAGAGAATTGCGATGAGAATACTGGCTAGACCTAATACCTATAACCTAATTAGTGTCCGGTGAATAATTCGTTTTTTGCGTAGCTAAAGCTACGCTACTACATGGGATGGATATCCAAATCTAATGTAGTAGCGGATCTTTAGATCCGCCTCAAAAAGGAATCTCGGTATTGATAGTGATTTTGGCAATTATTCACCGATAACTAATTAGTTCCAGGTAAAAAAATCCAATTCTTGTATAATTTAGGACGCAGATAAACGCAGATGGACAGGATAATGGATTGTAGGGGCAGGGCTTGCCCCTGCCTAATAGGGTAACCGCAAGGGTTACCCCTACAATTTGCGTCCTAGAAAACAGAATAAAAAGTTATTCACCGGAGACTAACATGAAACTGACCACGAACGAGCTTATATCCGCAATAGATGGGAGACCGGGGGGAAATCCAGAAGATAGCAAAATTACTGGTATATCTACAGACTCAAGAACCATTTCTGAAGGAGAGGTCTTTTTTGCCATCAATGGGGTAAGTTACGACGGTCATAATTTCCTGAACCAGGTAAGGCAGAAAGGAGGGCTTTTTTCTGTGGTTGAGAGAAAGATTGGAAAAAATATCGTACTGGTCAAGGATACAAAAAAAGCCCTGTTGCAACTTGCTCGTTTTTACAGGAGGAGGTTTACTCCGCTGACCATTGCTATAACAGGTTCCAATGGTAAAACCACAACAAAGTATCTTGTCAATCTTGTTCTCAAGAAGAAATTCAAAACTCTTATGGCTCCAAAAAGTTTCAACAATGAGATAGGTGTGCCTCTTACTCTCTTCAACCTGACCACAGAACACGAGGTGTTAGTTCTTGAACTTGGCACAAATCATAAAGGAGAGATAAGGGTCCTCTCTGAGATTGTTCAACCCGATATAGGGATCACCACAAATATTGGTCCTGCCCATATAGGCAATTTCAGTTCTCTTGAAGAGATTCTTTCTGAAGAGTTAGAGGTCTCTTCATTCTCTAAAACAGTCCTTCTAAACGGAGATGATAGAATGCATAGAGATGTATTAATAGAAGGAAAGAGGGTGATCAGATTCGGACTAAAGAATGGGGATGTCCGGGCAGAAGATATAGAGATAACAGAGGATGGGTCCAGATTCAGGGTAGATGATGACAGGTTCTTCATTCCACTATTCGGGAGGCACAATATATACAATGCTCTTGTTGCTATAATAATAGGCGATATCCTGGGAGTGGAGAGAGAAGAGACTCTCTCTGCACTGAAAGAGGCTACTCCAATAAAAGGTAGGGATGCGATCATTCATACTTCAGGCATTACTCTGATTGATTCTTCGTATAATTCAAATCCCGCTGCGCTTCTTGCTATGCTTGAGGCTATGAAAGGGCTTAAGGGCAGAAAGATAGCGGTTCTCGGAGACATGCTTGAACTTGGGGAGAAAGCAGAATTTTTCCATCAAGAAATAGGCAAAAAGTTACCCCAGTTTGGTATCAAGGCACTTTTCACTTATGGTGAGATCGCAAAACTATTTGGGGATAAAGTTTACCCAACTTTTTCTTATAATAATATCACTTCTCTTATCCTGAATCTTAAGGACTTCATAAAAAAGGAAGACATAATTCTAATAAAGGGGTCAAGAAAGATGAAGATGGAGAGGATAGTGGAAAGGTTAAAGGATAAAGGATAAAGGATAAAGGATGAAGGATAAAGGATGAAGGATAAAGGATGAAATGACTTAATAACTGATTACTGATAACCGGTTACTGATTACCGATAACCGTCTTTCAGGCTATGTTGTATCATCTTTTATATCCGCTTTCAGCAGAGGTTGGTTTCTTAAGGCTCTTTGGCTTTATCACATTCAGAGCCGCGTACGCAGGAGCAACATCGCTCATCATCACTGTCGTGCTTGGTCCCTATGTAATAAGATGGCTCAAAAGAAAAGGGTTTGTCTCCGGGACAAGAGAACCAACACTCCATAAAAAGAAGAGTGGAACACCACTTGCAGGCCCACTCATAATCTTCTCTCTAATCCTGTCCTCTATTCTGTGGGCAGATATTGGAGACCCTTATGTATGGATTATGTTGTACACGGTGCTCGCTTTCGCACTTTTAGGTTTTATTGATGACAGGAAGAAAGTGCAGAGGGGTAAAGGGACCGCCGGGAGGTATAAGTTCATCTGTGGAGCTCTTATCGTAGTTCCCATTGCTCTATACCTGACACTCTTTCCAAAGAGACCTGATATTACAACGTTGACCACACTTCTCTTTATCAAAAATATCTTCTGGAATCTTGGTATCTTATATGTTCCCTTTGTGATACTGGTAGTCCTCGCAACAGCCAATAGTGTCAATATAACAGACGGCATAGATGGTCTTTCTTGTGGACTTGTCGGAATAGGAGGCATAGTTTTTGCTCTGATCGCATACCTTTCAGGACACTTCGGGTTTGCCAACTATCTAAACATCTTGTTCATTCCAGGTGGAGGGGAGGTAACTGTTGTGCTTGCGGCTCTGATAGGAACTACAATTGGATTTCTATGGTTCAATGCACATCCTGCCCAGGCATTTATGGGAGATACAGCCTCGCTTCCTATTGGGGGATTAATAGGGGTTTCTGCTGTTATCATAAAACAGGAGGTACTCCTTTTAATTGTTGGAGGAGTTTTTGTTCTGGAAACGCTCTCTGTAATCCTTCAGGTATTGTCTTATAAGATTAGAAAGAAAAGAATCTTCAAAATGGCACCGCTCCACCATCATTTTGAACTTAAGGGAATACCAGAACATAAGCTCCTCATAAGGTTCTGGATAACCGGGATCTTATTTGCTCTTCTTGCCATATCAACACTGAAGATAAGGTAGTGTTAAAAAGGATAAAGGAAAAAGGATAAAGGAGAAAGGATTCATGTTCTTTGTGACTTCGTGCCTTTGTGGTTTTAAAGGTTAAGTAATGAATAGAGACAATAAGATAGATATACCACTTATACTTGTGGTGATTACCCTTCTTTTGCTTGGGGTTCTAACAGTCTATTCTGCCAGTTCATTTCAGGCAATAAGAAGTAGGGGAACAAGCCTCTTCTATCTTACAAACCAGACAATACCACTCATTTTGGGTATAGTTATTGCCTTTATCGCGAGTAAGATAAATTATCTAATATGGAAGAAACTTGCCTTGCCTATACTTGTTATAACTTTATTTCTACTTGTCTATGTTCTTCTGTTCAGCGAACCGATAAATAATGTCCGTAGATGGATAATGCTTAGTGGGGTCTCCATACAACCAGGAGAGATTGCAAAACTCTCAAGTGTAATCTGGTTATCGTCCTATCTCTCAAGACCAGAAGGGATAAGGAATCAAGGAGAATTTCTGTCAATAGTCGGCGTCTCTTTTATAGTAATACTACTACTGGTTCTGGCACCATCCTTTGGCATAGCATTTACTGTCTCTCTCTCTCTCTGTTTTCTCATGCTTGTAGGAGGAATAAAACTGAAGTGGCTTGCCCTTCTAATAGGAGTGGGTGCTGGTGCCTTTGCCTTTGCAATATCAACCTTCTCTTATGCACGGTTGAGATTTTCTACATTCCTCTCTGGGGAAGTATATCAGGTAACCCAGTCAATACAGGGGATAGGTGCTGGTGGTCTTTTTGGTGTGGGATTGGGAGAAGGAAGGCAGAAGCTCTTATTTCTGCCCCATCCTCATACAGATTTTATCTTCTCTTCCCTTGCAGAGGAACTTGGTCTTATAGGCTCTATCGTGATATTTACTCTTTTCGCCCTTTTTTTCAAGGAGGGGATAAAGATTGCGTCTCATTCCAATACCAGATTTGGCGGGCTCCTTGCTATGGGAATATCGTTTAATATCTTCATCTCAGCCCTCCTCCATATCGGAGTGGTATCGGGTATGCTACCAACAACTGGACAACCACTACCTTTTATATCGTATGGTGGCAGTTCGCTCGTAATAAATCTTTTATCCGTGGGAATATTGCTCAACATATCAAAACAGACCGTCCATCGTAAGATATGAAGAAAATTCTTATAGCAACTGGAGGAACCGGCGGCCATAAATTTGTAGCCCTGGCACTGTCAGAGAGACTTCATAACTTTGGTATTAAGACCGTATTTACCACATCAAGATATGAACAGAAGACGAGCGAGCTTCATCCCTGCTATCAGATACGAGCAAAGGGATTTGTTGGGCTCAGGTTTTCCCTTATCAACTGGTCTCTCTTTTTAATATCACTCTTTGAATCATTTCTTATACTCCTGAGAGAGAGACCTAATGCAATGCTTGGCACGGGTAGTTATGCATCTGTTGCCCCTGCATTTGTATCAAGGCTCTTTTTCATTCCATTATTTATAACTGAGATAGATTCTATCCCGGGACTGGCAACAAAGTTTCTCTCATTTTTTGCAGATAAGATATATCTAACATTCAAATCCGCGGAGAGCTCTCTCCCAAAGAGAAAAACAGAGCTATTTGGTTGTCCTGTAAGGAAACTGCGTGTTATGGAAAAGACTGATGCGAAAAAAGAACTCGGCTTCGATCCAGATCGGCTTTTAATCCTTGTGTTTGGTGGTTCTGGTGGGGCATTGAGTATAAACAATCTGCTCTTAAAGTTGCTCCCCGAACTGCCTGATATCCAGTTTCTTCTCTCCACTGGCAAGAGAGACTATGAGATGATAGAGAAAAAAATTGAGAGAGATGGACTAACTGTCTGCCCATTCATTACGGATATGGGACAGGCATACAGCGCCTCTGACATTATTATATCAAGAGCAGGGGCACTCACTCTTGCAGAGATACAGAGGTTCAGAAAACCTGCCATTCTTATACCATATCCTTTTGCAGCAAAGAAACACCAGAGGAAAAATACAACCATTTTTGAGAAGATGGGAGCTGTCCGAGTAATAGAGGAGCCGTCAATCCAGCAATTGAAAGAGGAGATAACCCGACTTAAAGACAAAGAGACGAGAAAGGTTATGGCAGATTCATTTCCCCAGACAGACGACTCAGCAGAGAGAATCGCACAGGATATCAAGAAGATAGTCTGTTAGTTGGACGTTGGGATTTATAGATAGTAACAAGTAGACTTTTTGACCTTTTGACTTTTAGACTTTTTGACCTTCTATGTTTAGACATATAAAACAGATACACTTTGTAGGAATTGGTGGAGCCGGAATGAGCGGTATCGCAGAGATATTAGTGTGTTCTGACTACAGGGTAACGGGTTCTGACATAAAAAAGACCCCGGTAACCGAGAGACTCAGATCAATAGGGGTGGATATAAGATATGAGCACAGTGAAGATAATATAAAAGGTGCGGATGTTTTGGTCTATTCATCCGCAGTAAGAGACTCAAATCCTGAGATCAAGGTAGCAAGAAGATTGAGTATCCCTGTCATTCCAAGGGCTGAGATGCTTTCTGAACTGATGAGAATGAAACAAGGCATAGCCATAGCAGGAACACATGGAAAGACAACAACAACCTCAATCATTGCCAAAATCCTTACTCTTGCAGGCTATGACCCCACTGTTGTCGTTGGTGGCAGGGTAAAGAGTATAGGGACTGGAGGGAAATTGGGAAAGGGGGACTATCTCGTATGTGAGGCAGATGAGAGTGACCGCTCATTTCTCTCTCTCTCGCCAGTCATATCAGTGATAACATCTATTGATGCAGATCATCTTGATAACTATGAGAGCATAGACGAGATTAGAAACAGCTTCTTAAAGTTTGCAAACAATGTTCCATTCTATGGATGCACTATACTCTCTTATGATGATGCAAATGTGAGGAGGATAATAAGAGAGATAAGTAGAAGAACCATAACTTATGGTCTTCTTGAGGGTAGTTGCGTGTTAGGGTATGAGATAGAGTTTGGACTACCATCAAAGTTTTATATAAGAGCAGATGGAGACCAACTTGGACAGTTTTCCCTCCTCCTTCCAGGTATACACTATCTGACAGATGCAATAGGGGCAGTTGCTGTTGGTATAGAGCTTGAGATTCCAAAGGGAATTCTCCGTGATGGAATTGAAAGTTTTGAGGGTGTGGAGAGAAGATTTGAATTTTTAAGGTGTGAAGATATAAGTATTGTGGACGATTATGCCCACCATCCAAAAGAGATAGAAGAGACCCTGAAAGCGGCAAGAACCATACATAAAGGTAGAATAATAGCTGTATTTCAACCACATCTCTACTCCAGAACAGAGAAACTACTTCCTGGTTTCATAAAGAGTCTTGAACTGGCAGATCAGGTTATAGTAACAGAGATATATCCTGCAAGAGAGGAACCTATCCCGGGAATAGGAGGGGATCTCATTGTTGAAGGAATGAAGAGTGGAAATCCAATATTCATAAAAGAGAAGGATGAGATACCTATCAGGGTAAAACAACTGATAAAAAAGGGAGATATGGTGCTAACTCTTGGAGCGGGAAACATAAGAGATATTGCAGAAGAACTGAACAGGATTCTATGAGGGTTTTATACCATGAACCACTGAGCAAGCATACCACAATATCAGTTGGGGGAAAGGCAGAGGTTTTTGCATACCCCGAAAGTGAAAAGGAGCTTAATAGTCTGTTTGATGGTAGGTTCTTTATCATAGGAGGAGGCTCTAACTTAATATTTACAGACGATGGGTTCTCTGGAACCATCATCTCGCTTGAAAGATGTTTTAACAGCCTCTGCCTTGAATACAAGGATAAAGATATCGCGATGCTAAGGGTCGGGGCAGGCGTTTCACTTATGAGACTTATTAGAGAGGCAGAAAAAAACAGCCTTACAGAGATTGAATTTCTATGGGGAATTCCTGGCACTGTTGGTGGTGCATGCAGAACAAATGCAGGTGCGTTTGGCTCATCCTTCCTTCAGTTTGTGAGAGAGGTGCAAGTTATAGAGAAGGGTCTTTCTATCAGTTATGAGAGAAACGAGATCAGACAATCCTATAGACAGGGTATAAGATCTGGAGTGGTAAAGGAGGTTGTATTGGAGCTCAGAAAAAAGAGAGACAGAAAGAGACTTGAAGATATCAAAAGATGGCGATATGAACATCAGCCCTTAAAAGAGAAGACTGCGGGTTGTATCTTCAAGAACCCTCCTTCAGAGTATGCAGGAAGGCTCATAGAGCAAGCAGGTCTCAAAGGAAAGAGAGTTGGGGGTGCAGGTATATCTGAAAGGCATGCCAACTTTATAGTCAATTATGGAGATGCAAAAGCAAGTGATGTCTTATCACTTATAGACCTTATCAGAAATAGGGTATATTCTGAATTCAGTGTAGAACTTGAGCTTGAAGTGGAGATAGTTGAGAGTTAAGAAGTAGTGAGTAGCGAGTAGTGTAGAGCGTAAGGCGTAGAGCGTAAGGCGTAGGGCGTAAGGCGACAGGGAGTAAGGGAGTAATGACCCAATGACCTAATAACTGATTACTGATTACCGATAACCGATTACTGCTTACTGCCTACTGCTTACTTTTTCACTGGGGGTGTTATGAAAAACCAGATAATTGCGGGGCTTGATCTTGGCACAACCAAAATTGCCTGTATTATTGCAAATGTGACAGAAAATGGAAACATAGACATAGTGGGCGTAGGGGTTACCAGTTCAGCAGGGCTACGAAAGGGAATGGTTGTGAGCCATGAGAAGACAGCAGAGTCTGTAAGGAGAGCCACCAATGAAGCAGAAAAGATGGCTGGCATAAAACTTACCCAGGCATATACAGGTATTGCTGGAGACCATATAAGAGGTCAGACATCAAGGGGTGTTATTGCAATATCAAGACCCACCAAGGAGATTGCAAAATCTGATATAGATAGGGTAATTGAACAGGCAAAGGCAGTATCCATACCTATGGACAGAGAGATAATACACGCAATACCCCAGGGCTTTATTGTGGACGAGCAAGCAGGGATACAGGACCCTGCAGGGTTGTTGGGGGTAAGGCTCGAGGCAGATGTCCATATAATAACAGGCGCAGTCACATCTGCCCAGAATATATATAAATCTGTTGAGAAAGCAGGAGTTCAGGTAAGGGATCTTGTTCTTCAGCCAATAGCATCCAGTTATGCGGTTTTAGACTCCGAGGAGAAGGAGCTTGGGGTTATACTCATTGATATAGGTGGAGGCACAACTGATATCGCCTTATTCTATGAAGGAACTCTGAGAGATACATTTGTAATAGGTTTAGGAGGTGTAAATATAACCAACGACATTGCCATTGGATTACGTACGCCAAGAATACACGCAGAGGAGATAAAGAGGAACTATGGTGTAGCAAGGGAAAACCTTGTAGGCGATACAAAGACAATAGATGTGCCTGGAATTGGCGGGAGACCTGACAGAAAGGTAAAAAGGAAGCTTCTTGCAAGTATAATACAGCCACGAATTGAAGAGATGCTCACACTTGGCTACAGAGAGCTTCGTAAGAGTGAGTATATAGACCTCGTTTCAGCTGGAGTTGTAGTTACAGGCGGATGTGCAAAGATGAAGGGCATAGAGGAGATTGCAGAGAGTATATTTGGACTCCCAACCAGAGTAGGTGTCCCCAATGGGATCGGAGGTGTAGATGAACTTGTAAAAGATCCAACTCATGCCACAGGTGTTGGTCTCATCCTGTATGGATATGAACATAAGGGCAGAGAGGGCATAGGAAGACCAGCAGTAGACGGTTCTGTATTCACCAAAATCATCGATAGAATGAAAAGATGGCTTTTGGAGTGAGGGTGAGGGGGAAGTAGTGAGTAGTGAGTAGTGAGTAGTGAGGCAGGATAAAGGTGATTTTGCAATTTTCATTTTTCATTTTTCATTTTTCAATGAAGCGAAGCGACCTGGAGTGCATTACCTTGGTAATGCAGGTAGTAGCAAGCTACTGGGCCCGTGCAAAAACAACCTTGCGGACATTGTAGGGACAGGGCTTGTCCCTGTCCGCAGACCAGTTTTGTCGTCATAAACTGACTTTTTGCACTGCCTCTACTTTTGGAGAGAGAGGAGCGGGGTTTAGGATTTGGAATTTGGGATTTGTTTAGGGTTTAGGATTTGGAATTTAGGATTTGTTTAGGGTTTAGGATTTAGAGTTTAGGATTTGTCTTTACTAAGGGGGTCTTATGGGGATGAAGTTTCTATTTCCAGATGATGGGACAAGGCAATGCAGGATAAAGGTGATAGGAGTTGGTGGGGGTGGAGGCAATGCAGTGAACAGGATGATAGAGAATGATCTCAAGGGCGTGGAGTTTATAGCCTGCAATACAGATATGCAGGTTCTTTCACTCAATAAGGCACCCGTGAAAATTCAACTTGGTGCCAAGCTTACCAAGGGACTTGGCGCTGGTGGAGACCCAGAAACTGGGAGAAAATCAGCAGAGGAGAGTCTGGATGCCATCAAAAATGCTGTGAAGGGTGCTGATATGGTATTCTTAGCTGCTGGTATGGGTGGAGGTACAGGTACGGGTGCTACCCCTATTATAGCGGAAATAGCAAAAGAAGAGAATGCACTTGTAGTTGGAGTTGTAACAAAACCGTTTAAGTTTGAGAACAAAAAGCGGATGCAACAGGCATTGGAGGGGATAAGGGAGTTGAAAGAGAAGATATCTACAGTCATCGTAATACCAAACGAGAAACTGCGTTCAGTTGTCCCCAAGAAAATACCCTTCAAAGAGGCATTCAAGATGGTAGATAATGTCCTCCTTCTCGCCACTCGAAGTATATCAGAGTTGATAACAGAAGCCGCAGATATAAACCTTGATTTTGCTGATGTGAAGAGCGTAATGAGTGTACAGGGAAATGCGGTTATGGGTAGTGGAAAAGCAAAAGAAGAGGACAGGGCCATTCATGCCGCTGATATAGCGATAAACTGCCCCCTTCTTGAGGATTCTGATATAAGAGGAGCAAAAGGAATACTTGTAAATGTTAAGGGTGGGGAAGATATGACACTATACGAGGTTGAGGATGCGGTCTCCCTGGTAAAAGAGAGTGCAGGTGGGAATGCTAATATAATATTCGGGGCAGCAATATCCGGGGAGAAGCAAGAAGAAATTGAGGTAACAGTCATAGCTACTGGGATAGAGAAGGAGATAACTACTGAAGGAAAAAGGATAAAAGACTATGATCTTGAGATCCCTGCCTTTAAGAGGAAAGACCCTCCATCAGAGACTGTGACAAAAAAGGAGACATCTAACACATATACCATAGGGGATCTCGAGATTCCAACATTTATAAGAAAGCAGATGGATTAATGGACGACAAACAGTAGTGAGAAAGCTCTCCTGACACACCTTATCAGTCGGGAGAAAACTCCCGACGGCACGGTAGTCTACTAATTTCACTAATTAGTTACCGGTGAAAAATTGCCAAAACCACGAACAATAGCTATATTCCTTTTGGGGCGGATCTAAAGATCCGCTACTACATTAGATTTGGATATCCATCCCGT
>CAYRBN010000015.1:0-20737 GCA_964422625.1 uncultured bacterium | reverse complement strand
TTTGTAGGCACAAATTCAATTTGTGCTGGCACGATTTGAAATCGTGCCTACATTTTTGACCTGTGGGAAAGCCCTTTTTGGATTTGATAAATCAAATCCCTACATATCGAGGGTAGGAGCCCTCTCCCACACCTTGTGGGAAAGGTCTCCTGACCTTGACCATCGGCATCAGGAGATGCCTCCCACATGGTGTTTTAATATCTTTCTCTGGGGTTATTTTTCACTTAACGCATTATTTACAATTATTGAATGGAGATTGCACAGCTGGAAGAGATTGCAAGGCTCATAAGGGGTGATGTTATTGAGATGCTTACAAGGGCAGGTTCTGGCCACCCTGGTGGGTCACTTTCTGTGGTAGAGATTCTTGTTACACTCTATTACGAGGTGCTACACCACAACCCCCAAAATCCTGAAGACCCTGACAGAGATAGATTTATTCTCTCCAAAGGACATGCTGCTCCAACCCTCTATGCAATCCTCTCAAGGATGGGCTACTTTAACAGAGATTGGCTCTGGAGTCTGAGGAGATGTGGTAGTAGGCTTCAGGGGCATCCCTGTGCATCATCCACACCAGGGGTAGATGCATCAAGTGGTTCACTCGGTCAGGGGCTATCCTTTGCAAACGGATGTGCAATGGCAGCAAAACTTGATGGTAAGACTTACAGGGTGTACTGCATAATAGGAGATGGGGAGACAAATGAGGGGCAGATATGGGAAGCCACTATGACATCCGCAAGATACAATCTTGACAATCTCTCTTGTATACTTGACCATAATGAACTCCAGATAGATGGCAGGATAGAGGATATCAAAAACCCGTTTCCCTTCGGGGAGAAGTGGGAGGCGTTCGGATGGCATGTTCTTGAGGTAGATGGACACTCGTTTGAAGAACTGAAATCCGCATTTAATAAGGCAGGAACGATTAAAGGAAGACCTACTTTAATAATTGCCCATACAGTAAAGGGTAAAGGAGTATCCTTTATGGAGGGAAGACTTGAATGGCATGGCAAGGTGCCAACAAGAGAAGAGGCGGATAAGGCACTTAAGGAACTGGGATTATCCCAGATTATGCATTAACCACCAAAAACAACAGCGCATCAGGGCATCAGCGAATCAGTAGGCAGAATATCAGCGCACCAGAGGATCAGGTCTGATACCCTGATATACTGATACTCTTCCCACTGATTTTCTGATATACTTAGTGTCCGGTGAATAATTCGTTTTTTGCGTAGCTAAAGCTACGCTACTACATTGGGATGGATATCCAAATCTAATGTAGTAGCGGATCTTTAGATCCGCCTCAAAAAGGAATCTCGGTATTGATAGTGATTTTGGCAATTATTCACCGATAACTACTTACTTCTGTTATTCTGTGGTTTCATTAACGCTTATGTTGGGATTATGAAATTAGCGTCTTTACTAGATGTCTATGGAAAGGCACTGGTTGAACTTGGAAGAATGCACAAGGATATAGTGGTTCTTGATGCAGACCTTGCCTTCTCTACGAAGACGATAAAATTTAAGGAGGTATTTCCAGAACAGTTCTTTGATATGGGGATATCCGAGGCGGATATGGTGGGAACTGCTTCTGGGTTTGCCTCTACTGGCAAGGTAGTATTTGCCTCCACATTTGCTCTCTTTGCAACAGGTAGGGCATGGGAACAGGTTAGAAGTGCAGTATCTTATCCTGATCTCTCTGTAAAGATAGTTGCTACACATGGAGGAATATCTGTTGGTGCGGATGGGGTTTCACACCAGGCCGCCGAGGATATAGCAATAATGCGGGTTATCCCGAATATGAGGGTGATAGTGCCATCTGATGCAAGACAGACAACTTTCTTTATCCATAAGGCTTATAATACCCCTGGACCATTCTATATCAGGCTTACAAAACAGACTGTTCCTCTTATATATAGAGAGGGACATCAATTCAATTTAGGTAGGGCAGAGAAGCTAAGAGATGGCGAGGATATAGCAATTATTGCCTGTGGAATAATGGTCTATCCAGCACTTTTGGCAGCAGATAGACTTGAGAAAGAGGGTATCAGCACAAAGCTTTTTGATATGGCAACAATCAAACCGATTGACAGAGACGCGGTGCTTGAGGCTGCAAAAACTGGTGGTATCATAACCTGTGAAGACCATTCTGTAATAGGTGGACTGGGAGATGCAGTCGGGGATGTTATTCTCTCGGAAAGACCATCTTATCTCTCAAAAGTGGGTATTAGAGACTGCTTTGCAGAATCAGGAATCTGGGAGGAACTGAGCAAGAAATATGGACTTACAGAAGAGAGAATATATAGAGAGGCAAAGAGATTGATGGCGGGCAGGATTTGATAAATCAAATCCCTACTCTCCCAATCGTGGTTCCTTTCCACTTATAACTCTTTTTATATTCTCTCTGTGCATAAGAATGGCCATAGCTCCCATAACAATAGCAAGGTAGGAGATCGATCCTTTCCCATAGATTATAAATGATGCAAGAGGCAGGACTATACCACCTGCTATAGAACCCGCAGACACCATTTTTGTAATAGCAATCACCCCTACCCAGGACAGAAATACTATAAGGGATGCCCAGGGGGCAAGAGCAATGAAGACTCCAAGCCCGGTTGCAATTCCTTTTCCACCTCTGAATTTAAGCCATAGACTGAATAGATGTCCAAGCATCGCAGAAAAGCCTGCAAGAACACCATATAGTTCTCCGAACCTCAGGAAGAAAAACGCAGGTAGAAATCCTTTAATAAGATCTAGAATGAGTGTAAGAGCCCCAGAAATCGCTCCGCAATTTCTTAGGACATTTGTGAACCCGATATTTCCTGAGCCCAGTCTTCTTATATCAACACCCTTTCTCTTTGCAATGAGAAACCCAAATGGTATTGAGCCTAAAAGATAGCCAGATATGATTGCAAGAAGAATATACATAGAGAAACGGTTATCAGTTATCAGTAAAGACCAACTAATCAACTAACTACCTAACCAACTAACAAACTAACTGATAAACTCAATAGGCACTCCACGAAATCCAAACTTTGCTCGTATACTTTTCTCTATATATCTGATAGCACTCCCTTTTAATTTTTTGCGAGTCGTTATCTTAAAGCAGGGTGGGGATACCCTCACCTGGTAGAGTCCCGAGAGTCTAACATACTGCATCTCACTCCTCAGTTTATCAAGTCCATCTGCAGGAATCTTCTTTTTTCTCTCATTATATATCCTGAGTGCTTCTCTTATAGGACTATCTATATTTTTCCCTGAGAGTGCAGATAGATAGATGATAGGAATGTGTGAGGCAAAAGAGATATTGTGCTTCAAAAAATATTTTCCAAGATCACTTTTGTTAGCGGCCAGGACAATCCCTTTCCCTCTCCTTTGAAGAAGTTGGATGATTTTCTTGTCTTCTTTTGTAAGGGCTGAATTTGACTCTATCATAACTATCCCAATATCAATCCTTTTTGTATTTGATATAGTGAGTGCTGTGGTCCCTCTTTCCACATCAGTTCGCACCCTTGACTTTCTTTTGAGTCCTGGGGTGTCTGTCAGTATCAGTTCCTTTCCATGAAATTTTAGAGTAACATCTATCACATCAATAGTAGTCCCTGGTGCCTTATCAACAATCATGCGCTCGTCTCCCAAAAGTATATTTAGATAAGTAGATTTACCCACATTTGGTCTACCCATTATTGAAACAATAGGGAGAGGAGAACGAGAGTGGGAGATAGAAGGTTTTTTGGGGATATCTGTTATAAGATCTTCAACCCCATAAGCTTTTAAGGCAGAGATGGGATAGAGAGTGTCAAATCCAAGAACACGAAAGTTCTGGGCAAATAAGATCTCTTTTCTGGTATCTACTTTATTCACAACAAGCCAGATAGGTATCTCAAGTTTT
Organism: uncultured bacterium; assembly: GCA_964422625.1. Classification (GTDB taxonomy): domain Bacteria; phylum Hydrothermota; class UBA3073; order UBA3073; family UBA3073; genus CAYRBN01. Next base: position 16,848 of record CAYRBN010000015.1, on the reverse strand, counting down.
CTTAAACTACTTGCTATATCACTATCAAGCGGCGTAACACCATCTCTTAAGTTCACTACAAAGAGAATCAGATCTGCTCTCTCCAGCACCTCCCATAGCTTCTCCTGCACCTTCTTCTTCATCCCTATCTTACAAGGAAAGATTCCACCCGTATCAACCATCTTAAACCTCTTACCGTCTCTTTCAACCCATTTTTCCACGAAGTCCCTGGTTATACCAGGTGTCTTCCCCACGACCGCAACATTCTTCCGGACAAAACGGTTTAAGAGTGTTGATTTTCCAACATTCTCTCTTCCTGTGATTACTATCATAAAGACGGTTATCAGTAAGAAGTAGTGAGTAGTGAGTAGTGAGTAGTAGGGGCAGGGCTTGCCCCTGCCCGAAGTAGGGCGTAAGGAGTAGAGAGTTATCGGTAAAGACCAACATCAAAGACAGTTATTAGTTATTGGTTATTAGGTCAAATCAGGTGTTAGGTGTCAGGTGTTGCAAGGACGGTTATTAGTTATTGGTTATTACTCCCTTACGCCCTACGCTCTACACATTACGCCCTACGCTTCACTCCTTCATAATTCATCCTTTTTCCTTCTCAATACTGGTATCTCTGTTTTCCAGCTCCGAGGATCAGTCCTGCTATACTGAAAAAGATAAGTGTTGATGAACCACCATACGATAGAAATGGCAGGGGCAGTCCCACGACAGGAAAGAGTCCCATTGTCATACCTAAATTGACAACTGCCTGGAAAAAAACTATTGAGATTAGACCAAATACAAAAAGTGATGCAAACTGATTTCTTGATTGGCTGGCAATATTTATCCCCCTCAAGATGATGAGAACAAATGCAAGAATGAGAATGAATGCCCCCAAAAATCCAAGCTCCTCTGCATAGGCAGAAAAAGCAAAATCTGTATGAGCTTGTGGCAGGAAATTGAGCCGTTCCTGTGTTCCCTCCAAAAATCCCTTTCCCAAAAAACCACCCGATCCTATTGCTATCCTTGACTGTAAGAGTTGCCATCCAATACCTCCGGTATCGCTACTGGGCGAGAGAAAACCTATTATTCTTGCCCTCTGATAAGGGCGAAGTGTCTGCCATACGAAAGGATTTAATAGCCCTATAAGGACATTCACTCCAAATACCAGGGCACCTTCATTTAAGGGGATCCTTCCCCAGTATATCACACCAAACAGAATGCAGAGCCAGGCTATCCAGGCACCCCAGTGGAACGCTGTAATAAGGGAGAAAAGTGGGGATAGAAGCAAGAAGATGAAGATAGGTCTTGTTCCCTTATAGAATATGAGGACAAGAAAGATAAAGAGAAATACCAATGATGTGCCAAGGTCAGGCTGAATAAGGACAAGAAGGAAAGGAGGAAGACAGATCAGGAAAGGAATGAGAAAGGAGCGAAGATATTTCAGCCTGAACTTTCTTATAGAGAGAATATCTGCGAGAAAAAGAACGGTTGAGATTTTTGCAAACTCCGATGGTTGGATAGATAACCCTCCAATATGAAGCCACCTTCTTGCACCGCCTGTTGTAGTGAACAGAACAGCCACAAGAAGAAAGAGTGAGATTACATATAGAATTGGAGCCATACTCTGCCAGAATCGTAACGGAACACGGGAGAACAGAAAGAGAAAAAAAAGCCCGATAGAGACCCATATAAGCTGTCTTTGAAATGCAATGCCTCCTGCTGTATGAGCCCCAGAATAGAGAGTAAAAAGCCCCAATACAGCCACAAACATCACAAGGACAAGAAAGATAATATCAAAATCCTTAAACAGACGCATAAGAAAGTCCGAAGTCCGAAGTCAACAGGTGGAGCATCTTGCTCCACTCCACTGACAGAACCCTGGTTGGAGTGCAGTAGCTTGCTACTGCTTGCATTACCAAGGTAATGCACTCCAATCCCTGACAGAAAAAAGAATATGTAGGGGCAGGGCTTGCCCCTGCCCATTAGGGTAACCGCAAGGGTTACCCCTACAATCTGCGTTCTAAAAAGAGAGTAATGGATCTACCCACTCTATATCTTCAACCTTCCGAAACCAGGTGAGCTGACGTTTTGCATAGTTTTTCGTGTTTCTCTTTATAAGCTCTACTGCCCTTTTAAGACTTATCTCATCCCTGAGATAGGAAATTATCTCCTTATACCCGATGGAAAACAGTGGAGGAACATCCCCAAACCTTAGAAGTAAACTCCTCACCTCCTCAACCAGTCCGCTTTTAATCATCTGCTCAACCCTATCATCTATTCTCGTTAAGAGTCTTTCTCTAACTATATTCACACCCATATACCTCACTCTGAAACGGGCTGGTTCCTTTTTTCTTCTTAAGGAAGATATGGGGGTTCCTGTTGCCTCGTAAACCTCAACCGCTCGGAGGATCCTTAGCCTGTCGTTTGGATGGAGTTTTTTAGCGGTCTCTGTGTCAACCTTTTTCAACTCCTCTAATAGATCATCTGTATCTCTCAAAGATACTCTTTTGCGAACCTCTGGATCAATTTTAGGGAGGGAGAAGAGACCATCTGCAAGTGCTCTCAGATAGAGGCCTGAGCCACCAACAATAATGGGGTTCTCCAATTTTTCTATAACCTTCCTTGCATCTCTTGCATAATCATAAGCGGTATATCTCTCGTCAGGGTTGACTATATCTATCATATAGTGTGGGACATCATCTCTTACCCTAATATCAGGTTTGGCTGTCCCTATGTCCATAAACCTATAGATCTGCCTTGCATCACATGAGACTACCGCACCATCATTCTTTCTTGCTATCTTAACCCCGAGTTCTGTCTTACCACTTCCTGTGGGACCAACAATTGCGATGATGGTTCTCATATCTAGCTCACAACATATACTTTTCTATCCTTAAATTCTCGCCTTTTCCCCTTGTTCCAGTTCTTAACAGGGCGATAGTAACCCACGACCCTTGAATAGACCTCTGTCTTCTCTTTACACAGAGGACAGGTATAATGCTCTCCTCTTATGTATCCATGATCCTCACAGATAGAGAATGTTGGTGTTATTGTAAAGTATGGAACACTGGACTTTTCTGCTATTCTTCTTGTAAGAAGTGCACAACTCTCTTCATCGTCTATCTCCTCACCAAGAAATAGATGTAGGACAGTTCCTCCTGTATATTTTGCCTGGAATCTTTCCTGGAGTATGAGCGCCTCAAATGTGTCCTCGGTGTAACCCACCGGAAGCATCGTAGAGTTTGTGTAATATGGGGCATCAGTTCCCTGTGTAATTATATCAAGAAATTTCTTCTTATCTATCCTTGCAAGACGATAGGTAGTTCCCTCTGCTGGGGTCGCCTCAAGATTGTATATATTTCCTGTCTCCTTCTGGAAATCTGATAATTTTGCCAGCATAAAATCAAGAACCCTTTCTGTAAAGTCTCTTCCCCTTTCGGTTCCAATATCCTCTCCAAATAGATTTAGACAGGCTTCATTCATCCCGACAAGTCCAATAGTAGAGAAGTGGTTCACGAGTGTGCCAAGGTATCTTTTTGTGTAGGGTAGAAGTCCTTTTTGAATGTTCTGCTCAACAACTCGTCTTTTTAGTTCAAGTGAGTCCCTTGCAAGTTCCATAAGAGACTCAAGTCTGGATAGGAAGTCGTCCTCATCGTTTGAGAGATAACCCAATTTGGGCATATTTATCGTAACCACGCCCACAGAGCCTGTTGAATCCCCTGAACCAAAGAGCCCTCCTGTAACATTTTTTCTCAGGCTTGCCAGATCAAGCCTGAGACGACAGCACATACTGCGCACATCGCTCGGTTCCATATCTGATGATATAAAGTTGGAGAAATAGGGGAGTCCATATCTTGAAGTTGCCTTAAATAGAAGCCTTGCGTTTTCACTATCCCAGTTGAAATTAGTGGTTAGGTTATATGTGGGTATTGGAAATGTGAATATCCTTCCCTTGCTATCTCCTTTGAGCATAACCTCCAAAAATGCCCTGTTTATCATATCTGCCTCTTTCTGAAATTCACCATAGTGTCCAAAATCGGATGTGAACTCTCCGTTTAATGTAACCTTCTGGTTCTTCAAGTCATCTGGGATCGTAAAGTCAAGGCTCAGATTTACAAAAGGGGTCTGTCCTCCCCATCTTGAGGCGACATTTACAGAAAATACAAAGGTCTGAATTGCCTGATAGACATCCGCATAAGATAGTCTATCCTTCCTCACATACGGAGCAAGAAATGTATCAAAAGAGTTGAATGCCATAGCCCCAGCCCATTCGTTCTGGAGAGTGCCAAGGAAGTTCACCATCTGGCCTAAGGCAGTCTCAAGATGTTTGGGGGGCGATGCCTCTACTTTTCGTGGCACTCCGTTAAACCCTTCATAGAGTAGCTGTCTAAGGGACCAGCCAGCACAGTAGCCTGTGATGCCCATAGACAGATCATGAATATGGATATCCCCTTCTATATGGCTCTTTGCAATCTTTTTGGGGTATATATTCTCAAGGGTATATCGTGCGAGCATAGAGCCTGCTGTATGCATCATAAGTCCTGAAAGAGAGTAGTCTGCGTTTGCGTTCTCTCTTATTCTCCAGTCTTCCTCTGTGATATAGCCATTGACTGTCTCGCCAACATCCATAAGCAGTCTCTCTGTCTGTCGTAGTTCTGCGTGTCGTTGTCTGTATAGTATGTATGCCTTGGCAGTGGGGGCAGATCCGTTTTCAATCAATACCTTCTCCACTATATCCTGGATCGTCTCTATATGGATGGGTCTCTCTTCCTTTTTCAGGAGGTCTAAGACCCTTTGGGTCAGTTTTTTTGCATTCAGTTTTTCTTTAGTTGCCTTTGCTGCCTCTGATATGGCGTTTTGGATACGCACAGAGTTGAATGGAATCCTCTGCCCGTTCCTTTTTATAATAAAGTCTATCATAAGACCCCCTTTAGCAGTTGAGCCTGGTTAGCATTCGTAGATGCCTATCTATTTAAAATCCCAAATCCCAGGCACCAAATTACAGACAAATTCCAAATTGCAAGCACCAAATTAGAGACAAATCCCAAATTGCAAGCACCAAATAACAAACAATATCCAAATCCAAATATCCAAATACTAAACCTCTCTGTTTTGAACATTGGAATTTTGGTCATTGAGATTTGTTTGAATTTTGTTATTTGGAATTTTCTCATAAATTTACACCTCTCTAACCAGCCTCCAGTTTAGAGTTTTTTATGCTCCGTATTTTTTCAGTTTCAATCCGTGTGCAAGCATAAGTGGGAGAACATCAAGGGATGGGAATCTTCCAAATCCTCCCCTTGCACAATCCCTCTCTGTAAAATTCTTTATACCATCTGGAATAACAAAGTCTGAAAACAGCAAAAATGGATTTGGATGCCAGGAATGAGCCCTCAGAACAGAAGGGGTAGAATGGTCACCTGTAACCACCAGGACATCTGGTGAAAGAGAGAGCAGATCAGGTATTATAGCATCTACCTCCTCAAGAAAACGAACCTTGCCAGTAAAATTGCCATCCTCGCCCAGAGAATCTGCCCTCTTTATATGAAGATAGAAGAAATTAAATTTGTGCCAGTTCTCTCTCAATGCCTCTATATCATCTTCTACTCTATTCCCGGACTCTAAAACCTCCATACCTACCAGTCTTGCAAGTCCTTTATACATCGGGTAGGTAGCAATACAGGCGCAGGAAAGCCTGAACCTATTATGCATAGTTGGCAAATTAGGATGTTTTGCAAAACCACGCAATAGAAGCATATTCGCAGGCGCTGACAGTATCTCTCTTGCCCTCTGGATGAACCCTCTCACCACCCTTGCCGTTTTCTCAGATTCTTCTGTTTTTGCTATGCATTTTAGTGGTGGCTCTCCCTCCTTTTGTGGATCAGTTTCAACAACCTCTGGATAGAGGCCATCACCCCTGAATAGAACAACAAACCTGTGTTCTTTGCCAGGATGTATAATAATCTCTACATCCTCAATCTTTCTGATATGCTCTTGCAATCTCTGACAGATTTCAATGTTCTTCTCTGAGGGGATTCTGCCTGCCCTTCTGTCTATAACTATCCCGTCTTCATTTAGTGTGGCAAAATTGCCTCTCACCGCAATATCCCTCTTGCCAAGTTTTAATCCTACACCAAGAGCCTCTAACACCCCTCTGCCTATATCATATGTAAGAGGGTCATATCCAAAGAGGGCAAGATGTGCAGGACCAGAGCCAGGTGTGATACCAGCAGATATAGGCTCAGTCAGCCCCAGGGTCGCTCTCTCTGCCAATGCATCAAGATTCGGGGTATCTGCAGTCTCAAGCTCTGTTCTCCCATGCTTTGGTGTTCCTCCGATTCCATCTATTACAAACAGAAGAAGTTTCCTCTCGTTTTTTATTGATAGTCTATCAACAAGTTCCATAACTCCCCCCTCTAATTTTGTAGGGGTAACCCTTGCGGTTACCCTATTGGGCAGGGGCAAGCCCTGCCCTTACATTGTAGGGACAGGGTTTATCCCTGTCCGCTGGGTATATCCTTGTTTCCATGCACATCTCTATGACCTCCTGTATATTCTCCAGTGCTTCATCCATAGTTTCGCCGTAGGAATGACAACCCCTGAACAGCGGGCAACTCACTATGTAATACCCATCTTCGTCCATCTCAATAATTATGGGTAGATGTAATTTTTCCATTTTTGATACCTCTCTAAATCACTACTCACTACTCACTACTCGCTACTCACTACTTAACTCCATAACTCTTGAAGTCGGCAATCTTATTAAAAAGGCTATATACATAATTTAGGAGAGCAAGTCTGTTTCTTTTTATATCCTTATCAGGAGCCATAATGAGAATCTTGTCAAATAACCTGTTTATACAAGGAACAATCTCTCTTAAAAAAGAGAGCGCATCCCCAAATCTTTCCTCCTTGATGGCTCTTTCCAATTTAGTTTCTGTCTCTTTTGCCTCTCTGAAAAGCTCTTTCTCCTCTACTTCTATAAGCTCTTCCTCTGCCACATCTCCTGTCTCCACCCCTCTCAATATATTGTTTATCCTCTTTGTCACCATAACCATCTCCTGAATATCACCCGCTTTCACAATAGAATTCACTATCTGATTCATTAAGAGGATGTCCTGGACATCTGGCACACTCATAACTATATTGTATGGGACCCCTTTATCAAGTAGATACTGTCTGCATCTTGAGATGATAAACCCAAGAACTTCATCACAATACCCTCTCTTATATAGAGAGAATGATTTATTAATTAGAACCGGGAGTGAAATGGAGATAGACTTCTCTAAAAGGATTCGGACAATTCCATTAGCGTCTCTCCTCATTCCCCTTGGGTCCTTTGAAGAGCTGGGAATACCCGAGACAATATATCCCCCAACAAGAGAATCCACCTTATCAGCAAGGGCAAGAACCGTGCCTTCCATAGTCTCTGGAAGTCTATCATCTGCAAATTTCGGGAGATAGTGTTCCCTGATTGCATCCTGGGTCTTTTTATCCTCACCCTGTCTTCTGGCATACTCTGCCCCTATAGCCCCCTCAAGTTTTGTGAACTCCTTACCATCTTTTATCATATTGGTGGTAAGATCTGTTTTGGCAAGGAGTGCAGCCCGTCTTAATGCCTCTATATCCACCTTATCTATGTCTATCCAGGTACCAACAAGGGTCTCGGATAGTTCAACAATCCTTCTGGTCTTGTCATAGAGGCTTCCAAGTCCTGTGGCATAGACCATCTCCTTCAACCCATCCAACCTCTTATCAAGGGGAAGTTTCATATCCTCTTTCAGATAGAACCGGGCATCTTCCAACCTTGCCTTAAGAACCTTCTCGTTTCCTCTTTTTATCAGCTCAAGATCCCCGTCTGGATTGTCTGCAATAGAGATAAAATAGTTTGTTCCCTTTAATGACTGTTCGGTCCAGAAATATCTCTGGTGCCCTTTGAGAGCAGCCCTTATCACATCGTCTGGAAGAGATAGATAAGAGGGGTCAAACCTGCCAATAATCGCAATGGGTGATTCTACCATATTTGCAACCTCTATCAAGAGCTCCTCATCTTTGATAGGAGAGAGACCATTCTCTTCTGCTTCCATTTTTATCAGGGATTCTATCTTCTCTCTTCTCTTGTGAGGGTTAGCAATTATAAGCCCTGCTAAAAGAAGCCTCTCATAGTCTGCGGGTTCCTCAATCGTTATAATCTTCTCGCCTCGCCGAGCATAAGAGTTCCTATCAGAAACTACTCCTGCAATCTGAAATTTGACCACCTTTCTGCCCAAAAGGGAGACTATCCATCTGATTGGACGGGCAAATCTGACACCAGAGGGCTCCCATCTCATAGTTCGTGGAAACTCTGTTCCTTCTATAATTGAAGGGAGGGAATTTTTCAGTATAGTTAGCGTGGAGCAGCCTTTCTCTCTCTTTTGTAGTGCAACAACCTCTCTTTTGCCTTTTTTAATGATTCTCACATCATCAGGATGGATATTGTGTGCCTTTGCAAACCCGAGGAGTTGTGGTGTTGGTTTTCCATTCTTCAGCGCAACATCCTTTGGCGGGCCCGTGAGCAGGGTTACTCTATCTTCCCCAGATAGAGCGAGGGCTTTTATGAGAATCGCAAGTCTTCTTGGGGTATAAAACCTCTTTACAGAGCCAAAATGAATCAGATTATCTTTGAGACAGCCTGCAAGAGCTCGTTCAAGGCTCTTTATCCCATCTTCAAGATATGATGCAGGGATCTCCTCAGTGCCTATTTCAAGTAAAAAATCTTTTTTCATAGAAATTTTATGTATCAAAGTATAACACAAAAGTAGTAGAAAGTCAAGGAAAAAATGAGGAGAGAATGAGAGAAAAAGAGACGGAGATAAGACATTGAACATCGGAGTTTAAACACTTTTTCCTTGACTTATGCCCTCCTTTATGTTATAATAGAGGTATGAGAAAATATCTGGACCCCCATACTATAGCAAAGATGCGCTCATTTGAGCTACAGGTTAAAACAGTGGTAGATGGTTTTTTGGTTGGGATACATAAGAGCCCCTATCACGGCTTCTCACTCGACTTTGTTGAACATAGACAGTTCCTGCCTGGTGATGACCCACACTATATAGACTGGAAGGTTTATGGAAAAACAGATAGATTATACTTGAAACGGTTTGAGGAGGATAGAAACCTGCGCGCCTATACTATGTTGGACAGCTCAGGGTCTATGGACTATAGAGACAGAGGTAGTATGAGCAAGTGGGAATATGGCTCTATAATCGCCGCATCTTTCTCATACCTTCTATCATTAAAAGGGGATGCAGTCTCTCTTGCCCTGTTTGATAGGTCAATCAAGGACTACCTTGCCCCCTCTACCACAAAAGCAGGCATCAAGAGAATCACAACCGCACTGGATAGAGCGACTCCAGGAGGGAGAACAGAGATGAGAAAAGCAGTAGAGGATCTATCAAATAAGGCAAAACGGAGGGCATTTATCCTGGTTCTCTCTGACCTTTTAGACAATGAGAAAGATGTTACAAGCTCTCTTATAAACCTCTCTGCAAGGGGTAATGAACTGTTGGTTGTCCAGATACTTGACCCATCTGAGAGAGATTTTCCATTCAGGGGTTCTATGAGACTCTATGATATGGAGACAAAAGAAGAGATTTTGATAGATGCCTCATCACTCCAGAACAGATACAGAGAGAAGATGAATCAATTTATCTCAAAGATAAAGAGGGAGTTACAGAAAAATAATATAGATTCCATAACAGTAGATACCAATTGTCCATTTGAGAAGGTCTTGTATTTTATATTTAGAAAGGGGTAAAAATTAAGATTGCAGATTACAGATTGCAGATTGCAGATTTTGGAATCTTCCAATCTTGAAATCTTCTAATCAAATCTCATGTCTTTCCTTGCTCCAATATTTCTTTTAGGACTACTCTCTCTACCGATACCCTTTATCCTTCACCTATTTGAGAGAAAACGGGCTGTTCGGACCCCATTCCCATGGCTTAAGATCGTTGAAGAGTCTATAACAGGCGGGAATCTCTTTCTCAGACTCAGGGAGTGGCTTCTTCTGGCAATAAGGACACTCATATTACTTCTTTTGGTGCTTGCCTTTGCAAACCCTCATATCAGGACTGAGGGAGTCCCTGTCGTGCTTGACGACTCTTACGATATGTTCACAGAGACCGAAGATGGTATCCTGTTTGAGAAGGCAAAGAGAGTTGCTCTGGATATTGCAGAGCAGAGGGGCGGCAGGGTTCTCCTGGCATCTGAAAGGAGATATACCCCTGATATCCTTCCTGCATACAGGATGTTTCAGATACCATTAGACCAGAGAGATGTAATGTTTATCACATCAAAAGATCTCCCCAAAAGAGAGAATATCATTCGGGTGGAGGGAGAGAAGAACCTTTTTTCTATAGATACGGTCTATCTTGAAAACCCGCTACCCCATCCAGGAATGAATGAACTGGTTATAGGGATCACAAACCATAGTGAACACCATACCCAAATACCTCTCTCTTTAATCTCAGGACCTGACACCCTAACTGAAGATATCTATCTATCTCCTAAGAAGAATTTTATCAGGCTCCCATACAGACTGAAACAGGGCATCAACTCAGGCTGGGTAGAGATCAGAGATGATCCATTACAGATTGATAATGTTTACTATTTCTCGTTCAGTCCTCTTTTGAAGACAGAAATCGGGATGCTTGGGACTGATGAGCCCTCTTTTTACATACAGAAGGCACTCATACCAGGGGGGTTGGATCTACCTATCACAATAGAGCATATTACCTTTCCCAAACCCCATTTTGACCTTTTGCTCTTTATAGACGAACCGTTTATACCGATTGGCCCTCCGTCTCTGGTCTTTATACAGGGGGAGGAAAAACTCGGATTCGTTACCCTTGAGAAGATAGACAGGGCTCACCCAGTATTTTCTCTTTTTGACGATGCGTCTATTGAGGAGATCTCCTCAAGAAAGATATACAGAAGCTCGGATGAGAAGATAGACGGCAAAACCATAGCAGAATTCTCTGATGGGAGACCTGCAATTATAGAAAGGGAGAGCATCATCTTCTTTCTGTTCCTTCCATCATTAGAGAACACTGATATAGTTCTCTCCCCAAACTTTCCACCTCTTATCTTTCGCACAGTTAGATACCTTAGAGAAGGGGGAATCTATCCAGGAATCATAGCATGGGGTAGGGATATTATAAGGCGGGTAGAAGAGAACCGCGCTTATGAGATTAAAAAGAGAGGGAGCAACACTGTCTTCAGGGTATCTCCATCTCTTGATAAAGATGGTCTATATATCAGATTTACCCCTCCCAGTCCTGGTATTTACAGTATAGATGAGAGAGATGAGGTCGCGGTAAATCTGGATAGAGCGATGCATAGAATAGAGATAGACAGATTGTATCAGGAGATTGGAAGGGTCTCTATAAAGCGATGGTTCTTTCTTGGGGTGCTTGGACTTCTTCTTATTGAGATGGGAGTCCGGGGGAAACAAGGAAAAAGGAAAAAGGATAAAGGATAAAGGATGAAGGATAAAGGATGAAGGGTGAAGGATAAAGAGAAAGGATATTATGCTGATTCTCTATTTTCTTATTTTTCTTGATACAACCGTAGTCTATTTTGGAGGCAGTCTGTTCTATGATTTTGAGGCTAACAAGATCTTCCTCACTGATGGGGCAAGGGTCTATTATACAGATGTGAAGGTATTATCCGACAGTATAGTATTTAATATAGAGACAAACGATGTCCACTCTTATAAGAACTCTATTCTCTATGTAGGTGGAGACACGATATATGGCGGAGCAATGGCTTATAATCTTAACACACGCAAGGGCGTTGTCCTTGATGGCAGTGGCACGGTTGAGAAGGGCTGGTTTGAAGGGGATGAAATGAGATTGGTAGCGGAGAGAACACTGAATATAGAGTCAGGCAGGTTCACTACCTGTGAACATGAGCATCCCTGTTATCACTTCTGGGCAGATCAGCTGAAGGTATTTGTTGATGATATGGTCTATGCAAGGCCGGTAGTCCTCTATATACGGGATATTCCCGTGTTCATACTTCCATTCTGGTTTTTCCCCCTAAAAAGAGAACGGTCATCCGGGTTGTTGCATCCCAGGATAGGGAGAGACGCCTTTCTCGGCAGGTATGTGAGAAACATTGCCTATTACTGGGTAATATCAGACTATGCAGACCTTACAATAGGGCTTGACTATATGGAGAATAAGGGGTTGGCTCTCAATCTTGAGGGCTTGTGGCTTTATAGACCCTCTTTATCAGGAAACCTTAATATGCAATATGTAGATGAGAAGGGGGGAAGAAGAAGATGGAGTGTAAGGGGTGTGCATAGACATAAACTGAGGGATGGAACAGTGGTGAAGGGCAGGGCAGACTTTGTGAGTGACCTTGCATTCAACAGGGATTTTGGAGAGGATGTTATAAGGGAGCTGGATCAGGTGCTCTCGTCCTTTCTCTCGGTATCAAGAAGATTTGGTCCGATCTCTAGCTCCCTTGTGATAAGGGAGACAAGGGAGCTAGAGAGAGACGAAATTAGAGGGGATTATCCCAGAATAACATCCTCTGTCTCAAGAGAGTTATTTGGAGGTCGTCTCTCCTATTCAGGGCTCCTCCGCAATTCTATAACAGGTAAGGAGAGAAGAAGAGAGAGTCATAATAACCTCAGATTTACACTGCAAAGGAGGCTATGGCATTTCAATCTCTCGCCTCAGCTGGGGATGAGATTTAATATCACAGATAGAGAGGAGATATCTCTTGAGAGGACTGAACAAGGTTCTATCAATATTGGAACTGTCCTCTATGGGAGAACTGTTATGGGAGGCCCACAGATATGGCATACTGCAAGTCCAGGCTTTCATTATGGTTTTTCAAGGACTGAAGGTTTTTATACGAGAAGTATGGGGGCATCACTCAGGAATGATTTCCAGCTCGTATTCTGGGACGGGAGGAGATTTAATTTAGGATGGGCAAACATCAGTGCCAGATGGAATTTTGAGGAGAGTAAATGGAATCCTCTCGGCTTTACTGTAGGCTCATCACCATTTCGCCAGCTCTCAATAAGGGGAAGTTGGATGTTTGACCCATATCAAGGTAGGGTATATGATAAAAGCCTTATAACCTCCTGGACATTTTCTCATAAAGACTTCAGGGCAAAATTGACATATAATATGAGGGAGGGAAGAGATCAAAGTATTTGGGGCTCTCTTGGTATGAATCTTACAAAGGGCTGGAGTCTGGAGGGTGGAGCAAGATACAACATACGAGAGAGAGATCTTATAAGTGAGCATATCACACTCACCAGAGACCTTCACTGCTGGGAACTAATGTTCACCCACCAGAGGTATGGAAAGAGATGGAACTACAATTTCAAGGTTCAGATAAAGGCAATTCCAGAAGTCAAGGTGGGCAAAGATATTATCAGGATGTTAATTGGAGACTGAGATACATCTTGTTACAGACACTTCGTGTTGGGGACACTTTGCGTCCTCTGTGGTTATTTTTTTCTTGACAGGATTAACAGGATTTATATTAGATATATACTACTATACAGTGCCGTGTAGGAGGCATCTCCCAATGTGACCATTTGTAGGCACAAATTCAATTTGTGCTGGCACGATTTGAAATCGTGCCTACATTTTGTGCTGATAACCGAATGTGGGAGGCATCTTCTGATGCCGATGGTCAAGGTCAGGAGACCTTTCCCACATCCTAAAAAAGCATTTGCGAAAGCAAAATTTACTTGACTTTTTTCTGTTTTTGGGTTAAAATTGACAAGTTGGAGTGCATTAGATCTGTTCGACGATTCTACAATGATAAAATTGTAAAAGTTTCTGCGTTAAAATGAACAAGATGGAGTACATTACCCTGGTAATGCAAGGTGCAGTAGCAATCTACTGCACTCCAGACAATCTGATGGACTCTAACTTACCACATAAAAAATTTCTACCGTTTTCGCAGATTATCAAGATTCTTTAAGTGGAGATGTTAGTTTTGCACTTTGCAATTTTCATTTTTCAATGAAGCGAAGCGACAAGGGGGTGTTATGAACAAGATAGCTCTGATCTTTTCTCTATTCTTCTCTGTCTCCTCTCTTTTCTCCGACACACCAGAGAGTCTAATAAGAGGGACTGCTTCAGAGATACTTGCCACCTATACAAAACCTCTGGTTACTGCGTTTGGGACTGCGATGGGGACTGATTTTATCCCTATAAGGGACCACAAACCCCTTGGTTTTTCGGTTGGTGCAAAACTGGTCTGGGTATCTGTCCCCGAGAAGGCAAAGACTGCTACCTATACGATAGATATTGGTGATATTGGTGATACGGTATGGATTGACACCATACCTTTTACAGAGACCACTACCTTTGAAGCTAATACAATATTTGGTGGGAGAGAAGCGATTGAGGGAGACCCTATAGATCTTATAGGGCTTGGATTTCCTGGTATCTTTTTTGCAGTTCCACAGCTAAATCTCGGTCTGTTTAAGAGGTTGAATATGAGTATCAGATGGTGTCCATTCAACTTTGTGGAAACAAAAGGCCATTTTTTTGGCGCGAGTATAAAGTATACTACCAGGGACCTTATACCTATGCCTATCTTCTCCTTAACCCTGATAGGAGGTGGGGGATATCAAGGGCTCAGGTTCGGAGATATTGCAAGGGCAGATAATCTGAACGGGACAGTTATGGCAAATTTGGGCATTGCTCCACCTCTTTTGCCAGTATCCTTTTCTCCTTATGTCGGGATAGGTCTCGAGAGGACAAACTTCAACTTCAGTTATAAAGAGATAGAGAAAACTGTGATAGGGGATAATTTATTCAGAGGGATTGTGGGAGTGGGTATAGATTATTTGCTGTTTGATATAGACATCAGTTATAATATAGGAAAGATGAACTCTTTTGGGCTGGGAATTGGAATAGGTGTTAGGTAGTTAGTTGGTTAGTTGGTTAGTTGGCTGTCCTTTACCGATAACCGATAACTGATTACCGATAACTGCTTACTGCCTACTCCTTACTACCTACTGCTTACTTTACTTTAGAGCCACAAAAAAGCTTGTAGTTTTGAAGTAGAGGAGAAAGGGAGCAGTGGAGTGGAGCAAGATGCTCCACCTGTTACTTATCAGGGGTTAGGTAGTCAGGTGTCAGGGAACTGATTATCAATTACGCCTTACGCTCTACGCCCTACGCCCTACGCCTTACGCTCTACGCCTTACGCTCTACTCCTTACTGCTTACTGCTTACTTTTAACCGGGGGTGCTATGCTTGAGGACAAACTTTCTGTGAGGGCAAAGGCAATGAAACGTTCCGAGATAAGGGAACTTTTGAAGTTGATTGCCAGGCCAGGGATTATATCATTCGCCGGTGGGATGCCAGACCCTACACTCTTCCCACTTGATCTTGTAGAAGAGGCCACAACAGAGGTCTTGAGAAAGGAAGGAGAGACTGCATTGCAGTATGGAGCAACAGAGGGTGATGCAGGCTTGAGGGAAGAGATAGTCCGATGGCATAAGGAGAGAGAGGGGGTAGAGATCTCACTTGATCAGGTTATGATTACCACTGCCTCACAACAGGGGCTTGACCTTGTTACAAAGATATTTGTAGACTCGGGTGATGGACTTGTTGTGGGCTATCCAACCTATCTTGGTGGTCTTCAGGCATTTAACTCTTATGGAGCGAAACTGTATGGGGTTTCACTTGATGATAAAGGTATGCGAACAGATATCCTTCGGGATGTCCTGGAGGAGATGAAGGGTCTCTGGGAGATTCCAAAGTTTATATATATAGTGCCTGATTTCCAAAACCCTTCAGGTGTTACAATGACAGAGGAGAGAAGAAAAGAGACACTTGAGTTGGCAAGAAAATATGATACATTTATTCTATCAGATACCCCTTATAGAGTTCTGAGATACAAGGGCACCTCATCTTCACAGTTCTTCGCACTTGGTGAAGATATGGAGAGGGTTGTTTCTGTCTTTTCATTTTCAAAGATTCTGTTCCCGGGTTTCAGACTTGGGTATGTGATTGCAAAGAGAGAGATAATAGACAAACTTGTAATGGCAAAACAGGCAACAGACCTATGCACACCACCCTTCACACAGGCAATTGTCAGAAGAATTATGCAGAAGGATGCCCTGACGGGGCATATAGAGAAACTTGTTTCTGTCTATAGCAAAAAACTGGATGCTATGCTTTCTGCTCTAAGTAAATATATGCCAGAACTGCCCGGTCTATCCTGGACAAAACCAGACGGTGGACTTTTCCTCTGGCTTACCCTTCCAAAGGGTATGGATACTGGAAGGATGTTTGAGACCGCAATTGCAAACAAAGTTGCCTATGTTGTTGGTTCAGCATTCCATCACGATGGTGGACAGAGAAATACAATGAGGCTGAACTTTTCCTATCCAGGCATAGAAGAGATAGAAGAGGGAATAGGGCTTCTTGCAAAGGTAATTAGTGAAGAGAGTAGGGCGTAAGGCGTAGGGCGTGTAGGGGTAACCCTTGATGTAAGGGCAAATCCTAAACTCTAAATCCGAAATCCTAAACAAATACAAAAGACCAAAATACAAAATTCAAAACTAATATGATACGGAAAACAAGTTTAGGACATTGGAATTTAGGATTTTGAAATTGTTTAGGATTTAGATATTAGAATTTAGAATTTGTCCTTAATGGGCAGGGGCAAGCCCTGCCCCTACAACCCATTATCCTGTTCACCCTGTTAAATAGAACTGTTTCAGGAACGCTCTGATATTTATCATTACATTATTCCAGATTATGCATTAACCACAGAGAACACGGAGAATTATCTTAAAAATAAAGGACTTAGCTATTTTTCTCTGTGCACTCTTTTGGCGCAAAA
>CAYRBN010000014.1:16504-20752 GCA_964422625.1 uncultured bacterium | reverse complement strand
TATATTTCTGATATTGCTTTTCATTTTCATAATTATAACATAAAAAAATAGATTTACCAAGAAAAAAAGAGGAAAAGCACACAGATGAACACAGATTGAATAGATAGGTACAGATTTCAGAAAAATCTTTATAATGAATTATATTTGTGTCCATCAGTTTTATCTGTGAAAATCTGTGTGCTAATATCAGTTAGCGTAAGCTTTCCTGTGCAATCAAGAAAAGATTTGCAATCTCGTGAGGTGTTAAGCGTCTTTTCTACATTTATCACAGTATCCGTATAATTCCAGTCTATAGTTTAGCAATCTAAATCTGTATTTCTTAATAATCTGTTTCTGCATATCCTCTATCTTCTTGTCGTTGAACTCTATTATCTTACTGCATTTTACACAGATCAGGTGGTCGTGATGCTCTCCTGGATGGACAGGCTCAAATCTCATTATTCCATCCCTGAACTTTCTGGATATCGCAAGCCCTGCACTCTCCAAAAGTTTTAAGGCTCTGTATACAGTGGAAAAACTTATATCAGGGTCTATCTCCTTCACCTCATTGTATAGTTCCTCAACACTCAGATGTTTGTCCACCCTGAAAAACAACTCGGTAATAGTATCCCTTTTCAAGGAGTGCTTCAAGCCCCTCTGATGAAGATAGCTTCTCACCGTGGTTGGCTCTATATTTTTGGTATTGCTTTTCATTTTCAATTCATTTTAGCATAAAAAATTTGATTTGTCAAGAAAAAAGTGGAAAAAATTTAAATTTTGCAAAAAAAAACTTGCAATTTTCCGGAATTTATGTTATAATATAAACACTATCTGTTGATTTTGACAATTTAATCATTAAAGGAGCGTGATTTTGATTGATAACTTATCTCTGTCTTGGGTCTAATCTGGGAGAGAGACTCAATAATATTAGTGAGACGATAAGACTTCTTTCCAGGTACGGAAAAATCATAAAGGCATCCGCAGTTTATGAAACAGAGCCTGTAGGCGGTATAGCACAACCGCTGTTTCTTAACTCTGTTCTTGCTTATGATTTCCCTTCCTCTCCGTTTGAACTCCTTTCTCATATTCATAAGATAGAAAACCATCTTGGTAGAATAAGGGGGGAGAGGTTTGGTCCAAGAACAATAGATATAGATATACTCTTTTTTGGCGAGCTCATTATAGATAGCCCGGCTCTCAAAATCCCCCACCCAGAACTTATAAAGAGACTTTTTGTGCTCACACCTCTTATGGAGATTGCCCCATCTCTCTTGCATCCTTTAGAAGGGAGCTCTATAAAAGATATATATAATAATATCTATGAAAATAATTACTACTGTAAAAGATATGCAGACCCTCATCTCTGATCTCCGAAAAGAGAAAAAGATAGGGTTTGTCCCAACTATGGGGTTTCTACATAAGGGACATCTATCTCTTATAGACAGGGCAAGGTCTCTGTCTGATATTCTTGTGGCAAGCATATTCGTAAATCCAAAACAGTTTGGTCCAACCGAGGACTATCTGACCTATCCAAAAGACCTTGACCATGACAGGAAACTCCTGGAGAAAAGAGGGGTGGATATACTATTTCATCCAGATGCCAATGATATGTATCCTTTAGACTATTCAACTTATATAGAGGTAAAGGGATTGACTGATACCCTCTGCGGCAGAACAAGACCCGGGCATATGAGAGGTGTTACAACTGTATGTATGAAACTGTTTAACATCATCAGACCTCATCTTGCAGTATTTGGAGAGAAAGACTACCAGCAGGCAATGGTGATAAAAAAGATGGTCTCTGATATGAATCTTGAGATAGAGATAGTTCTTGTCTCTACTGTCAGAGAAGATGATGGACTTGCTCTCTCTTCAAGAAATATCTATTTAAGTAAAGATGAGAGAAAGGATGCAAGAGTTCTATACCAGGCACTGCAGATGGGGAAAAAACTTATAGAAGAAGGTGAGGATGATAGCCGAACGGTTATTAATGCAATGCAAAAACTGATAGAGGAGAAAAAGACTGCCCAGATAGAGTATATAGAGATTGTTGATAAGAAGAACCTGAAACCTGTGGAAAAACTGAATAGTCCTGTGCTGATTGCCCTTGCAGTATACTTTGGCAAGACAAGACTGATTGATAATTCCAAATAATGCATAAAGCCACAGAATAACACAGAATTTCACAGAAAAAAATCTATTTTTCCCATCTTCTGTGTACTTCTGTGAAGTTCTGTGGCTGAAAAAAGTTTTCTGTGTGCTTCTGTGGCTGAACATATATTTTTTCAAAGATTTAATCTATTTCTGTGTTTTTTCCTGCCCCGCACCTATGCATAGGTGCGGGGTGAATGAAGTTCTGTGGCTAACGCATATTCTCGGATAATGCATAAACATAATTTCTGTATAATTGCCCACATAGACCATGGTAAGTCCACCCTTGCGGATAGGATGCTCGAGATTACAGAAACCATCCCAAAGAGACTTATGAGGGAACAGGTATTAGATAAGATGGAACTTGAAAGGGAGCATGGCATAACAATAAAGGCACATCCTATAAGAATGAAATATAAGGAATCTGTATTTAATCTTATAGATACCCCAGGACATGTTGATTTTTCTTATGAGGTAACAAGAAGCCTTGCCGCGTGTGAGGGAGCTGTCTTACTTGTTGATGCTGTCCAGGGGGTTCAGGCACAGACTGTAAGTAATCTGTATATGGCGATGGAGGCTGATCTCACAATAATTCCAGTTATAAACAAGGTAGATCTTCCCAATGCACATATTGACGATGTGAGAGAAGAGATTGTGAGCTTGTTGGGTGATGAAGAGATCCTTCTTGTGTCAGCAAAAAATGGGTTGGGTGTTAGAGAACTTATGGATAGAATAGTAGAGAAAATTCCATCTCCTGATCTTAATGACTCTCTATTTCGGGCACTTATATTTGATTCATACTACGATGAATATAGAGGTGCTATTCCTTATATAAGGGTTATGGGAGAGAGTATAAAAGAGGGTGACAGAATTAAGTTTTTCAGATCTAAAAAGAGATACGAGGTGCAGGAGGTGGGTTACTTTTCTCCTGACAGAGTAAAGACAGATGTTCTTGTCTCAGGAGATGTTGGATATATAATCTGCAACATACGGAATGCAAAGGAGATAGGGATAGGAGATACGGTAATAAAGTCCGAAGTCCGAAGTCCG
Organism: uncultured bacterium; assembly: GCA_964422625.1. Classification (GTDB taxonomy): domain Bacteria; phylum Hydrothermota; class UBA3073; order UBA3073; family UBA3073; genus CAYRBN01. The sequence goes on along the minus strand of CAYRBN010000014.1, from coordinate 17,572 downwards.
AAGTCCGAGGTCCAAAGTCAAGAGGCGGTGGAGCCTTTGCCGGGCTATCATGAGGCGATTCCGTATGTATATGCTGGGATATATCCAGCCGACGGTGAAGACTATGAGTCATTAAAAGCTGCGATTGAGAAACTTCTCCTTACAGATTCAAGTCTCACTTATGAGCCAGAGGTATCCTCTGCTCTGGGGTTTGGTTTCAGGTGTGGTTTTCTTGGCATGCTTCATAAGAAGATCATAGAGGAGAGATTTGAGAGAGAGATGGGTATCTCTATAATCAGTACCTCTCCAAGTATAAGGTACAGGGTTGTTTTACACAACAGAGACCCTATCTGGATAGAGAATCCTGGGCAGCTCCCACCTTTAGTAGAGATAAAGAGTATAGAGGAACCGATTGTGCTGATAAAAATATTTACGCCTCCTTTATATATCGGGAAAATACTTAAGCTCTGTGAAGTCCGAAGAGGCATACAGAAATCGATCTTTTACCATAGTGAGCATATGGTAGAGATAGAATACGAGATTCCTCTATCAGAGATTATATTTGATTTCTATGATAATCTGAAATCCATATCCCAGGGTTTTGCCTCCCTTGATTATCAGTTTTTGGAATATAGACTCGGAGATTTTGTGAAACTTGATATATTGGTGAATGGAAAGCAGGTGGACAGCTTTTCTAATATAGTTCCGAGAGAGATGGCATACCATGAAGGGGTCAGATTGGTTAGAAAGCTGAAGGAGGTCATACCAAGGCAGCTCTTTGAGGTTATTATACAGGCAGCCAGCAATGGAAGAATTATAGCAAAATCAAGGGTTGCGCCAACAAGGAAAGATGTAACTGCTAAGTGTTATGGGGGAGATATCACCAGAAAACGTAAGCTTCTTGAGAAGCAGAAAGCAGGGAAGAAAAAAATGAAACGGATAGGACTGATTGAGATACCCAAGGAGGCGTTTCTTGCTGTGAGAGGCTAAAATAATAATTAGTAACTTATTGCTCATGAGTGCTACTATAAGGTAAAAAGGATAAAGGAAAAAGGATAAAGGTTAAGGGAAAAAGGATGAAGGAATTTG
>CAYRBN010000014.1:12876-16404 GCA_964422625.1 uncultured bacterium | reverse complement strand
AAAGGATAAAGGAAAAAGGATAAAGGTTAAGGGAAAAAGGATGAAGGAATTTGTTAGTTAGTTAGTTAGTTGGTTAGGGGGTTAGTTGGTCTTTACCGATCACTGATTACCGTTTACTGCTTACTGCTTACTGATAAGAGGGGGGTTATGTGAAGTTAAAAAAAATAGTATACGACGGAATAATTATGGGTTTGGCAGTACTTCTCATACGGGCTTATGTAGTCCAGGCATATAAGATACCAACAGGGTCTATGGAGGGGACACTACTGATTGGTGATTTTCTCTTTGCCACGAAATTCAACTACGGACTGCAGGACCCGTTTCAAAACAGAAAGTTAGTCAAGTGGGGGGGGGCTCAAAGGGGAGAGATCGTCATATTTAGAATGCCCGTTGAAAGAAAGGATTTTGTCAAAAGATGTGTTGCTGTTGGGGGAGATCTGGTTGAAATAAGGAATAAGGTGCTATATGTGAATGGAGAGAGGGTTGATGAACCTTATGTCATCCATAGAGACAGACGCGTATACCCTCCACTGAAATTGGATGATAGGGAACGGTATCAAACTATCTGGGAACAAGGGAACCTTAAGAATGCCGGCGGCCATGTGAGGGATAATTTTGGACCTGTAGTGGTGCCAGAGGGCTATATCTTCGTGTTAGGAGATAATAGAGATAACTCTTATGATTCACGGTTCTGGGGACCCTTACCCATGGATAATCTGAGAGGAAGACCATTTATTATCTACTGGTCATGGAGGTGGGATATTCCGATACTTAGAGTGCTCCCGAAGATATTGAGGGGGGATATTCCGAAGATAGAGATACGGTGGGATAGGATCGGAGTATTAATATAGCAATAAAAAGGATAAAGGAAAAAGGATGTTAGTTGGTTAGTTTGTTAGTTGGTTAGGTGTCGGGTGTACTGATTACCGATTACTGATTACTGATAACCAATTACTGCTTACTGCCTACTGCTTACTATTTATCCGGGGGTTGTATGAGAAGGACAAAGAAGCATCTTGAAGAGGAGATAAAGGAATTGAAAAATAAGTACCTTATGGCAATTGCAGACCTTGAAAACTATAGAAAACGAGTAAAGAGAGAGCATGAAGAACTTACAAATTATACAAACGAGAGACTTCTCAAGGCTCTTATCCCTGTTATTGATAATTTTGAAAGGGCACTCAAGGTGAAGCATAAAGATGACAACTTTTTTAAGGGTGTTGAGCTGATATATAAACACCTTTTGGCTATATTAAAGAGAGAAGGGGTGGAGCCGTTTGAATCTGTTGGCAGGAAGTTTGACCCAAGATACCATGAGGCAGTATCTGTGAGCCCATCCAAACAAGAAGACGGGGTCGTTTTGGAAGAACTGGAAAAGGGATATAAACTTAAAGGTAGGCTTGCCAGACCCGCAAAGGTTGTGGTAGCGAAATAGGTGGTTAGTTTGTTAGTTGGTTAGTTAGGTCTGTAGTCTGTGGTCTTTGGTCTGTAGTCTGTTTTAGGATTAAGGATTTCCCGCCGCAGGCGGGTTAAGGAGGTGAAATTATGACAAAGAGAGAGAGGATAATAGGGATAGACCTCGGAACTACCAATTCCTGTGTTGCAGTGGTAGATGGTAGTGAGAGGATAGTAATTTCTAACCCAGAGGGGGGTAGGACCACACCCTCTGTGGTTGCATTCAATCAGAAAACCAAAGAGTGGGTTATGGGTCCAACTGCAAAGAGGCAGATGATAACAAACCCTGATAATACAATCTACTCTATAAAGAGGTTTATGGGTAGGAGAAGCGACGAGGTAGCAGAGGAGATGAAACTTGTTCCATATAAAGTTGTAGAGGGTCCCCATCAGGATGCAAGGGTAACTGTTGCTGGTAAAGAGTTTTCGCCACCTGAGATATCTGCTATGATACTCAAGTATCTGAAAGAGGCGGCAGAGGCATATCTTGGTGAGAAGGTTGCCAAGGCAGTGATAACAGTTCCTGCCTATTTCAATGACTCCCAGAGACAGGCAACAAAAGATGCAGGAAAGATAGCAGGGCTTGAGGTTGTCCGAATCATAAATGAGCCGACTGCGGCTTCTCTCTCTTATGGTCTTGGTTCCTTAAAAAAACAGAGGGTTGCGGTATTTGATCTGGGTGGAGGAACATTTGATATATCCATTCTGGAGATAGATATGAGAGAGACCCCGCCTGTGATTGAGGTCATTGCAGTAAATGGTGATACACATCTCGGTGGAGATAACTTTGACCAGCGATTAGTTGACTGGATTGCCGATCAGTTCAGAAAGGAGCATGGGATAGACCTGAGAAAAGACCCATCTTCTCTCCAGCGAATAAGGGATGCGGTTGAGAAGGCAAAGTGTGAGCTTTCAACAGTGTTAGAGACCGATGTCAATCTCCCGTTCATAACCGCGGATGCATCCGGACCAAAACATCTTGAGGTCAGACTGACAAGGACAAAGTTTGAATCATTGGTTTCTGATCTTACTGGTAGAATGGGACCTCCTACGAAAAAGGCGCTGGAGGACGCATCAAAGAAGGCGGGTTCAACTATAAAGGGTGTTCAAGATATAGATGAGATAGTGCTTGTAGGTGGAATGACGAGGATGCCAAAGGTGCAGGAATTTGTCAGAGATTTCTTTGGGAAAGAACCGCACAAAGGTGTGAACCCAGATGAGGTTGTTGCAATGGGTGCCAGTATTATGGCTGATATGCTCTCTGCCGGAGAGGATGGCAAGAAGGAGGTTCTTCTTTTAGATGTAACCCCTCTTACTCTCGGTATTGAGACATTGGGCGAGGTTATGACACCAGTAATACCAAGAAATACGACTGTTCCTACCCGTAAAAGCCAGATATTTACAACAGCAGCAGATGGTCAGTCCGCAGTTACCATACATGTTCTTCAGGGTGAGCGTCCTATGGCACCTGACAACCGCACACTTGGAAGGTTTGACCTTATGGGTATTCCGCCAGCTCCAAGAGGGATTCCACAGATTGATGTCACATTTAACATAGATGCGGATGGGATATTACATGTCTCTGCAAAGGATAAGGGAACGAACAAGGAACAGTCTATTCGCATAACAGCATCCTCAGGCCTATCAAAGGAGGAAATAGAAAGAATGGAGAAAGAGGCAAAGGAGCATGAGGCAGAAGATAGGAAGAAGAAGGAGCTGATCGAGGCAAGAAATCAGGCGGATGCAGTGATATACTCGGTTGAAAAATCTCTAAAAGAGTCTGGTGATAAGATCTCGCAAGAAGATCGCGGGTCTATAGAGACTGCGATTACCAATCTGAAGAAAGTGAAAGAGAGTGGTGATAAAGAAACAATAGTGAAGGCAATAGAGGAGACCCAGAAGGCATCATATAAACTTGCAGAGGAGATGTACAAGAAGACAGAAGATGTCAAGGAAAAGAGAGAAGAGGGCAAGAAAGAGGAGAAGGAAGAACCCAAAAAAGAGGAGGGACCACAGGAGGCAGAGTATGAAGTAGTGGAGGATGATAAGGATAAAGGATAAAGGATAAAGGAT
>CAYRBN010000014.1:0-12776 GCA_964422625.1 uncultured bacterium | reverse complement strand
AAAGGATGAAGGACAGGGTGTAGGGTGTAGGGTATGGCAAAAGATTACTACAAAATACTTGGGGTTTCAAAGGATGCACCAACGGATGAGATAAAGTCAGCATATAGAAGGCTTGCACAGAAATACCATCCCGATATGAACCCTAATAACAAGAGTGAATCTGAGGAGAGGTTCAAAGAGATCTCAGAGGCGTATGATGTACTTATAGACCCTGATAAGAGAGCTGCTTATAATAGATATGGATCTGATTTTGCACAAAGACAGTATGGTCCCTCTGGTTTTGATATGGGAGACTTTGTCAGGACGCATCAGACCGACCTGGGTGACCTGTTCAATGAGCTGTTTGAGGGTAGACTTGGGAACCTTTTTGGAGGAGGCGGTTCCATATTTGAGCAGTTTTTTGGTGGTGAGACTACCCGAACCAGGGGGAGATATGTGACCCGTGGTGGGGATATAAAGGTCAGAATATCACTGAGCTTAAAAGAGATATATACTGGTGTGGAAAAGAAAATTCAGGTTGCACGAATGGAGAGTTGTGAGATTTGTCAAGGTAGGGGTGGAAAGGGTTCAAAGACCTGTTCTGTCTGTGGTGGGAGAGGAAGAGTTCAGCAGATTCAACGGACAGTGTTTGGTCAGTTCTCAACTGTTTCAACCTGTGCAAATTGTGGTGGAACCGGAAAGGTTATAGAAGACCCCTGCCTTGCCTGTAACAGCACAGGGCTCGTGAAAAAGAGAGCGACAATAAAGGTAAAGATACCTCCAGGTGTGCAGAATGGGAACTATCTGTCATTACGGGGTCAAGGAAACGCAGGTGAGCATGGAGGGCCAAAAGGGGACCTCATAGTAGTTGTGGAGGAGAAACCAGACCCTCTCTTTACTCGCAAGGGAAACGATATCTATATCAGGGTTCCTGTCCCATATCCAGTGGCAGTTTTGGGGGGGAAGATTAAGGTAGAAACACTTGCCGGGAATGTAATCCTAAAGATTCCATCTGGAACGCAATCAAGACAGGTCTTTAACCTGCGTGGTAGAGGTATGCCGAAATTGAATGGGTATGGCAGAGGTAACCAGTTGACAGAGGTGTTTATAGATGTCCCCAAAAAACTGTCACGGGAAGAGAGGGAATTGATAGGGAGACTGGCAAAGGTGAGGAGTGAGTAGTGAGGGGATATGAAATCAGGGATATATAGGTTTAAGACATTTGAGGAGGCTGACAGGGCTTATTTTGAGCGCTGGCTTGAGAAAGGGAAAAACCTTGAGGAATTAGATACCTACGAGTATATGAGAATTAGGGTTAAGTCCTATCCACCGGGAATATATAGATTTAGAACACCTGAGGAAAAACATAGAGACGAAGCCTTAAGGGTGGTCAAGGCATGGGAGAAGAAAAATGAAAATAGATAAAGAGTTTATAGAGATATGCAGGAGTTTGAACAAGCATGGAGTAAAGTATGTGGTATGTGGTGGATACGCTATCAAATTACATGGAGTTGAAGACATTGCTAAACAGAAGCGAAGAACAATAGACTATGATTTTATCATTGAGAGCTCAGAAAAAAATATTGAGAAGGTAAGGATAGCGATGAAGGATATTAATCCCATAGTAAAGGATCTCAGGAGCAACGATCTGAAAAAATATAGCACAGTCTTAATCGCAAGTTCAGACGATAAATATTTTGACATAGACCTTATATCAAAGATATGGGAAGTGGATTATAAAAAGGCCTCCAGGGATATGATAAAAAAAGAGATAGACGGAGTAAAAATACCCGTGGTAAGTCTAAACCATCTCCTTGAGATGAAAAAAGACTCATTTAGATCTCGGGATATTACAGACACCTTCTGGCTTAAAAAGATAAAAGAGAAGTCAAAAGGTCAAAAGGTCTAAAAGTCAAAAGGTCTATTCATAATTCATAATTCAAAGAAGGGGGGTGAAAGGGATGCTGTCAGTGAAGGTGAGGGACGGAGAATCCTTTGAATCTGCATTCCGCAGGTTCAAAAGAGAATGCGAAAAGAATCGTATACTATCTCTACTAAAGCAGAGAGAATACTACGAGAAACCATCCGAGAAGAAAAAACAGAAAAATGCCCAGAGATTGTGGGTGACAAAGAAAGGTAAAAGCAAAAGGTCAGTAGGCAGTAGGTAGTAGGCAGTAAGCAGTAGGTAGTAAGCAGTAATCGGTAATCGGTTATTGGGTCAAATCAGGTGTTAGGTAGTTAGTTTGTTAGTTGGTTAGTTAGTTAGTTAGTTGGCCGTTACCGATAACTGATAACCGATAACCGTCTTTGATTGGGTGTCAGTTTTAATGGATTGGACTTAACCTAAATACCAGAGTGTTGCTATAGGGCGACTCTATTTAACAGGGTAAACTGATTTTTTGCACAGCCTCTTGCGGACAACCACAAGGGTTGTCCCTACATTGTAGGGACAGGGCTTGTCCCTGTCCGTAGACCTTTTCATTTTGCAATGTAGCGAAGCGATAATGCTCCACAGGATTGACTTTGGACTTTAAGTGGTATGACTTTAGGAGAGCGAGTTGAGTTTGACAGGGTGTTATCCCTTATTGCAGAGAAGGCAGGCACAGATAGAGGGAGAGAGAGACTGTTGGGGCTTTCTGTGACCAGTGATCGGAATGTCCTGATACAAAGATATGCACTTATAAGGGAGGGAATGAATAAAGAAAACCCCCCTGTCTATGTAGAGAAAGATCTCTCCTCTATAATCACCGCTCTTAAAGAGGGGCAGATACTTTCTCCAGAAGAACTCCTGGAACTGGGTAGTCTCTTTGATTTTTTAAGACGGCTTTTTCGGTCTTTTCAAAAAGATACCCATCCGGGTCTATACCATCTGATCTCACAGATTGTGCCTCTTACTTCTGTGAGAGAAAAGATAGCAAAGCTGATAACAGAAGACGGAGAGGTTGTTACAGAGAAGATAGAGAGGCTTGAACAGGAGCTGAAAAATTTGAGGACCAGGATAAAAAAGAGACTTGGAGACCAACTTACCTTAAGAGATAGAAGATATGTGATTCCTATACTTGCAGGGGTAAAAATAGATGGAATAGTGCACGATGTATCAAGGGGTGGCAAGACGCTCTTTGTTGAACCCACAGACTGCATATCTTTCAATAATGAGATTGAGATCATTAGAAGGCTGATACAAGAGGAGAAAAAGAGAGTTCTATCACATCTATCTTTATTACTCAGAGAGAGACTGCCCGATATTGATAACAATCTTGATATCCTCTCTAAATATGATGAGATTATTACGATATCTAATACAGCAAAGAGAAATCTATGGGAAATACCCCGATTGGGAGGCGAGCTATTGAGAATTGTGAGGGGGAGACATCCACTTCTTTCGGGAGATGTGGTTCCGCTTGATATGGAGATAGGTAGGGAATTAAAGACCCTCCTTATAACAGGACCAAATATGGGAGGCAAGACAGTTGCCTTGAAGACAGTAGGTCTTTTATCCCTTATGGCTTTATCAGGTATTCCTGTTCCAGTTTTAGAGGGTTCTACCTTTCCTCTCTTTGATAGGATATTTATGGATATAGGGGATGAATCATCCATAGAGACAGGTGAGTCAACATTCTCTTTTCATCTGAAGGAGCTCAAAAAGATTCTGACCCATTCTACTAAAAATAGTCTTATACTGATAGATGAGATTGATAGAGGAACAGAACCAGAGGGTGGAAGGGCACTCTCACAGGCATTCCTTGAAGAGTTCACAGAGAGAGGTGGAATAACTATAGCCACATCTCATTCTACCGCGCTCAAGTTCTTTGTGCGAGAAAAGGATGGTATGGAAAATGGAAGGATGGAGACAAAAGAGAGTATCCCCACATATAGGTTAAAGATAGGATTTCCTGGAGAATCTCTATGGTTTGAGACTGCGAGGTCTATTGGAATAGATAAGAAGGTCCTAAAGATGGCAGAAAAATATACAGACAGGGATACATTGAGAGTGGACTATCTTTTGAGGGAACTTAGCTCTGAGAGAGAAAAACTTTCTTCGTTAGGAAAGGAGATGAAAGAGGAGAGAGAACTACTTTCCAATAGGCTTAAGGATGCAGAGGATTCAAAAAAAAGGTGGCAGGAGCAGTTAAAGAGGATTAAAAAGGAGAAGAGGGCTATCTTTCTTTCTGCAAGGAGGAAGGTTGAAAACCTTGTCAGAGAGATTAGAGAGAGCAGTGCAAGGCGAGAGAGTATAGTGAAAGCAAAGAGGGAGATAGAGCTGGAGATAGAAGATGTTGAGGAGAAAAGAGTCTCTGATTTAGAGATAGGAGATAGGGTAGCTTCTGCACCGCTACCACCTCAAATAGTGAAACCTCAAAAAGAGCTCAATATTCGTGGTTACAGGATAGATGAGGCAATTTCAGTTCTTGAGAGATATATAGACGATGTCTGGGTATTCGGAGACGAGGGATTTAAAATTATACACGGTATAGGTAAGGGAGTCTTAAAAGACGCTGTATGGCAATTTCTCTCAAATGATAAAAGGGTAGAATCATTTGCACTTGCTCCACTGAATGAAGGAGGGGATGGGGTGACTGTGGGGAGGGTCTGTGCACTTCTCTGATAATATGTTAGCACGGGTAAGGGAGGAAAACCCGATAGAGACAGTCATAGCAGAATTTCTTGACCTGAAGAAAGCAGGTAAGAACTATAAGGCACTCTGTCCATTCCATACAGAAAAGATTCCCAGTTTTTCGGTCTCTCCTGAGAGGGGAATATATCACTGCTTTGGATGTGGGAAGAGTGGAAATGTGCTCACATTCCTTATGGAGTATAAAGGGATGACATTCCCGGAAGCGGTCAGATTTCTTGCAGAGAGAGCTGGAATAGAGATAGAAGGGGAAAAAGAGAAGAACAGAGATGTCCTGATGACATTAGAGTTTGCAAAGAGCCTATATCACAAGACACTGCTGTCAAAGCCACAAGGTACTTTAGGGCTTACATATTTTGAGAAGAGAGGGATTAAGAGAGAGACGATAGATAGATTTAGTCTTGGTTATGCGCCGATGACTCGCACATATCTTATTGAGATGGCAGAAAAAGAGGGGATAGGGGAGAGGCTACTTGAGAGGGCAGGACTGATTACAGAAGGGCGAGATAAATTTATAAAGAGGATTATGTTTCCCGTGTTCAATCTGTCTAGAAAGGTGATTGGGTTTACAAGTAGAGTTATTGACGATGGCGTGCCGGTATATATGAACTCTCCTGAGACAGAGGTTTATAAAAAGTCAGAGACCCTTTATGGACTCTATCAGGCAAAGGGAGAGATAAGAAAGGAGAATCTTGCCTTCCTTGTTGAAGGAAGCCTTGACCTTCTCTCTGTATGGCAGGCAGGAGTTGGGAATGTGGTTGCTTCTCTGGGAACATCACTGACAGAGAGACAGGCAGGGCTCTTATCAAGATATGCAAAAGAGGTTGTTATATTTTATGACTCTGACGATGCTGGAATGAATGCGACAAGAAGGGCAATAAATATCCTTCTGAAAAATGCTGTCAGTGTTAAAGCAATAGTTCTTCCTTCTGGATATGATCCTGACTTATATGTGAGGGAAAAGGGAGTTGAATATAAAAAACTGTTGAAGCAGTCTATAGATTTTCTCCAATTTATTATAGATTCAAAGAAGATAACAACCGCTGAGGAGAAAATTGCTCTCTTAGGTGAGATAAAAGAGACCCTCTCCCTTATAAAGGATCCTCTGAGGAGAGAAGTATGGACAGATGAGGCGGCGAAAAGGTTTTCTATAAGTAGCTCACTACTTCTGGATAAGAGAAAAACAGAGATAGTGAGCCCTAAAAAGACCTCTGCAAGAGTTAGGGTAGAGACAGGTCTTTTGGGACTTGCCTTGAAGCGTAGTAATATATGGAAACTTACAAGAGATAATATAGAGATCATACAAAGCCAGACAATCAAGGAGATACTGAAGATGGATACTGTATCTTCTGATGAGATAATGGACAGGATTGAACCTGATTTAAGAGAATCTATAGGAACTATCCTTTTCAGAAAGATGGAGGAGGCAGAAGAGATGGAAGAAGCAGAGTCTCTTCTCCAAAAGCTGAGGAGATGGGAGGCAAGGGAGAATCGCAAGGGGATGATAGAGAAGATAAGGAAATTGGAGATAAAAGGGGAGGATGTAAGTCAACTCCTTCTGAAATACAAGGACATGAAGGTGGATTAATGAAAAATGAAAATATTAAAATGCAAATTGCAAAATGCTCTCTATTAGGACGCAGATAACCGCAGATAAACAGGATAAGGAATTTAAGCTTAATGTCCAAAGTCCAATGTCAACAGGTGGAGCATCTTGCTCCACTTACTACTGGAGAGGCCGTGCAAAAACAACCTTGCGGACAACCACAAGGGTTGTCCCTACATTGTAGGGACAGGGTTTATCCCTGTCCGCAGAAAAAAGAATCTGTAGGGGCAGGGCTTGCCCCTGCCCATTAAGGACAAATTCTAAATCCTAAACTCTAAATCCTAAACAAATTCAAAATCCTAAATTCCAATGATCTAAACTTGTTTTCCGTATCATGCTGGTTTTGAATTTTGTATTTTGGTCATTTGTATTTGTTTAGGATTTCGGATTTAGAGTTTAGGATTTGCCCTTACATCAAGGGTTACCCCTACAATCTGCGTCCTAAAAAGAGAGTATTTTTTAATTTGCACTTTTCATTTTGCAATGGAGCAAAGCGACCAGGGGGTATGATGGAGATAGACTACACAGGAATCTTGAAATACGCTAATATAAAGGGTGAGCTTACCTATGAGGAGATCAACAATCTACTTCCTCAGGAACTGATTCAACCTGATGATATAGATAAGATTCTTGCCGAGCTCCGTAGTCAGGGTGTGAAGATCGTAGATGAGCCCCAACAGGAAATAGAGGATCTGCCTGTTATGAAAGATAGGGTTGAAGATCCGACAAAAATCTATCTGAAAGAGATGTCAAAATCTGTTCTTCTTGAGAAACAAGAGGAGGTTGACCTTGCAGAGAAAATAGAGCGAGGCTATGAACAGATTACCCGAACTGTCTTCTTCACACTTGTTGCTATTGACCAGCTACTCTCTTATAGAGAGAAGGTCAGTACGAACAGAATACCTCCTGACGAGTTTATACGAATAGGTGTTGTAGAGCCCACCAGATATCAACTTAAGAGGGAAAAAGAGAGAATAGTTTCATCTCTTAATGAGATAGATAAGAAAAGAACAGAAATACTGAAGATATATCATAGGGGGAGATTCAAGGAGGCAGAGACGAAGAAAAGGGATATAAAGGATATAGTATGTAATCTTGGTCTCCATTTTATATATCTGGACAACATTGTAGAGACCCTTAAACTCTATATGGACCAACCCCGAAATGATGAGACCTGTAAATACGAACTTGGGGCAGTGCTTGGAGTGAAGCCAGAAGAGTTCATCACCATTACCAAGAAGATAAAGAGGTATCAAGAGGAGACAGAAAGGGCAAAAGAGGCTATAGCAAATGCAAATGTGAGGCTTGTGGTATCCATAGCAAAGAAATATACAGGGAGGGGACTGGAGTTTGCAGATCTGATTCAGGAAGGTAACAATGGGCTGATAAAGGCAATTACAAAGTTCAACCATCGCAGGGGATATAAGTTTTCTACTTATGCTACATGGTGGATAAGGCAGGCAATCTCAAGGGCAATTGCTGACCAATCACGAACCATCCGTGTTCCTGTGCACATGCTTGAGCTCTCACATAGGGTCTTCAAAGCGACTAAACAGTATATAGCAGAGGTTGGAAGAGAACCCACCACACGGGAACTTGCCTCAATTCTTGCTATTTCAGAGAGAAAAGTAAAGGGTGTATACCAGATTGCGCAGAACACCGTCTCTCTCGACAAACCTGTGGAAAGTGACGAGGATTCCCTTTTTGGTGATTTTATAGCAGACGAGAGGAGTGGTTCACCTGCTGATGGAGTTACCCGAATGCTCTTAAAAAACAAGATTGAAGAGGTTCTCTCTACACTCTCAAAAAAAGAGCGAGCAGTCATTGAAATGAGGTTTGGTCTCATAGACGGTGTATCCCACACACTTGAAGATGTTGGAAATAGCTTTGAGGTTACCAGGGAGAGAGTGAGACAGATTGAACAGAAGGCGGTAAGGAAATTACGGCATAAAAATAGAAGAAAGAAACTTGAACCACTCCTTGATTTTTTGAGATAGACTTTACTCTCTTCTGGATCGCATCAGTGCCTCTTGAAAATGACTAATAGATAGTAACATAAATCATTATAACTTATGTTGTTAATGGAGAACCTGTATATGTCCATCTAAAAGGTTTTGTCTCTTTGTTGTCTTTTTTATAAATTCCAGCACCTTATTCACCAGCTCCTGTCTAGAATTAAAGATATCCCTCTTTAGTACTTTGTGCGAGAGAATCCTAAACCATAGTTCGATTTGGTTAAGCCAGAACGCATGGGTGTGGGTAAAGTGGAATTTTGTTCTATCTTTCCTTTCCTCCAGCCACTTTTCTACATTCGTATGTTTATGAACACTTAAATTGTCTACTATAATGTGAAGATCCTGCTTATGATGTTTATCTTCTATGGTTTGTAGGAAATCTAAAAATTCTTTGTTCGTATGCCTATAATAGTACTTACCTAATACTCTTCCCTCATGAACTATCAGTGACGCAATCAATTATTTTGTGCCGTATCGTTTGTCTTCAAACTCCATCTTTTATGGTTTACCAGGACGCATTAACTTATTTAGATGTTTACGCCCCAAGGTCTGCATTCCTGTCATCTCGTCTACACATATCACCATCGTATTTTCCGGAGGATTCATATATAAATCTATTTAACAATTTGAAAGATTTTTCTGTTACGGAACATTTAAAAGTAGACATTTTGGGAACATTAAAAGTAGACATTGAGATAAACATGTTTTGATTACCATTATAGAATAAGGGGTTGACATTTTCTCTTGTGCAAGTTATAATCCCAAAATATGCGTTAGTCACAGAATTTCATTCACCCCGCACCTATGCATAGGTGCGGGGCAGGAAAAAACACAGAAATAGATTAAATCTATGAAAAATCTATTTTCACCTTTTGGGTGAAGAATAGCTTTTTATGTACATCTATGATATTTCAGTGAAATTCTGTGTTATTCTGTGGCTTTATGCATTATTTAGGATTATGCCTGTGGGAAGAAGGAGATAGGATGAAGAAGAGTCTATTAGTTCTTATGGTAGTAGTGGTGATGGCTGCTGGAGTGGCCTGGCTTTTTCCACACTTGCTGGGTTTACCTTCAGCCCGGACTGCTCCGGGGACAGATTTGTCCGTTGGCCCCCGACCGGCGCGTTTCTGGCAGGCGCTCAATGATAACCGGGTACACTGTTACCTTTGTCCGCACGATTGCCTTATCCCGATAGGAGGGCGTGGCCGCTGCCGGGTGCGCGAGAACCGCGAGGGTAAACTCTATACTCTCGTTTACGGAAAGCCCGTAGCCCTGGGTGTTGGCCCGATTGAAAAAGCCCCGTTCAATCATTTTCATCCCGGTCATAGACGGCGGACAATTGCTACTGTTGGTTGTAATTTAAGGTGTAAACACTGCCAGAACTGGCATATTTCGCAGAGCGAGTTTGAAGAGGTAAGACATCATCGGCGATCACCACAGGAAATCATTGCTGGGGTAAAAAGGGCCGGCCTGAACTCTGTTTCCTTTACCTATACCGAACCGACGGTCTTCTTTGAATATATGTACGACATAGCGAAGTTGGCTAAAGCCTACGGCATGAAGACAACGCTGGTTACCAATGGCTTTATCCATCCTGAACCGCTGCGGGCGATCCTCCGGCATATGGATGCGGTAAGGGTAGATCTGAAGGCATTCACCGAGGAATTCTATAGAGAGATAAGCGGTGCCTCGCTAGCGCCAGTTCTTAATAGCTTGAAGATTATCCAGGAGGAAGGGGTGTGGCTGGAAATTATTAACCTGATCATCCCCACGCTCAACGATTGCCCGACCGAGATAAGGGCGATGTGCGAATGGATTCTAAAGAACTTGGGACCTGGTGTCCCTCTTCATCTCAATCGTTTTATGCCCGCCTTTAAGATGACCCATCTTTCGCCCACACCGGTAAGGACGCTGGAGATGGCGCATAGAATTGCCAGAGAAGTGGGGTTAAACTTTGTCACCATCGGTAATGTCCCCGGACACCGCTATGACAGTACCTTTTGTCCTGCTTGTGAGAGGAAATTGATCCATCGTGTTGGTATGTCGGTTCTGGCGAACAACATAGAAGAAGGAAAGTGCCGGTTCTGTGGAGAGGAGGTTCCGGGTGTTTGGGAGTAAGAAGATGCGTCTGGCAATAGTGCTCATCGGAGGATTGACTCTTTTGGTGGGAGGGATGTTGTTGTCGAGACGGCAGGAGCTTGCCCCCCGGTTGGTGGCACTGGAGGCAAATATAGAGAGGACACCGGCGCGTTTTTACGAACCATTGGCCGATGATCAGGTTCGCTGCCTGCTCTGCTTCCACAAGTGCGTTATTCTCTCCGGACGGCCGGGTATCTGTCGTGTGCGCAAGAATTACCAGGGTCGCCTCTACACCCTTGTCTATGGTCGTCCAGCCGGTTTGCAAACCGACCCCATTGAGCTTGAGCCGATGTATCACATGATACCTGGACATCGCAACCTCGGTGTCTTCACCGTCTCCTGTAATTTTCGCTGTAAACAGTGTCATAACTGGCATATCAGCCAACGAGGTCCGGGGGAGATACGGGCACTGCGCTATACTCCTGATGAAGTTGTTGCCGAAGCTATCAGGCGAGGAAGCCGCTCTATCTCCCACACTATCAACGAGCCCACGATTTTCTTTGAGTTTATGTATGATATCGCCAGGGTATCCCGCCGTGAGGGACTGCTCAATCTCTTTCATACCAACGGTGGAATTGCGCCTGAGCCTCTAAGGGCTATTCTGCAGTATATGGACGGGGTGGTCGTTGACCTCAAAGCGTTTTGCGATGACATCTACCGCGATGTCTTCGGCGGGGAGCTGGTTCCTGTCCTGGAAACACTGAAAATCATCAGGGAAGAGGGGGTATGGCTGGAGATCGTCAATCTGATTATTCCCACAATCAATGACTGTATGGACGAGATCAGGGCGATGAGCGAGTGGATTTTGGAGAATTTGGGACCTGATGTGCCGCTTCATTTCTCTCGTTTCCATCCCGCCTACCGTTTGACCCATCTTCCCCGCACGCCAGTGAGGACACTGGAGCAGGCGCGTCTTATTGCCAGGGAGACGGGTATAAACTTCGTTACTATTGGCAATGTTCCCGGTCATCGTTACAACAACACTTTTTGTCCTGTCTGCCGGGAAAGATTGATTCATCGTGTCGGCTTTTCAGTCCTGGCAAATAATATTGAAGAAGGCAGATGTCGGTTCTGTGGGGAGGAGATTCCGGGCATCTGGGAATGCAAGTGAGGTGAAATTATGAGTGTGCCGAGTAAAGCGTATTGGTTCTTGTTGGTGACCTGTATGGAAGATAATAGTACGCCAGAATATTTTTACTATCGGGTTAACCCCAGGTTCAGCACTTAAAATTTCTACTTAACTGCGAATAAACAAGTTGTGCAAAATTGCTCATTCGCCAAAATTTAATTAAATTGAGGAAGTAAACCTATTAAAATGAGACACACATTTAAAACAGGATTTAGCTTTGGTATAACCTCTGGAATAATTACAACTCTTGGATTGATGATAGGTTTACATTCTGGAACTCACTCAAAGCTTGTGGTTATTGGTGGTATATTAACGATAGCAATAGCGGATGCATTTTCAGATGCACTGGGCATACATATTTCTGAAGAAGCCGAGAACAACCACACTACAAGAGAAATATGGGAATCAACTGTTTCCACTTTTTTGTCCAAATTTGTTTTTGCATTGATATTTATTATCCCTCTTTTGTTGTTTCAACTATCAACAGCAATTATAGTGAGCGTTATTTGGGGTCTATCTTTACTGGGGATTTTAAGCTTTCAAATAGCTAAAGAGCAAAAAACAAAACCCTGGAAAGTGGTAATGGAACATCTCGTTATTGCACTAATAGTTATAGTTATAACGCATTATCTTGGTGATTGGATTGGTTCAACATTTGGGTAGGCGTCTTCGCAACTCTCCGCTTCGGTGCTAACGCACTCGGACAACAGCGGGTATACGTTCGCTTACACTCACCAAAACCCTTAAGGGCTTCGCATACCCCCAGAACATTAGACGAAATGATATAATAAACCCAGAATATGCGTTAGCCACCGAACTTCACCGAAAAACACCGAAATAGATTAAATCTATGAAAAATCTATTTTCACCTTTTGGGTGAAGAATAGATATGCTATATTATAATACAAAGCAGGCAAAAAGTCAAGAAATGCCTTTGGTTTATCTATTTTTTATTATTCAAAGAGCAAACTTAACGCATATTTTGGGATCAGTTTAATCAGTTTAATCTGTTATTGCACTTTTTGGTTCATCTCCAATTTAGTTGGTAAAATATGGGGACAAATCCCCTTGAATTCGTGCTCGTTGTATATAGAACCGTCTTTATAGCATTTGTAGGCACAGATTCAATCTGTGCTAGCACGATTTGAAATCGTGCCTACATTTCTTGATGAAAGCCATATTGTTAGGACTGTCCAGTATTTTGAACCAACTAAAAGCGCCAAAGAACCCAAAATTTTAATAAGTGAGGCAATTAAGAAACTGGGAGGATGGTGT
>CAYRBN010000013.1:0-21469 GCA_964422625.1 uncultured bacterium | reverse complement strand
AATCTAATGTAGTAGCGGATCTTTAGATCCGCCCCAATGTAGTAGCGGATCTTTATATCCGCCTCAAAAGGGAATATCGGTATTGATTGTAGTTTTGGCAATTTTTCACCGGTAACTACATAGCATTTACCTCAACGTCCCATTTTAGCGTTCCGAGAATGTCCCATTTTAAATGTTCCGTAACAGCTTTTTTTCTCCATCTGTTACGCAACACTCAAAATGGAACTTTTTGGGAACACTAAGAGGATGTCCAGACAGTTTTTCTGCTCGAAAGATTTGACATATCCTCTGTGATTACTGCCTTGAGAGACGGAAGGAGGTATATCAGTTTTTTTTCTTGACAGGATTAACAGGATTTATATTAGATATATACTAATAGACAGTACGGTGTGGGAAGCATCTCCTGCTGTGGGAGAGGGCAGATACACGGTTCACGGTTAAAGACAGTTCACGGTTGGTACTTCTCTAAACTCTGAACCCCTGAACCTTGAACCGTTGAACATTGAACCGGTTAGAAGGGCTTTCCCACAATCAAGGTCCCCGCACCTATGCATAGGTACGGGGCAGGCAGGAGACCTTTCCCACATGCTCGGTAACTCCTGACAGCACAGTATTCGTATAGATTAGTGGATTTTTTTCCTTGACTTCTCTTCTCTTGTATGGTATAATCCTAGCAAAAGTGTTAAGAAAAGTACAGAGGACACAGAGGTATGAGATCTCTCTCTGCACATTGTGGGAGACCCCTTCTGGCGTCGAGGGCAGAAGACCTCTCCCACAGCAGCAGGAGATGCCTCCCACATGGCTTATAATGGATGAAGAATAGGACCATTTTAATAGGGATAGTGATAAGCATAGCAAGCCTCTTCCTTGCTATGAGAAAGGTTGAATGGAGCGGTTTTTATCTGGCATTAAAGGAGGTAAATTATATCTGGGTTCTTGTGGCGTTCATCTTAAGTGGACTCAGTTTTATCCCGAGAAGCATAAGATGGTGGTATCTACTGTTACCTGTGAAGAGAACAAGGTTCTCCTCCAACTTTTCATCTATAACTATAGGTTTTATGGCAAACTCTATACTTCCACTCAGAGCGGGTGAGGTTATAAGGGCTTATGCAATATCAAGAGCAGAAAAGATAAGTGGCAGTGCGTCCTTTGCAACTATCGTTGTTGAGAGGGTATTTGACCTTTTTACACTGCTTATCTTCTTTTTTTTGGTCCTTGGACTATTTCCATTTCCAGAGCTAATAAGAAAAGGAAGCTTTATAGCTCTAGCTTTTGCTATCCTGTCGCTCTCTTTCTTACTCTTTCTGAAAAAAAGGGGAAATAGTGCTGTTGTCTCCCTCAATAGTCTGATAGGGTTTCTCCCTCCTAAATGGAAAGAGAGTATAAATAAATTTTTGCTCTCATTCTTATCAGGGCTTGATATATTGGGGAAAAAAGGGCTGATTCTTAAATCGATCTTCTGGTCTCTAATAGTATGGGGCATCTATGCAAGTGTAGGTTTCACCCTATTTAAGGCATTCGGATTTGATCTATCATTTTATCATGCATATATACTTATGGTGATACTCTGTCTGGGGATTATGTTACCGTCAGCTCCAGGCTTTGTGGGAACCTACCACTATTTTGCAGTTTTAGGCTTAGCACTCCTCGGAATAGAAGCAGACTCTGCCTTCTCGTTTGCAGTTGTCGCACATATTACAGGCTTTCTCCCTGTGGTTATACTCGGTATATTTTCTCTACAAAGAGTTGGAATGTCACTGTGGGAGATCAGAAAACAGACTGTCCAATCGTGAAATATCTGATATATATCATACTTGGGATTCATCTTCTGTTCGTATCCCTCTCCTTTGACCCCAAACTTTGTACAGGGGGAGATAATGCCGCGTATATAATTTTAGGAAGAGCAATCCTGCAAGGTAGTTACACGAATATATCTCATCCTGACGAACCTCCACATACCAAATATCCGCCAGGCTATCCACTCTTACTTGCCGCAGTGATGAGAATTACCGGGCATAATAATATCTTTTCACTCAAAATCCTATCCGTCCTACTTTCTCTTGGGGCTCTCTATCTGTTCTGTCTTTGGGCTATCAGAATCTATGGAACTGACCAAAAAATAATTGGATATGGAGCCGCGTTTCTTTATGCGATTAATCCACTTATCCTCACTTTTTCTCACTCCTGCTATTCCGAGATTCCGTTTATGTTTTTCCTCATCCTTACAATGTTTCTATTCTTAAGATATGAACAGAGACCTAATGTTTCAGGTCTTATCCTGGCAACATTTGCTGGAGTATTTTGCTACTATATCCGTTCAGCAGGAATAACAGTCATAGTTGCCATCCCAGTTTATCTATTATATAAACGAAGATTTAAGGAATGTGGCTTATTCATCGGTATAAGTGCTCTCCTTATCGCCCCATGGATGATTCGGAATCATAGTATTGGAAACGGTGGTTACCTGGAGGAGTTCCTTATCAGGAATCCTTATGATCTTGGTTCCGGACGCATAGGGATTGCTGATCTTTTTGTTCGGCTTGGGAAGAACTTGAGGATTTATGGACTTCAGGTAGTGCCAATGTTTATTTTCTCGGCACTTCATCGTAGTCTGATGGGTGGTGGAGTAATATTTTTATCTATTATTATCACGGGAATAACTTTATGGGGCTTTGTGAGAGATATTATCAAAGGAATTAAACCTATCCATTTTATTTTTCTCTTTTTCGTAGGTCTCACTCTTATCTGGCCCTCGGTATGGAGTTCTTACCGTTTTCTCCTGCCACTTTTTCCCTTTATTCTTATCTATTTCTTTAAAGGGGTGCAAGATATTGTCCCATGTAAAAAAGCAAAACCCAGAAAGCAGAAGATCACTAATTACCGATTACCGGTCACCGATTACCGATCACTGCTTATCTTCTCTCTCATTGGAATAGCAACTTTTACAAGTCTCAGTGTAACACTGAAAGCAATTCCAGAAAATCTAAATAATCTATCTTCGTATCTGCAAGGTGATAAATGGGCTGGTTATTCCGAGGACTGGGTCAATTATTATAGAACAGCAGAATGGATAAGAATGAATACCCCGGAAGATGCGATAGTCTTATGTCGTAAACCGTTCTTATTTTATTTGACCTCAAATAGAGAGACATTTTCCTACCCAATGACCCATAATGAGGACGAGATACTGGGCTCCATTATTAGGGCAGATTACATTATAGTAGACCATTTTTTCTGGACAGCTACCACTCGCAGATTTCTTCTCCCTGTGCTAAAAAGGAACAGAGAATGGTTCACCCTTGTCTATGCTACTGGGCAACCTCAAACCCTGATCTTAAGAGTAAAGGATGAATTAAGGCAAAAAAGTGATCAAAAGTGATATAGAATTAGTTACTGGAAAAAAAATGGTTAGGACACAGATTGCCGCAGATAGACAGGATATGTAGGGGCAGGGCTTGCCCCTGCCCAATAGGGTAACCGCAAGGGTTACCCCTACAATCTGCGTTCTAAAAAACAAAACGAAGAATTATTCACCGGACATGAATTAGCTGATGAAAGAGCATCTTAGTATAGCACAGGAAGCCCTGAGAACCATGGCGTTGACTACTAACTATAACGCCTGGCTCATTGATATCATGAGACCTTTTATAGGAGATGAGATTCTCGAGATAGGTTGTGGGATTGGTAACCTTACGATGTATCTAAAGAGAGAAGGACAACTCAGTTGTCTGGATAACTCAGAATACTTTATCGCACATATGAAAGTTGACTATCCGGAATTGACTTTCTACCAGATGGATATATCTTTAGAGATCTCACCACCGTTAGCTCAGCATAGATTTGATACAATTATCTGTGTAAATGTATTAGAACACATTGAAGATGATGAGCAGGCGTTGCTCAATATGAAAAAATTGTTAAAGTCAGGAGGAAGAATTTTATTATTTATTCCAGCTTTAGAATGGCTTTGCGGCACCTTAGATATAGAAGTTGAACACTTTCGTAGGTATAACAAAAACAGGTTGTCTATGAGCCTGGAAAAGATAGGGATGGAGATAGCGAGCTTACGATATTACAACTTATTGGGTGTGGGTGGTTGGTTTATAAACGGTAGAATAATGAGACGAAGGTCATTTCCTGTCTTGCAACCACTTCTCTACGACAAAATAGTGCCTATAATAGCCTATATAGAGCGGCATTGGTCTCCCCCCTATGGTATGTCTTTATTTGCTGTGGCAAGCAAGAGAGAAGAATGAAACTTTCAATAATTATACCTGTCTTTAATGAACAGGATACTGTCCGTTCTATCATTGAAAGAGTAACCAGTGTTCCAGCAGACAAGGAGATTATTGTGGTGGATGACTTTTCAGATGATGGGACAAGAGAGATACTGGGGAAAATGCAAAATGAAAAATGCAGATTCATCAGAATAATTTACCACAACCGAAATATGGGCAAGGGGAGAGCTATAAGGACAGGGCTTGAATACGCCACAGGTGATGTTGTTATAATTCAGGATGCAGATATAGAGTACAACCCTATGGAATGTCTAAGCCTCGTGAGACCCATAGAACAAGGAAAATCAGATGTGGTCTATGGCTCAAGGTTTAAGGGAGGTGGAAAGTTTATCTGGAAAAGTTTTATTGCAAATAAAGTTCTGACATTTTTCACAAATTTACTCTATGACAGCAGACTGACGGATATGGAGACCTGCTATAAGTGCATCAGGACCGAGATAATAAAGGGACTGAAACTGACCTCAAGAAGATTTGAATTTGAACCAGAGGTTACAGCAAAGCTTTTGAGAAAAAAATATAAAATATTAGAAGTGCCTGTATCATATAAAGGCAGAACAGAGGGGAAGAAGATAGGATTGAAAGATGGAATACAGGCTATCTGGACACTGGTAAGATGGAGAGTGTAGTTTGTTAGTTGGTTAGTTTGTTAGTTGGTTAGTTGGTCTTTACCGATAACTGATAACCGATCACCGATCACTGCTTACTGCCTACTGCTCACTAATAAGGGGGGGAATATCATGGGGGTGAAGTTCATCTCAACAGGAAGATATGTCCCAGATAAAGTTCTTACAAATTATGACCTTGAAAAGATGGTGGATACATCAGATGAATGGATAAGAACACGGACTGGTATAAGGGAAAGGAGGATTGCAGCCCCAGGGATTGCCACATCTGATATGGCAACAGAGGCAGCAAAGATTGCACTTAAAAGAGCAGGAATGAAACCTGATGATATAGACTGCATAATAGTTGCCACAGTTACTCCTGATAATCCATACCCGTCCACTGCCTGCTGGGTTCAGAAAAATCTTGGACTAAAAAACTTTCCTGCATTTGATATTGAGGCTACCTGCTCAGGTTTCTTATACGGTATTATAATTGCAAAGTCTTTACTTGAGACCAAGACTGTCCGAAGAGTTCTTCTTGCCGGAGCAGAGACGATGTCAAGGGTCGTAGACTGGGATGACAGAGAGACCTGCGTTCTCTTCGGTGATGGTGCAGCGGTTGCAATACTTGAGCTCTCAAACGATGACTCTGACATACTCTCATTCAACTGGGCCGCAGATGGAAGCCTCGGGAAACTACTTATCCAACCAGCAGGAGGCTCAAGACTTCCCACATCTCATGAGACTGTGGAGAGGAGACTCCATTCTGTCTCTATGGAGGGAAAAGAGGTGTTCAAATATGCTGTGAAGTGGATGGCAGAATCAGCAAAACAGGCGATTCGGGATGCAGAACTGACCAAAGAGAAAATAGATTTATATATACCGCACCAGGCAAACTTGAGGATTATTGAAGCCACAATAGAGAAGATGAGGATACCAAGGGAGAAGACTGTGATAACAATAGACAGGTTCGGAAATGTCCCGGCTGCCACACTTCCTCTGGCAATAGACTATGCCGTAGAGGAGAACAGACTGAAAAGAGGCAATATAGTCCTCTTAAATACATTCGGTGGTGGATTCACCTGGGGGGCAATGGTGGTAAGATGGTGATTATCGTGGCTTTTTCTTATTGCTGTGTAGGGGCAGGGCTTGCCCCTGCCCAATAGGGTAACCGCAAGGGTTACCCCTACATTTATAATGAGTATTATACCAACGGTTCAACAACAAAGAGAGTTTGGCCGTATTCAACAGGTTTCTCATTCTGAGCCACTATTTTGATTATTTGACACTTCTTCTCAGCAGTAATCTCATTCATCAGTTTCATTGCCTCTATGATACAGACTGTCTGACCATCTTCTACTATATCACCCTCTTTCACATACGGCTTTGCCTCGGGAGATACACTCCTGTAGAAGGTGCCTACCATTGGTGAGTTTATCTCTTCTGTTTTGACTTTCCGTTCATCAGATGTCGGGGTAACTGTCTCTGTGGCTCTCGTCTCGGGCTGGGCTGAGGCTGTTAGGGTGCCTCTTTTTAGTCTGACTTTGGTTTCGCCCTGTTCCCATTCAAGTTCTATAAGTCCACGGTCTTCCATTATCTCTATCAAGCCACCAATTATCTCGGTTCCATCTCTCTTCTCTGTTTTAGTCATCTCGGTTCCATCTCTCTTCTCTGTTTTGGCTTCAGGTCTCTCTCCACTTTTGCGAAGTTGAAAAAACTTTAAGGCTGTCTCTGGAAAGAGCGCATAAGTGATAAAATCTTCTTCTTTTTCTACAAACTGGGCAGGAAGATTCTCTTTTGCCTTTCCTAGGGCAGGTGGAAGCAGGTCAGCGGGTCTTTTGGTTATTATTTTTTCATCTCCAATAATCCTCTCTCTTATCTCTTTTTTGATCTTGCCAGGAGGGTGTCCATAGAGACCCCTCACATAGTCCTTCACCTCTTTGGGAACTATTTTATATCTCTCCCCTGTCAGGACATTAAAGACAGCCTGAACACCAACGATCTGACTGGTTGGCGTCACCAGAGGGGGATATCCAAGATCTTCCCGAACCTTTGGAACTTCTGTCAAAACCAGAGGCAAACGCTCCAGTGCATTCTGCTCCCTGAGCTGACTCGTAAGATTTGACGCCATGCCTCCTGGAATCTGGTGAATGGTTACAAGGTTATCTATAACCCCATCCCATTGGATGCCCCTTTTCTCTCTTATCTCCTCAAAGTAGTTGGAAACCTCCTCTATAAGAGAGAGGTCTAAATCTGGATTGAATTCAGTATCCTTGAGCATAGCAATTATCGTCTCAATTGCAGGCTGAGATGTGTGAAAAGCAAGTGGGCTATGGGCACAATCTATTATATCAACCCCTGCCTCTAATGCCTTTATGTAGCTTGCCACTGCCATACCGCTTGAGCAATGGCAATGGAGATGGATAGGAACCTTCAGTTCTTTCAATGCCCTAACCAGATTGTATGCGACATCAGGAGAAAGTATTCCCGCCATATCCTTGATACATATTGAGTCTATGCCACAAGATAGTTGCTCTCTGGCACATTTAAGGTAGTATTTCAGGGTATGAACAGGGCTTATCGTGTAGCATATAGTGCCCTGGGCATGCTTTTTCACCTTTTTAACAAATTTTATTGATTGGGAGAGGTTTCTAACATCATTCAGTGCATCAAATATCCTGAATACATCAATACCTCCCTCAGCAGACTTCTCTATGAATGCCAGAAGAAGGTCGTCTGGATAGTTTTTATAGCCGACAATGTTCTGGCCTCGTAATAGCATCTGGAGTCTGGTCTTTTTTATTCTTCTCTTTAGCTGATAAAGCCTCTCCCAGGGGTCTTCATTTAAGAATCTCAATGGTGCATCAAAGGTTGCTCCACCCCAGACCTCCATAGACCAATACC
The DNA here is from genome assembly GCA_964422625.1 of uncultured bacterium. GTDB lineage: Bacteria > Hydrothermota > UBA3073 > UBA3073 > UBA3073 > CAYRBN01. Next base: position 13,662 of record CAYRBN010000013.1, on the reverse strand, counting down.
CTACTTGGTCCATTTTTTCGGCTATAGGAAGCATCTCTTCTGTGGTCATCCTGGTTGCCCAGAGGGATTGGTGTCCATCACGGAGAGTAGTATCCATAACCTTAACCTTTTTTCTCATAGACATCTTAAACCTCCATTGCAGGTTGCTAGGTTCAGAAACCGGAGTTCCTTTTATTAACCTTCCACATATTTGCCGCAATAAGGGCGGGTAATCACTCCCATATATTCTCTATCAATACCAAACTCTTCTTGACAATATGGACATTTTAATTTAGCACCTATAAAATAGAAATCCTCTTTATCCAATTTTTTGAGTTCTTTTATTATATTTTCCTCCTTTTTACTCATAATATTTATTCAAGATATGGCAATGAATCCCGTTAAATTCTGTTCGTATCCTGTATTTCGTTTTTTCACCTTTTGTATAATAGATTAACTCAATATCTGAAATAGAGCCCGCCACTTTACCAGAAACAAATTCCAGGATATTACCTTCTTTAACATATTCAAATTTCGTGCAGTAAAGATACTCTAATATACCTCTTTTTTTAAGTCTTTCAATTACAGAAGCACTGCATAACCAGGTTCCATCCATATTAGGATTATATAAGTTAGTTTTAATATTTACATAAATAGTTTTACCTTCTAAATCTATGATAATAACATCGTATCCGCTCCAATTTCCATATTTCACATTATCTTTGCCAAAAAAGTCAATAGCAAAACTGATTACATGTTTTTCAATAACATCTGATAATGTTCTTGTTGAAAGTTCAATCTTATATTTACCCGCTACACTTACAAGTTTTTTATTATTCAAATAGTCTTTACATTTCAGAGAAAAATTTTTTAACAGTTGTTTTACTTTATTTGCCATTAGAATTCTCCTCTAATAGCTTTTCTAATTCCTTTATTAAATTTTTAAGCATTTTTTCATAAACAGATAAATCTTGCTCGTTTTTGATAGCGAATCTCCATTTTCTCAATATCTCTTTATATTTATCCCTTATGTATTTTTGAATTTTTTCTGGAATAACAGGAATAGGAATTGATAAAAGATCTGTTTTGTTAATGCTCACCGTTCCAACCCCATGCTTCAAAAGGGTTATGGAATCTTTACCATACTTAGTTTTTAGATAAACGACAAGGAAATAAGGATTAATATCTTTAACCCTAAAAATATGAATATAATCAGTTGCTACTCCTTCATCTTCCTTATTATAGACAATAGCTACTCTACCAGCACAACCTACTCCAACTCTTACAAATAAGATATCTCCAGCTTTTGCATGGGCATCAGGAAAATCCATTCTACTTGATGGGTCAATAAAATTTTCATCTTTTTTATAGTTAATGCCAAGCTCTGTGATATTTGTAGCATGGAGAAATTTCAACCCTTTATCAGTAAATCTCCTCTCTTTTCCATATAGAGTTTTTCCGGTCTTGCAATAAACTATAAAATTTTTCAGAGGAGCAAATTTAACTCCATTCAGATAGTTTAAGCTATTGCGTTTCAAATAGTAATAGTAGCAATAATCCATTCTATTAAGCAAATTGTTAGAGTTAACTTCTATCGTGTCATCACCAACTCTCGTTTTTTGAAGGTTGTGGAGGCACAATGAGTAGTGCGAATGATTATTCCTCTTCTTTTCTAAAATCAAAATACTTGTCTTCGCTGAAGTATCTCTAAAAATATTCCTTGGGAGACTTATGATATGTTTAACCTCTGTCTCTTTAAGTATAAATTCTCTAACATATCTATATTTAGGATTGGATAATATTCCATCTGGAAGAACAATTACGATGTATCCCCCTTTTATAGCTAACCTAATAAATAGTTCAGAAAAAAGAACTTCTATTGCTTGTCCTCTCATTAATTTGCCATTTCTATATGCCAGCTTATAAGTTGCCAAAATGCTTGGTTCCTTTATTCTCTGAAACCAACTACCAAATGGAGGATTTCCTGCTACAAGGTCAAAACCGCCGTTCAAAATAATTTTATTTATTTCAGAGTTTCCCCATGTTTTGTCTAATAAACTATCGCCAGCAAGATAAAAAGAATTTGGTAGCCTCAATGATCTTAAATTTTTAATTACCGAACTATCGATATCTATCCCAAATAGCCTGGTATTATTCCATCTTTCTAAAGATGCCTTAAGGAATACGCCCTCTCCTACGGCTGGATCAATTATATTTGTAACATCAATTTCCGGCACAAATGTGAGCGCTTCCTCAACTGCAATCTCTGGTGTGAAATACTGATTATGAATTTTTCTATTAGAATGTTTTTGATTATTCACCAATCCCCCCATCTCCTTGTCTGTTATGTATAATTAACCGAAGAGGACGCAGAGAACACAGAGTTTTTTATTTTCATTCCTATGCCTCTGTGTGCTCCTACAACATCTCTAAACTCCCTCCAGGGGCGGAACTAAAGTTCCGCTACTACTTTCCAGTCCCGACATTATTGGGGTTAGAAAACCCCTCCCGGTTAAAGTAAAAGGTAATCAGTTATCGGTAACGACTAACATCAAAGACGGTTATTAGTTATTGGTTATTAGGTCATTACTTCCTCACTTCCTCACCCTCTAACCAGGGTAACCGCAAGGGCTACCCCTACACAATAGGGTTCCCCATCCCCCTGTCTCCCCATCTCCCAGTCTCCTTGTCCCCTTGTCCCTCTCCTTCTACCCATTCCTACCAGTTATACATCTTCCCCCTATATACAGTGTGCACGACCTTTCCATAAAGGGTTTTGCCTATAAAAGGAGAGTTGTTAGACTTTGAGAGAAACTTCTGGGGGGTCCATTCGCTGTCCATATCAATCATCGCAAGATTTGCATACTTCCCTTTTACTATTCCACGGACAGATAGGGATAAGATTCCTGCGGGTCCTACTGTAAACTTCTTAATCAGACCACTTATATCCATAAACCCTGGCCTTACAAGATAGGTTATACCACAGGCGAGTGCGGTCTCAAGACCAATAACCCCATACGGAGCCCTGTCAAATTCAATCTCCTTCTCAAAATCTGCATGTGGGGCATGGTCTGTTGCGATTGCGTCTATTGTGCCATCTTTTAGCCCCTCAATTATAGCAAGTCTGTCAGATTCTTTGCGCAATGGAGGGTTCATCTTATAGTTTGTATCATAACTTCGGACAGACTCATCAGTGAGTGAAAAATGGTGAGGGGTTGTCTCGGAGCTTATATTTATCCCGTCTGCCTTTGCCCTTCTTATAAGTTCTACGGAACCCTTTGTGGATATATGCGCAATATGGAGTCTGGATTTTGTAAACTTTGCAAGGAGAATATCCCTTGCAACCATTACCTCCTCTGCGCAGGAAGGTGACCCGGTCAAGCCCAGTTCAGTAGAGACAATTCCCTCGTTCATAACACCCAGAGAAAGAGTCGGTTCTTCAGAATGGGATATGATTGGGACATCAAACTGTTTACAATACTCTAATGCCCTTCTCATAATAGAAGCACGGACAATCGGCATCCCATCGTCAGATAGAGCAACACAACCCGCATCTACAAGGTCATAGATCTCTGAGAGAACCTCCCCTTTAAGTCCCTTTGTAACCGCACCAACCGGATACACATCACAGGCCTTCTCTCTGTCCAAAATATATTTGACTGTCCCAGCGTTGTCAACTGGTGGTTCTGTATTTGGCATACAGACAACCGCTTGATAACCACCCTTAAGTGCAGCCATCGTTCCTGTCAGTATGGTCTCCTCATCCTCTCTCCCAGGCTCCCTCAGGTGTGCATGCATATCGATAAGTCCTGGGATAACGAGCATTCCCTCTGCATCAATTACCTCTTCCTGCGGACTCCCTTCCTGCGGGCAGGGGCAAGCCCTGCCCCTACAGGGCGGAACTAAAGTTCCGCTACTACTAATATCCTTTACCCTCTCTTTCTCTATGAGGATATCGAATCTTCCGTAAGTGTCTGTAAATGGGTCTATAATGTTAGCATTTTTGATAAGCATAAATCAAAGGACAAATACTAAATTCTAATATCTAAATCCTAAACAATTTCAAAATTCTAAATTCAAATGTTCTAAACTTACTTTCTATTTCATGCTGGTTTTGTATTTTGAATTTGTCGTAGAGTTTAGGATTTCGAATTTAATATTTTTAAGGGCTACTCTTATTCACCCTTTGCTCCTTACGCTCTACGCCTTACGCCCTACGCCCTACCCTCCTCCCGGAAGTAGATAGAAGCATGCCATCCTCACTGCAACCCCATTTGTAACCTGTGGAAGTATGAGTGACCTATAACCATCCGCCACTTCTGGCGAGAGCTCTATTCCCCGATTGACAGGTCCAGGATGCATAATTACAACATCTTTCTTCGCATATCTTAAAAGCACCTCTTCTGTGATGGAATAAAGTCTGATATACTCTCTTATGGAGGGGAAGAGTCCCTCTGTCTGTCGTTCCCTCTGTATCCTTAAGACATATATTATATCCTTGTCCTTTAGAGCTGCCCTCAGGTCATAATATACCCTTACCCCTGTCTTTTCTATCTCTTGTGGAATGAATGTTGGAGAGCCACATATAGAGACATCCATACCAAGCTTCATCATCCCCCATATATCTGACCTCGCTACCCTTGAGTGTTCTATATCCCCCACTATTACTATCTTTAGCCCGGCAAATCTGCCAAAATGTTCCTTTATGGTGAGTAGATCAAGAAGTGCCTGAGTTGGATGTTCGTTTGCACCGTCGCCAGCGTTTATGATAGAAGCCTTTAGATTTCTTGCAAGTATATGTGCGGTGCCAGGGGATGAATGCCTTACCACAACAAAGTTCAGTCTCATCGCCTCAAGGTTTCTTGCAGTGTCAAGCAGTGTTTCTCCCTTCAGAACAGCCGAAGATGATGCAGATACAGATACCGAATCGCAGGAGAGCCTTCTTGTAGCAAGAGAAAATGAGTTGAGAGTCCGGGTGGATGGTTCAAAGAATAGGAATGCAGCAGTCTTTCCACGAAGATACGGAACTACCTTTATTGGCCTATCAAGGATTTCCTTAAAAGAGATGGCGGTATTTAAGATAAGTTCTATCTCTTGAGACCCCAATTCCTTTATACAGATAAGGTCTTTTCTGTTGAGACTTCCTATCTCAGAACTATCTACAGCCATTTTTGTGAACCGTGAACCGTAAATCGTGATTTGTGTTTACAATCCTCAGTAGATTACTACTACAATGGAGTGCATTACCTTGGTAATGCTCACCTCACACCCTACTAGATATCTCTACACATTCTTGTCTGTCAATCTCCTCTAATTTCACATCTACTTTCTCATCTTTTCCTACCATAATAGTTTTTCCAACAAAATCGGGACATATAGGAAGCTCTCTCTCCTTTCTGTCTATAAGAACTGCAAGTTGAACCTTTTTCGGTCTACCAAAGTCAACAAGCTCTGTAAGAGCGGCACGAATGGTCCTTCCTGTATAGAGCACATCATCAACAAGGAGAAGATACTCATTCTCAATGGAAAACGGTATCTCTGTCTTTCTCACTATGGGCTTTTTATCTATGGATGTCAGGTCGTCTCTGTAAAGGGTTATGTCAAGACTACCAACAAGGACCTGGACACCTTTAGATTCAAGCCCTTTTGCAATACGAACTGCAAGAGGCTCGCCACGCCTTTTTATCCCTATAATTAATAGTCTATCCCCCCCTTTATCCTTTATATACCCTTCGTAAATCTCCTCAACAAGACGAGAGAGGGTTTTCTCTATCGCGGATTTATCCATCATAAGGTTATTAGTTATTAGGTTATTGGATTTGATAAATCAAATCCCTACATCCTTGCTCCCCTACGCCTTACTTCGGGCAGGGGCAAGCCCTGCCCCTACTACTCGCTACTCACTACTCGCTACTCACTACTTTCCACTCTCTTCACCCTCATATCTCTGTATTTTGCAATTCCTGTGCCAGCAGGGATAGGATTGCCGACTATAATATTCTCTTTTATCCCCTGGAGCCTATCTATTTTCGCACCAATACTCGCTTCTGTCAATATTCTTGTGGTTTCCTGAAAAGAGGCAGCCGAAATGAAGGAGTCCGTTGTCAATATTGCCCGTGTTATACCAAGTAGAACGGGGTTAGTAACCGCAGGATTAAGTCCCTCTCTCGTCAGTTTTTCATTTTCATTAGCTGCTACAGATTTTTCCACTATCTCTCCCTCAATGAACCTGGAATCTCCGGCATCTGTCACCTTTACCTTTGAAAGCATCTGTCTCACTATTATTGATATATGTTTGTCATCTATCTTGACACCCTGAAATCTATATACCTCCTGTATCTGGTTCACGAGATAGTCCTGGACAGCATTTATACCCTTGACTCGCAGGATATCGTGCGGGTCGATCTCTCCCTCGCAAAGTTTGTCTCCTGCAACTACCCTCTGTCCATTGTAACAGACTATATGTTTTGCAACCGGGATACGGTAGGTACGACTCTCATGCTCTCCTGTAACCCTTATAATCCTGTGTCCCTTTTCTATCTCCCCAAGATCACAGATACCATCAATCTCAGAGACTGTCGCAATATTCTTGGGTCTTCTTGCCTCAAACAGCTGAACAACCCGTGGGAGACCACCGGTAATATCTCTTGCACGAGAGATCTCCCTTGGCAATTTTGCAATAAGGCTTCCTTCACCTACCTCCTCTCCATCCCTAACAAAGACATAAGCGCCTGTGGGAAGTATATAACTCCAGACAGATTTCTCTCCTTGAAAAATCTCTACAGAAGGATGTATACGTTTGTGCTGTAATATAACTGGCTGTTTACTTCCTATTCTCTCGTCATATTCAATCTTGTATGTAACCTTTTCAATCATATTGTTAAATCTGATCACCCCTTTCTCCTCAGATAGAATAACAAAAGAATACGGATCCTCTTCAAACAATGTTTCTCCTTTTACCACAGGGTCACCATCTCCTACATTCATCACAGCCCCATAAGGAATACTATAAGTCATTTTTCTCTCCATGGACTCAAGAATCAATTTACCAGTTCTACTCAGATTTACCCACATAGATTCCTTATTCCGGGCTGTGCGGAGTCCTTTATATCTAACAGTTCCATCATACGGAGCTCCGATGGTATGTTCTCTCGTGGCACCACCTGCTGTTCCACCAATATGAAATGTTCTGAGTGTAAGCTGGGTGCCAGGCTCTCCAATAGATTGCGCAGCCATAACTCCAACTGCTTCACCTATCTCCACCAACCTCCCTGTAGCCAGGTTTCTGCCGTAACACTTCTGACACAATCCTCGCTTTGCCTCGCAGGTCAAGACAGTTCTGAGCATCACCTGTTCTATGCCATACTCCTCTATCTCTCTTGCTCTCTCATCTGCAATCTCCTCCCCTGCAAATACAATGATTTGTGAAGTTATTGGATTTACTATATCCTCTAACACAAACCTACCTCTTATACGTTCGGAAAGAGGCTCCAGGATATCCCCTCCCTCTTTTATAGCCTTAACAGTTCTTCCCCTTACTGCTCCACAATCCTCCTCCGTTATTATAATATCCTGGGCAATATCAACCAATTTTCTCGTAAGGTAGCCTGCCTGGGATGTCTTCAAAGCAGTATCTGTCAGCCCCTTTCGTGCACCATGTGTGGAGATGAAATATTCAACAACAGAGAGCCCTTCTTTCAGATTGGATCTGATAGGGGTTTCTATTATCTCCCTTGCCTGTTTCTGTCTCTGTGGTTTTACCATAAGCCCCCGCAGCCCTATAATCTGTCTCACCTGGTCCATCTTCCCCCTTGCCCCAGACATTACCATAGAATAGACTGGATTAAACCCCTCTCTATCTTTCTCGAGTGTTTTGATTGCAGACTTTTCAATCTGAGATACCATCTTTGTCCAGATATCAATAACCTTGTTATACCTCTCTGTCTCTGTAATAAACCCATCCTTTCTCGCCTTATTGATCCCCTCAACCTCTAAAACTGCCTTTTTTTCTATCTCGTCCCTATCAGGGGGCACTATCATATCTTCAATCCCTATTGTAGTTCCAGAGACTGTAGCATACTCAAAGCCAAGGTCTTTTACCCTGTCAAGGAAAGAGACAGTTTTCTCGTTTCCAACTTTCTTCATAATCTCCTCTACAAGGGATGAGAGAAGTTTTTTGTTCAGAGTCTCATTTACAAAATCAATACCCTCTGGAAGACAACCGTAGAATATAACCCTTCCTGATGTGGTTGTGATGATACTATCTCCGAGATGAAATCTTATTAATGCATGCAGGTCACAATGCCCAGAGCATACCGCAGTTTCCACTTCAGAGATACTGGCAAATAGTTTGCCTTCACCTTTCGCCCCTGCCCGTTCCTTTGTAAGGAAATAAAGACCTATAATAATATCCTGCGTGGGGAGAGCGACCGGACTGCCATTTGATGGCAGGAGTATATTGTTAGCCGCATTCATAAGGACCATAGACTCTGTTTTGGCTTCAATAGAAAGAGGGACATGAACGGACATCGTGTCACCATCAAAGTCTGCATTAAATGGAACACAGACAAGCGGATGCAATTTTATAGCCTTTCCATCCACGAGTACAGGCATAAAGGCTTGCGCAGAAAGACGATGGAGTGTAGGAGCACGATTGAGTATGACAGGAGAGTTCTTTACAACCTCCTCTAATATCTCCCATATCTCTTTTGTTCCTCGTTTTAAGAGCTTCCTTGCGCTCTTTATACTCTGTGCATAACCCCGCTCTGCCAATTGTCTTATGATAAATGGCTTGAACAGTTCAACAGCCATAACCCTTGGAATACCACACTGGTAGAGTTTCAGCTCTGGTCCCACTACAATAACAGATCTTCCTGAATAATCAACCCTTTTACCAAGAAGATTCTGACGAAATCTGCCATGTTTTCCCTTAAGGGAGTCTGAGAGAGATTTTAGTGGCCTCTGTCCTCTTCCAACCACAGGACGCTTCCTTCTGGAATTATCAAGAAGTGCATCAACTGCCTCCTGCAGCATCCTTTTCTCATTTCTCAAGATGATATCTGGCGCCCTTGCGGATGTCATATTCTTAAGTCTGGTGTTTCGTGTTATCACCCTACGATATAGGTCATTCAGATCAGATGAGGCATATCTTCCACCTTCAAGTGGAACCAGAGGACGCAGATCTGGAGGAACTACAGGAAGGGTTTTTATAACCATCCACTCAGGGGATATAGACGATGAGCGAAGAGCCTCAATCACCTGTAATCTCTTGAACATAGTCCTCCGTTTATTAGAACTGCTTTCAACATTCATAAGGGAACGAAGTGAGATAGAAATCTCTTCTAAATTCACACCCTTAAGTAGTTCAAGTATTGCCTCGCCTCCCATCAATGCCCTGAAACCTTGAGGATATCCATCCTTCCTGATGGCATCATACTCGGGAATCGTTATAAGGTCTCCAACCTTATACGAGGTGATACCAGGAGAGATAACCACATAAGACTCATAGTATATTACCCTTCCAAGCCTCTCAAGTGGTAGGTCCAGCAAAAGACCAATTTTTGATGAAGGCACCTTGTAGAACCATATATGGACTACCGGTGTGCCAAGCTCTATATGACCCATCCTCTCCAATCGAACCTTTGAAAGTGTAAGCTCAACCCCACACCTTTCACAGACAATGCCCTTATTTTTTGTTCCCTTGTACTTTCCACAATTACACTCATAGTCTTTAACTGGACCAAAAATACGTTCACAGAAGAGACCATCTTTCTCTGGCTTCTGTGTCCTGTAATTTATAGTTTCGGGCTTCGTAACCTCTCCATAAGACCAGGAAAATATCCTCTCCGGCGAGGCAAGTTTTATCCCTATAGAATTAAATGTAGTTTTCACATCTACATTATCTCTCATAGATCCCTCCATGCTAGTTGGTTGGTTAGTTAGTTAGTGGGTTAGGTGGTTAGGAGTTCTAATTCTATGCAAAGCCCTGCCAGTTCTTTTAAGAGAACATTGAAAGAGATTGGAACTCGGGGTTCTGGCATATCCTCGCCCTTAACTATAGATTCATAAACCTTTTTCCTACCTGTAACATCATCGGATTTTACAGTAAGCATCTCCTGGAGAGAATAGGCCGCTCCATAGGACTCCAGTGCCCAGACCTCCATCTCGCCGAACCTCTGCCCACCAAACTGTGCCTTTCCACCGAGAGGTTGCTGTGTAATAAGGGAATAAGAACCTATAGACCTTGCATGAACTTTATCCTCTACCATATGGGCAAGCTTCATTATATACATATATCCAACCGTAATCCTCTCCATAAAGGGCTTTCCAGTTCTACCGTCGTATAGGAGTTCCTTTCCATCGCTGGGTAGATGCGCATCTTTGAGCATCTTCTTTATCTCCTCTATACTTGCTCCCTCAAACACGGGACAGGAAACAGGTCTATTCAAGTGCTTTGCTGCCCACCCAAGTTGTGTCTCTAATATCTGTCCAACATTCATTCTTGATGGAACGCCGAGAGGGTTGAGAAGCATATCAATTGGTGTGCCGTCAGGAAGATAGGGCATCTCTTCTTCGGGGACTATCTCTGCAACAACCCCTTTGTTGCCGTGTCTGCCTGCGATCTTATCTCCCACCTGCAGATTCCTTTTCTGTCCAATGTGTACCTTCACAACCTTTAAGACACCCGGCGGAAGACTATCTCCGGCTGTTGCAATTTTTATCTCCGTCTCTTTTTCTGCGTTTAATCTTTTCACAATATCGTTCGTCTGCTCGTCCAGCTCTTTAAATAATTTGTATGTTTTTTTATCTACACATCCCTCTGTGAGACGGATATTGCCAAGGGTCTCTTCATCTAAAAGTGGAATCTTCCTACCTTTCTTTATGATGCACTTACCCTTTCTATCTTTTATACCCAAAACTGCTATCTTGCCTTCAAGGATCTTGGCCTTTTTAATTAGACTAATTCTTCTTACCTCTCTAATTCTATCATCTGCTCTCTTATAAATTTCATCTGCTCTGATTCTCAGTTCTTCTTCTGTTATGTTATCAGTAGCTCTCCTGGAGAGGACCACTATATCAGTTACAACTCCAGTGACTCCTGGGGAGACCCTTAAGGATGTATCCCTCACATCGCGTGCCTTCTTACCAAACATTGCCCTTATCAGTCTTTCCTCAGGCGTAAGCTCCATCTCTCCCTTTGGAGAGATCTTCCCGACCAATATATCATCTTGCTCAACCCATGCACCTATCCTTATTATCCCATTTTCGTCCAGGTTTCCAATAGTTTTCTCTGATACATTTGGTATCTCCCTGGTTATCTCCTCGGGACCCAATTTTGTATCCCTGATCTGTACCTCAAATTCTTTAATATGGAAAGAGCTAAAAGTATCCTCCTTGATCAGTCTTTCGGAGACGACTATTGCGTCCTCAAAGTTATAACCACGCCAGGGCATAAAGGCAACGAGGATGTTCTTACCCAGGGCAAGCTCCCCATCCTTGGTAGCGGCTCCGTCAGCTATTGGTTCTCCTTTTTTCACCCTATCTTGAACTTGAACAAGTGGAATCTGATTTACGCAAGTATTCTGATTCGTCCGTCTGAATTTTATCATCTCGTATATATCTGGCTCTATTACATCATCAGATTCTATCATAACCCTTCTGGCATCTACATATCTGACTATGCCGTCATTTTTTGCTAGGACTAAAGAGGCAGAATCTCTTGCAACTCTTCTCTCCAATCCTGTCCCCACGAGTGGGAATTCGGGAAAGAGAAGAGGAACAGCCTGTCTCTCCATATTTGAACCCATAAGTGCACGATTTGCATCGTCATGTTCTAAAAACGGTATGAGAGCCGCTGATACAGAGATAAGCTGTCTAGGCGATATATCCATATAGTCTATCTCATCTACAGACACAATTGGATAGTTTTCTTCTATTCTTGCAAGTACAGCCCTTTCGAGAAATTTCCCATCATTAGAGATAGGTGCATTTGCCTGGGCTACAACATAAGGGTCCTCTTCATCCGCTGTAAGATACTCTATCTTGTCTGTAACCCTGCCATCTATAACCTTTCTATATGGAGTTACTATAAATCCATAGTCGTTGACCTTTGCATAAGTTGACAGATAAGATATGATGCCAATATTTGGCCCCTCTGGTGTTTCAATCGGACATATTCTTCCATAGTGAGAGTAGTGGACATCCCTTGCCTCAAGCCCTGCAGTATCTCGTGTAAGCCCTCCTGGTCCAAGTCTTGAAATTCTGCGCAGATGTGATATCTCAGATAGAGGATTTGTCTGGTCCATAAACTGACACAACTGCGAAACCAGGAAGAAGGACATAATAATATTTGAAAAAAGTCTTGCGTTCACAAGATCTGTTGGGGTTATGGTCTCCTTAGAGTGGAGTAACATTCTTTCTCGGACATACCAGGCAGTTCTTCCAAGGGCAATTCTCACCTGTTCTTCTAAAAGTTCACCCACTCGTCTTATATGCCTGTTGCCAAGATGGTCAATATCGTCGGTAGTTCCTTCTCCAGAAGAGAGTTTGAGGATATAGTCTATTATATCTATAATATCCTCAAGTTGAAGAGTCTCTCCTTCTCTTTTTAGCTTCAGCCTTTTGTTAAACTTATATCTCCCAATCCGTGAGAGGTCGTAATTACGTCCAAAATAGTTTGTTTTGATGTATGTCTCTGCCATCTCTTTATTGCTTGGAGGAGTTCCTCGTAATAGGTAGTAAATTCTATACAATGCATCTCTTTCAGTCTCTATCTTTTTATCTTTCTCTAATGTGGCGAGAATGATGGAGAGATCTCTGGATTTAGGACAGGTAACTTTCTCTATTCCAAATGATAAAAGACTGTCAATCAGATCAGATGTCAGCTCGGAGCCAGCATAGGCAAGGATAACATCTGAGCTATGGTCTATACAGTCTTTTGCAAGATATCTTCCCTTTGCATTGGAGAGAGTTATCTCTTCTGTATCATATATCGCACAAAGGATATCCTCGGTTTTTGCAAGTCCAAGAGCCTTGAGCAGAGTGGTCACAGGAAAACGATGTCTCTTATCAAGGCTGACAGAGAGCAGATCGTTTGCATCAGTAGAAAACTCTATCCATGAACCATGGTAAGGGATGATCTCGGATTTAAAGATCCTTTTCCCCGTAGCATGGGTTTCTCCACTGAAATAGAGACCCGGGGATCTTCTCATCTGATTTATCACTACCTTCTCTATCCCATTGATCACAAAAGTTCCTCTTTCAGTCATAATAGGAAAATCACACAGGTAGACATTCTGTTCCACCACTGATTTTGTCTCCCCTTGCTCGTCTCTTGATATGAGTCTGAATGTAACATAGAGTGGAGCAGCGTATGTGCGTCCTCTTTTGATAGCATCAAAGTCGCTGATTCTTGGCTCCTTTAGACTATATTTTTCATATTCCAGAAGATACCTATGGTGAAGATCCTCCACAGGGAACAGATTTTTAAAGACTGCCTCAAGTCCTCTCTCCTCTCTCTTCTGGGGTGGTACCCCTTTCTGGATGAATTTTTTAAATGATGAGAGTTGGACATCTATCAGATCAGGCAGATCTATGACCTCCTTTATCTTACCAAAGGATTTCCTCATTCAAAACCTCCTTGTCGCTTCGCTCCATTGCAAAATGAAAATTGCAAAATGAAAA
>CAYRBN010000012.1:0-22403 GCA_964422625.1 uncultured bacterium | reverse complement strand
TTTCGGATTTAGTATTTGTCCCTAATCATGCTGGTTTTGAATTTTGTATTTTGGGGTTTGTATTTGTTTAGGATTTAGAGTTTAGGATTTGCCCTTCAGGAGGTATTATGAAATTTGGATGCACTGAACGGACAGGACAATTGAGAAAAGATCTGGTATCAAAGGCCTGCTACGGGGGTAAATATGAAGATGGGGTGTTTGTTGATGTATCCAGAGCCAGGCTTTACATGGATTCCTATAAAAAGACAGAAGGCTGTGAACCCATTATCAGACGGGCAAAAGCACAGAGATATGTCTTGCAAAATATCTCTATCAGTATTTTGCCGAACGAGCTGATTGTAGGCAATCCACACGCAGACCCCCATGCCATACCAATCTTTCCAGAAATAAATTGTGAACTTCTAAAAGAGGCGATGGAAGACGGGTATGTGCGTGAAGAAGACAGGAAAATAGCAAAGGAGTTATTAGAATATTGGGAAGGAAAGACTATTGCAAACAAGGTTGGCGAAAATATGAGTGACTGGATTAAAAAGATTGTTAATCAATCTTCCAGTTTCATCAGCACTACATGGAAGGACGGTATCCAACATTGTGTGCCTAATTGGGATTATCTCTTTGAGAATGGCACGAGGGGTATCAAGGAAAAGGTTGAAGCAAAACTTAAAGAGGTCAAGGATAAGATTGAGCAGAAACCCTCCACAGAACTTATTAATGCACGGTATCTGTATGAGGCGATGCTAATTTCACTGGATGGTCTGGATTCCTACCTGAATAGATTTCATAAACTTGCATTGGGAAAAGTTAGAACAGATACAATCCACAAAGAGGAGCTGTTGCAACTAGCCAAAACTCTGGAACGGACTCTAATAGAACCCCCGGGTAGCTTCTGGGCGGCCTGTCAGGGATTTTTCTTCCTCCATCTGATTTTTAGTTGTATTGACAGCTCTGCCTTTGGTTCCCTTGTCCGTATTGACCAGAGTTTATGGCGGTTCTATAAGACGGATGTAATTGACAAGAGAAACATCTCACGGGAGAGGGCACAGGAGCTGATAGAATCTCTTATGCTCAAGATTCAGGCATTGGGAACCTTTTTCTCTCGCGAAAGACGTCTCCATTTTGAGGGAAATGGTGCATTGCCAATCTGGACAATCGGTGGTATAACCTCTGATGGCACCGATGCATGCAACGAGCTTACAGATGTTATCCTTCAGGCAGCGCAGAGTATTAGATGCAATCAACCTACAATCTCTATTATGTACCATAAAAACATGCGTAATTCTTCACTGGTTGAGTCTATTAAAACCGTTCGCACAGGGCTGGGCTATCCCTCTTTTACCAATGTCAACTGGATGGTTCAAAGCCTGATGCGTCAGGGTATTCCCCTTGAGGCCGCACGCAATTCCGGTGTGGTTGGATGTGTCTCCTGCTGTCCTGTAGACTCCTGCAACACTACCAAGCGTTTGGCTCTTACCATCATTGCTGCGAAGTGCCTGGAACTGGCATTAAACGAGGGTAGATGCCTTATCACAGGGGAGAAGATTGGTCCGAATGAGAGACCTGTATCCGAATTCAGCGCCTACGAGGATGTTGTATCTGCACTACACAAACAGTTGGTTTTTGCAATTAAGACTGCGGTCAATGTCCGAAACCTGGCTCGTCATTATGAAAAGATATACCGACCCAATCCCCTGGCCTCTGCCTTGCATCGCTCGCCATTAGAAACAGGGGTTGATGCAGTCTCTTATGAGGATTACCCGAATAACTGCTGGCTCAATATGGTTGGTGTAATCAATATTGTGAACTCCCTTGCGGTTATCAAAAAACTTGTCTTTGAGGAGGAAAAATATACCCTGACAGAGATTGCCGAGGCGGTCAAACTTAACTGGGAAGGCAAGGAGGCTATGCGACAGGAGTGTATTAACAGAGTGCCCAAATTTGGAAATGATGACCCTTATGTTGATGGGATTGCTTGTAAGATATTCAAGATGTGTTCGGATATTGCGGAAAACACCTTTGACATCAATGGAAATTATTGGTCTATCGTGGCACAGAGTGTATCCATTTACCAGGCTACTGCTAAATTGACAGGTGCAATGCCCGATGGCAAGCTGGCTGGAAAACCTGTGGCAGATGGGGGTATCTCACCTGACCATGGAACTGACAGCGGAGGCATCTTTCCTATCCTCTCCTCTGATAGCAAGGTAGACCATATCCGAACCAAAGGACTGCTCTTGAACCAATGGATTGCCCCGGAACTTATGGAAGGGGAGAAGGGTATTGAGTGGATGAAGGGGGTAGTTGAGATGTGGAGTAGGAATAATATTTCTCAGATTCAGTTTAATGTGGTCGATCCAGATGTACTGCGGGACGCACAGAGACACCCTGAAAGCTATCCTAACCTGACCATCCGTGTCTCTGGATATACTGCCAACTGGGTTAAACTTACCCCTGAATTGCAAGAGATCATTCTCTCAAGAACCACACAGGGGAGGTAAGATTGCTGATTACCAGGATTGTTAGAGATTCAATCCTTGACGGACCAGGGTGTAGATATACGATTTTTGTCAAAGGATGTAATCTGCGGTGTGGCTGGTGCCATAATCCAGAAAATCAGATACCCGAGCAGGAGGTTATCACTTATGCCAGGTTTTGTGTAAAATGTGGTCTCTGTCTCAGTGCGATAGATGAGGATCTCCGAGAAGACCAGATGCCAATTCGTATAAAAGATAGTGCTGACCCCAACTACTTCAAATGTGCAGATGTCTGTCCCTCCAATGCATTATCGTTTGTGGGAAAGGAATATACGGCCGATTGGTTGCTAAGCGATCTGCTTAAATATAGAGTAGTTTATAAACGGACCGGAGGTGGGTTGACCATTTCTGGGGGGGAACCACTTCTATCTGGTGATTTCTCCTATGAACTATGCAAAATGGCAAAGAACTCTGGTATTCACACAGCAATTGATACCTCAGGCACACTTCCATGGGAGGTGTTGGAGCGGTTTTTACCCGTTGTTGACCTCTGGCTATATGACATCAAACATACTGATGATCCATTCGTCCTATCAGAATTGAATATTGCTAACTTTCAGAAACTGGCTAAGTATAACAGAGAGGTCTGGGTTCGGATTCCAGTAATCCCCGGATATAATGATAACAAGAGGGTTTGGGTAGAAATGGCACAGGTTATTGCCAATATTGGGGAGACAGTAACAGGGGTTTATCTGCTTCCATTTCACCCGTATGCTGAAGCGAAATATATTGCATTACACCGTGAATATGAGTACAGTGGGAAGAGAGAAGAGATGGCGCTAATCGTAGAACAGGCAAAGGCTCTGTTTATCAATTATTTACCCGAAGAACTATTATCTATTGGCAGGACTTTGTTAGTTGGTTAGTTTGTTGGTTTTTTGCCGATAACTCTCTACTCCTTACGCCCTACTTCGGGCAGGGGCAAGCCCTGCCCCTACTACTCACTACTTCAGATGCGACATAAGATAACTATAATAGCCATTCTAATTCTAATGCTTTATTCAAACACGCATAATAGTCTTCCCCTTAGTCTATATGCGAGAGCAAGAGATGAGAAGATTGAAATTTACAGAGACCTTGTTTCCATCTTCAGGGGAGATGATACAGAAAGATTTCTGTCTCGTATATATGACCTTTCTTTCCAGTATCAACTGGACTTTGACCTCGTTATAAGATGGTTATACACTGAAAGCCGGTTCAATCCAGGCGCAGTCAGTCACATGGGTGCAGTGGGTATATGTCAGTTGATGCCTCCGACCGCAGAGCTGATAGCAAGGATAATAGGCTACCCGAAATATGATCTATTTAATGAAGATGATAATCTCAATTTAGGGTTTGCCTTTTTTGCCCTGCTTCTACGAGAATCTGATTATAACTACGAGAAGGCACTTGCCCGTTACCTTGCAGGGCCAAACTGGAGATACCATATTGAGAGCAGATATGTCAGGTTTATAACCGAGGAGGAACCATTAACCGTTTTATAACCAGAAATGGGTAGGTTGGAGTGCAGTAGAGGCAATGCAAAAACAACCCTGCGGACAACCACAAGGGTTGTCCCTACATTGTAGGGACAGGGTTTATCCCTGTCCGCAGATCAGTTTCACCCTCGTAAACTGACTTCTTGTACAGACTCAGTAGCTTGCTACTGCCTGCATTACCCTGGTAATGCACTCCAGACAAACAGAAGTTGGAATAGTAGGGCACGGCAGGCTACATAAGACTGGTTTTTATATAATCATTCAAATCTGATATTGTATCCCACGATATTCCTCTTCTAATAAGGTAGTCTATCAGTCTCTTCTTTGTCTTTTCGTCCCTGGTCCTGTGTACTCGTAACCATTTATCAATAAGCCCTCTTGCTGTCTCTCCTTCATCAATAGGCATCTCATCAAGCACACTGTCAATAATATTCTCATCCACTCCTAACCTGAAAAGCTCGTTCTTCAATCTATAGGCACCCCTTTTCTCTTTGAATGTCTCAAGATAGTATCGCACAAAATCGTAATCATTCACAAGCCCACTCCCCTCCAGTAGAGAGACAGCATCCTCTGCTATATCAGAAGCAAATTTTCTCTCTCTCAATCTTCTGATAAGCTCCCTTTTTGTTCTCGGTCTATATGAGAGGAGATTGAGGGCATACTCTTTTGCCCTCAATCTGTCCTCAAAACCTCTTATCTTCTCAAGATCCCTGTCTCTGACCTCTTTTCTCTCATACAGGTCCATCTTTAGCAGAGTCTCCCCTGATACTGCAATTGAAAACTCCCCATCAATGTATATATTGTATCTCTTCTTACCCTTCTTTATCTTCGTTATCTCCATGGTTAGTTGGTTAGGCGGACAACCACAAGGGTTGTCCCTACATTGTAGGGACAGGGCTTGTCCCTGTCCGCTCCCATTATCGGCATCAGGAGATGCCTCCCACATAAATTTGCATTTTTTATCTTTCATTTTTCAATGGAGCGAAGCGACTCACCCCCTTGGATGATACTCTCTTATTGCTTCTTTCAGTTTCTCTCTGTCTATATGTGTATATATCTCTGTAGTTTGTATATCACTGTGCCCAAGGAGTTCCTGAACTATTCGTAAGTCTGCCCCCCCCTCTAAAAGGTGTGTTGCATAAGAGTGTCTGAATGTATGAGGGGTAATCTTCTTATCCAGACCCGAGACTACTACATATTTTCGTAGTATCTTCCAGAAACCCATTCTTGAAAGCCTACTCCCCCTCACAGAGAGGAAGAGATGCTCTCTTTTTCTCATCTTTTTCAACTTATCTCTTGAATCCCTTATGTATCTCTCTATATAGTATTTTGCAGAGTCACCTATCGGGGCCATTCTCTCCTTCCCCCCTTTTCCTCTCACTATGAGAAATCCTTCTGATAGAAACAGATCAGAAACAGAAAGAGAGAGGAGTTCACTCACCCTGAGGCCTGCTGCATAGAGGAGCTCTAACATCGCTCTATCCCGTAAACCGCAATCAGTTGCTGGTGAGACAGCCTCTATAAGTTTCTCTATCTCTTGAACAGAGAGCACAGATGGAAGAGGGCGGACAAGCTTTGGCGAACTTAGGTTCAAAATAGGGTTTTCCTTCAACCTACCATCTGAGATCAAAAACCTATAAAAGATACGAAGTGAAGAGAACAGACGGGCACGGGAAGATGGAGAAAGAGACGCAAGAGATGCAACAAATGCCCCTATATCATCCCTTGTAGCCCTCAGCGGCTCCTTCTGGCAGTCTGCAAGAAAGGCAAGGTATTTTTTTATATCACCCTTGTATGCAGTTACAGTATTTTCAAGATTACCCCTCTCTATTCTGAGGTAGTTTATGAACTGCTCTAATAAGTCCATCTCTACTCCCTATTATCTCCAAAAGTATTGTCAAAAAACTAAATAGAATGTAGTAGCGTAGCTTTAGCTACGCAAAAAACGAATCATTCACCGGACACTCATTAGTTACCGGTGAAAAATTGCCAAAACCACAATCAATACCGATATTCCTTTTTGAGGCGGATCTAAAGATCCGCTACTACATTGGGGCTTCATCCTTTTTCCTTTCTGACACTATTATCTCCAAAAACTCCTTCAACCCTGCTATGTTAGAGACTAAGTTTATTACCGTCTTCTCTCTTCTCACATCTACGGTAAAGTTGTATCTCTCTGCACCATTTCCGAGGGATATTCTCTTTCTATTATCCAATTCTATCAGAAATTTCCCATGACCTTGGACCTCGGACCTCGGACTTCGGACTTTAGATATCCCCGCTCTTTTTGCCAAAAGTTTTATCTTCACCAGATCAATAAGATTTCTGACAGATGAGGGAAGTGGACCAAACCTATCTCTCAATTCTGCGGAAAAATCTAAAAGAGCTTCCCTGTTCTCAACCCTTCCAAGCCTTTTATAGAGACCCAGCTTATGTTCTCTGTCCACATACGAGTCAGGGAGACGGGCAGATAAGGAGATGTCTATTACAGGTTCTTCCTCCTCTTCCTGACTATCTCCTTTCAACCTCTTTGCGGTCTCCTCTATCAGTCTTATATACAGGCCATATCCGACAGAGTTTGCATATCCGTGTTGTTTCATCCCAAGAAGATTGCCAGATCCCCTTATCTCAAGGTCCCTCATAGCCAATCGCATGCCTGCACCAAGCTCCGTAGAGCTCGCCACTGCCCTCAGTCTTTTCATAGCGATGGGTGGGACATCTTTACTTTTGAGCAGATAACAGTATGCCTGCCTATCGCCTCTTCCAACCCTGCCTCGTAGTTGATGGAGGTCTGCAATCCCAAATCTCCACGCCCTGTTCACTATAATTGTATTCACATTTGTGATGTCGATCCCGGAGGCTATTATTGCTGTGGTGAGAAGGAGGTCGCTCTTCTGATGCAGAAATTGAACCATCCTCTCCTCAAGTCTCCTCTTTGGCAATCTACCATGCACAACCGCTATTCTGAGTCCATGGACAATTTCAGTGAGACGATTCTTAACCTCCATTATCGTCTTAATCTCGTTGTGGACAAAGTATACCTGCCCCCCTCTCTGTAGTTCCCTTTCTACTGCATCCCTGATTATCCCCTCATCCCATTCTGTAACCATTGTCGCTATCGGCAACCTGCCTCCTGGAGGTGTGGAGAGCTGGGAGATGTCTCTTATGCCCTCAAGTGATTGAAACAGGGTCCTTGGAATAGGGGTAGCTGATAGGGACAACACCTCAACCCCTTTTTTAGCCTGCTTTATCCTCTCCTTGTCCTTCACCCCAAATCTATGTTCTTCATCTATGATAAGTAAGCCGAGGTCCTTCCATATTATTCTGCCTCCGAGAAGGGCATGGGTTCCTATAATAATATCAATCTTTCCATCTTCTATCCTTCTTTTTATCAGTTCGCTCTTTTCGGGGGTAACAAACGAGGAGAGCTGTTCTATTATTATTGGCAAACCCTCAAACCTCTTCCTGAATGTCTCAAAATGTTGTTCTGCAAGTATGGTTGTAGGGACAAGCACTGCCACCTGTTTTCCATCCATAACAGCCTTCATACTGGCACGAATTGCTATCTCGGTCTTTCCAAATCCAACATCCCCGCATATCAATCTGTCCATAGGGGTATCACTCTCCATATCTATCTTTATCTCCTCTGTTACCCTCATCTGATCCCCTGTTTCCTGGTATGGAAACCCTGCTTCCAATTCCTTCTGCCATACAGTATCACCCGAGAAGGAATGACCTTTTACCAATCTTCTCTTTGCATAGAGCAGGAGAAGCTCCTTCTGTATCTTTTCAATCTCACTAGCTGCCTTCTTTTTTTTCCTGTTCCACTTGCCGTCTCCCAAGCTGTCCAGTCTTTTTGGAGAGCCATCTCCTATATACTTCTCAACAGATTTGATCTGGGATATTGGAACAAAGAGCTTATCCTCATCCTGATACTTGATAAGTAGACAGTCCGTCTGTCGTCTATCAATATTTACCTCCTCAATACCAGAATAGATCCCCACTCCGAAGCCAGAATGGACAACATAGTCCCCGCGTGTAATATCTTCAAGGTCTTCTATAGGGGTTGCGCATGGGTCTCTTATCCGTTTTTTTCTGCTGTGCCTGCGTCTTCCAAATATATCGTCAAAACTGAATAGTGCAAGTTTCTCCTCTAACAGAATGAACCCCTCTATCAGGTCAAGGGGCAGAACAGGGATATTGGGAAACAGTATCTCTATCTCCTCTTTTAAGTCTGGTTCACAGCTTATAAATATCTGATAGCCCGAGAGTTCCCTGATCTTCTCTCTGAAAAGGGGAAGACTGCCTACATAAGATGGGTTACCCCCTACATCATACCCTCCCTTATTTAGATGTATTACATCTCCATCCAGTTCTTCTATATCAGTGATAATGGGCATATCAGTGAGGTAGTCCAGTATGGAGGAGGTGCCGTGAGATATACTGTTAGGGGAGATAAAAACTGTCTCTATCTCGTTCACTGATCTCTGGGTATATAGATCAAACTCTCTTATAGAGAGGACCTCGTCCCCAAAAAACTCTATTCGGACAGGTGAGCTCCGTGCCTTTGGAAATATATCAATTATACCTCCTCTCAGGGCAAACTCGCCAGGCTCGGTTACTGTTCCGAACCTCTCATAATCCAATGAGACAAGTTTTTCAGCAATAGACGAAAACGGGATGGTCTCTCCCCTTGAGATAGTGAGGGCTCTTAAAAAGAAGCTATCAGGCGATTCAATATCTCTTATATAGTCAGAGACACCAGCAAACTGCTGGTTGCGGGTTTGGGAGAGAAAGGTGAGAATCTCCTCGTCCGGGGATTTCTGGTGTGCCGATACGATATCCTCAAAGAGTGGTGATAGGAGGGTATGAGTTTTATAAGGAGTTTCTGTAATTACTGAAACTCTACCGTGCCTCTCAAATATTGCCCGTGTATATATTGAGAAGAGAGAGCCAGCTAACCCAGATACCTTCTTTTCTGTGAGACTATCCTTAAAAGCTGGCAGATTAAGCAAGTGGGCAATAAGCTCCTTCAACATTCTGAAAGGTCATCTCTTTCGTTTCTTATGCGAGGGTTTTTGAAAATGTAGGCACGATTTCAAATCGTGCCAGCACAAAATGTAATGCCTAATCTCTCAGTGAAAACCTTACAGGATAACCGAGCCATACTCGAACAGGTTTATCTCGCTGTTTTGCAGGAGTGAACCTCCAGGTGCGGGCAGCCTTCATAGCAGCCTCGTCAAATGCAGGGTTGAGTGATCTGATCAGTCTCACATCAATAACATACCCTGTGGTATCTAAAAGCAGTTTGAGATAGACTGTGCCCTCCATTCCTGCCATCCTTCCAATCTCAGGGTAGATAGGCTTGGTGATATATACTGGTTCAGGGGGTGTATCAAAAGGAACAAAATCCGGCGTCTCCGTAGGTGGTCGAGGGGGGGCTTTTTCAAACCCGGTAAAGTCTGTAGGATCTATGGTCATCTCTTCCGCTTCTTCTGCCGTCTCTGCTTCAACAGGCATCTTTGGTTTTGGGGGCGGAGGTGGCTCTGCAAGTTGCTTCATCTCTGGTGGGAGCTCTATTGCAGTAACTTCAACCCCTACCCTCGGTCTGTATGGTCTTCTTGCACACTCCGGGATGAACAGGGTAGCAGCTATTGCAACTACCAAAGAACATACCCACCCTACCCTCATATACTCTCCTGCCTTCTCTTTAATATCCTTACTTTTATCCATAAGGCCCCCTTTGGAATTATGAATTATGAAGTACGTAATTACATATATATTATACTCTAAAATAAGTAAAAAGTCAAGAAAAAAATGAAGAGACAAATTCGTGAATTTTTTTCTTGACATAAAAAAAAAATGGTGTTATAATAAGGCTTAAATTAACTCATAAGTCTAAATCGTGATGGTAGATATAAAAATCGCACCGTCTCTACTTGCCTGTGATTTTGCTTGTCTTAAAGAAGAACTGAAAAAGGTAGAATCCGCAGGTTGTGATATGTTTCATCTTGATGTGATGGATGGGCATTTTGTTCCTAATATAACATTCGGTCCTCTATTGGCAAAGACAATACACAGAATAACAGATATCCCTCTTGATGTTCATCTTATGATAGAAGATCCTGGCTCTTATTGGAGACAATTCAAAGATGCAGGAGCAGAAATGATATCATTTCACATAGAGGCACTGGAATTACCAGGAGAGTTGATAGATGAGATGAAGAAAGCAAATATTACAGTGGGGCTTGCCCTGAATCCAAAAACGCCCGTAGACGAGATTCTTCCATACATAAAGAGAGTTGATTTCATTCTTGTTATGACCGTGGTTCCAGGATTTGGGGGGCAGCAATTTATGGAAGAACCCCTGAAAAAGGTCAGAAAACTTAAAGATATAGGACTCACAGTAGAGATTGATGGGGGGATAAAAATTTCAAATGCAAAGAGAGTGATAGAAAGTGGTGCAGATATACTTGTGAGTGGAACCGGTATATTCGGTGAACCTGACCCTGCTTTGGCAATAAAGAAACTTAGAGTAGGGATTTGATTTATCAAATCCAATGGGCTATGTAGGGGTAACCCTTGCGGTTACCCAAAACGCTCGGTTTTATAAGAGGTTACAAAGGAGGCAGATGGCAAAGAAATGGACTGAGGAGGAAATGGCATTTATAAAGGACAGTTTTCTTTATAAAAGCAACAGGGAGATTGCTAAACATTTTAATGTTACCGCAAAATCCATAGAGATGAAACTTCGTCGTCTGGGGTTAAAGAGAGAAGATAGACCGCCGAGGGGCAAAGTGGAAACGAAAAAAAGACTGTCAACAGCTGATAAAAAGAGATTGCGGAGTGAGGCAATAGAACTACTGGATGAGGGATTGAGGGCTATTTCTATGGGTGAGAAGAAAGAGGCAAGATGGCAACTTGCCAGAATTATAAGAGAATATCCTGACATAGTTGATATAGTCAGTACTGCAAAAGAATATATAGAAAGATTGAATAGAAACTGAGAGATAGGCAGGGGAAGTACGGTGAAAGTCCGTCAGAGCCCCGCTACCGTTATACTCGGATTACCTGCCAGATATAGTTTCCTTGGAACCCTCGAGGGTGGGGGGCCGGGATATATTTTACCCGGGATAACACCCGGGTATTTTTTTTTGAGTCCACATAATGCATAAAGCCACAGAATAACAGAGAATTTCACAGAAAAAAATTCTATTTTTCCCATCTTCTGTGTATTTCTGTGAAGTTCTGTGGCTGAAAAACAGTTTTTTATGTGCTTCTGTGGCTAACGCATATTCTGGGATAATGTCTTCTCTCTATCTGCTATCTGCTATCTGCTATTTACTGTCCCCTATATCGGGCTATGTGAGGGATGAAGAGACAGGGCTCCCTCTTGCCTCTGTTAGTGTATTCCTTGAAGGGACAGGGTACGGAACATTTACAGATGAAAATGGACACTACTCTCTCAGAAATATCCCAGATGGGAAATATATACTGGTAGTGAAACTTATTGGTTTTGAGACTAAAAGAAGGGAGATAGAGGTACATCTGGACAGGGTTGAAAGAGCCGACTTCTATCTTAGCCCTGACCCGATAGAGATGGAAGGGGTTCTGGTGCAGGCACATCCCTCTGATCTCATTATTATCACAAGAGAGGAGATGAAAAAGGCAGTCCATGACAATATTGGAGGAGTTATAGATGGACTCCCTGGTATATCTATAAGAACGACCGGAACCAGACAATTGGTGTCCATCAGAGGGTGTGACCCGAACCAGGTTAAGATAATGCTTGATGGTGTTCGTATAAATGATGCTGGAAGTGGCACAGTTGACCTCTCTCTAATTTCAAAAGAGATAGTTGAAAGGATAGAAATAGTGAAAGGCGGATCTATCTTGCATGGAGAATCCGCAATAGGAGGCGTGATAAACATCGTAACAAGGTGTCTGTTAAACAGAAAGATAGAGAAGGAAAGAATAGATCTCGGAATAAACATAGGTAGTTTCAGAAAACAGAACTACAAGATTGCCTTTCCTCCCTTTTTCTCATTGCAACTTAAAAAAAGGGACGACTTTAGATATAATGATGGAGATTCTAAATCTGAAAAAAGAGAGAACTCCTTGGTCTCTTCTATAAACATTTTTTCCAAAATTCCTACTCATATTGGAAAGCGGAAAATAAATTTCATCTTTCATTATGTTGCAAGAAAGAAAGGGATACCTGGTGCTATTGAAATGCCAACTCCTGGGGCAAGATCAAGAGAACAGAGGGGACTATTTCAAGGGGAGATAATCTTCCCCCATATAAGAGCAGAAACTTATGTTACAGTTAGGGGTTGGCACTATCTTGACAGCCTTTCATGGGCGAAGTTGGACACATATCATCGTAATATAACTTATGGACAGATACTGACAGGTGAGTGGAACTGGCGGAGGAACTATATCTCTTATGGTTCTTCATACAGAAAATCACTCCTTCTTTTAGATGATAGGATAAGACCTAAAAATAGCCTGAACAGGGAGAGGGATGAGGGCTCTCTATGGCTAAGAAACGAGACAAGATTTGGTTCTTCTTACACAAGAGGCACTATCACATCATCCATAAGCTACAATATGGTAGATGATAGAGCTCCACTTATAAACCCGAGTATAGGAATTGCTATATCAAGGGGAGAGAGATCTGTTTTGGGTTTTTCTGCGAACTGGGGTAGGGGCTACAGACTTCCTTCCCTTTTTGAACTCTTCTGGGTTCCGGGTGTATTTGCTATGGGAAACCCTGACCTCCTACCAGAGAGGTCAAAAAACATTGAGTATGGGGTGAATATATCTCTTCCATTCTATGGAACCCTACGAGGAGAAACCACATTCTTTCATACTGACATAGACGATATTATTATCTGGAGAAGGCGACTCTTTGATAGATACTCCCCTGATAATGTGAGTCGGGCACTACTCTATGGAAGGGAGACTACAATAAGCTGGAATAGATCCCAGATTGAGTTGGAGATCAATCACACATATCTTTCCGCAAGGAACTATGGTGAAGAATATTATGGGAAATGGCTCATCTTGAGACCCAGACATAGAGTGACCGTTAAGATCGGTAATCGGTTATCGGTTCTCGGTGATAGGTTCTCTATCTACTCAAACCTTGAATGGAGATGGGTTGATAAGAGATATATTAGAGAGGCGAATACAAAGTGGCTTCCACCATACACTGTAATTGATGCAAATATTGGAATAGAAACATCCCTGTTTGGAAAGGAGTTTGAGATAAGGCTTGAATCCCGTAATCTTGGTGATGAGAGCTATCAAATATTGGAGAGATTCCCAATGCCAGGAAGGTCGTGGGCAGTAGGGTTAGATTTTAGGGGATAGAGAGGATAGGTGATCGGTTATCGGTGATAGGTTCTCTATCTACTTAAACCTTGAAGGGAGATAGTATGAGGAATTCTAAATTGTAGTTGGGGTGCATCTGCTTGCATTACCAAGGTAATGCACTCCATAGCGGATGCACTCCAAACTCAGACACCTCGTGTTGCAGACGCTTTGCGTTCTTTGTGACTTCGTGCCTTTGTGGTTAGTTTTTTTACAATACTTGGTCAAGGAGGTTATTATGAAAACTGCTATAGCAGTCCTACTCATCTGTGTAGTGTGGGCAGCAGAAACAGAGGCAGCACCAAAGACTGCCTTTGTGATAAATAACATGGGGGAGACGCTCTCTCTCATCAATCTTGAAGATGGGACAGTGGATAATAATGTGGTCAGACTGGGGCTTGTGCCAAACTGGGCCACCGTCAGTGAGGGGATGGTATATGTGGTCAACTCAATGTCTGATGATATATACATCATTGATATAGAGACAAACTTGATAGTGGATTCCATCCTTCTACCAGAGGGAAGCAACCCATGGGCAATAGAATTCTTAAATGACTCCATAGCCTATGTGAGCGCTTTTCTTATGAACTCTGTGTTCTCTATAGATGTGAAAAATAGAGTGATACTTGATACTATCCCTGTTGGACTATCACCTCAGGGGTTATACATAACAGGAAATAAAATATTTGTGGCAATTACCGCGTTTGACCCGACTACATGGACATGGGGAGATGGAATGGTCTATGTGATAGATGCTGGGACAAACTCTGTTATAGATTCCACAGCAGTTGGCACCAATCCGCAATCACTTGCCATGGACACTGATGGTGAACTCTATGTTATCTGCACTGGTAACTACGGGGCAATAGAAGGGATGGTATACAAACTTGATAGTGGAACATATGAGATTCTTGACAGTCTAAGAACAGGTGGAACCCCTGCCTCTATATCTATCTCCAGTAGTGGAATAGCCTGGGTTGGTGCTGGTGGCTGGGGAGATAACGGTTATGTATATCTGATTGACACCAATACAGATAGTGTCCTCCGAGGCAGTGACAATCCAATTCTTGTAGGGAGAGGTGTAATGGGACTTGCTTATGATGGTGGCGGCAACTGTTATGTCTCTAGTTTTGCTAGCGATAAGGTTTACAAGGTAGATAAGATGGGAAATGTCCTTGCGAGCTTCAGTGTTGGAGATGGTCCATCAGCAATTGCAATATATACACCACCACAGGGGGTGGAGGAAGAGAATTATGAATTAAGAATTAAGAATTATGAATTGTCAGTCTATCCGAATCCGTTCAGAGGGGAAACAGTTATCAGTTATCGGTTATCGGTTATCGGTGAAGACCAGAAACCGATTACCGATTACCTATCACCGATTACCATCCGTATCTACGACCTCACAGGCCGTCTCATCCGCACCCTACCGATTACCAATCACCGATTACCGATTACCGAACTAACCTGGGACGGTAGTGATAACCAGGGCAGGATGGTGAAGGGCGGCGTCTATTTTGTAAGAGTACATCAACTTACAAAAAAAGTGGTGGTAGTGAGATAATTTCAAAAAAAAACTTGACAAACGAGAAAAGTTGGTGTATAATGTGTATGTGTTAAAAACATATAAAGATAAATTTCCTATAAAAGAAAATTATGTGTGCTAAGGTTAACAGGGATTGTCGTTCTGATGGAGGGGCTGTGTGCAGTTGTGATAAGCATCTCAGTCGTTTTATTGAGCCCAGGCTTCTGCTTCTACTGATGGAGAAAGAGTCTTATGGTTATGAGCTTATGCAGAGGATAAATGGTATTACTTTTTCTGATGCTTCGCTTGATCCTGGGGCGGTGTATAAAACATTAAGAGGTATGGAGAAGGACAGGTTGATAAGTTCCGAGTGGGATACTAGAGGTTCAGGAGCTGCAAAGAGGATTTATCTAATTACGAGTGAGGGTGAGGAGAGACTCTTTGCCTGGGTCATAAGTCTTAGGAAAAGAAGAGATGCAATAGAGAAATTCATAGTAGATTATGAAAAAATGAAAGGAGGTGAGTAAAATGTGTTGCACCCCAAAAAGGCATCATGGGTTCATCCAAGGCGGGTGTTGCTGTACACCTCGGAGGTTTTTCTCAAAGGAAGAGGAGATAAAGAGGCTTGAAAATTACAGAGAAGAACTGAGAAAGGAGATCCTGGGTGTGGAGAGAGAGATTGAAGAGATGAAGAAATAACTCCTGCCAGCACAGATTGGGTATGGGGGTAGGTGGGTATGGGGGATACTCCCTAACTCCTCTACTCCCTTACTCAGCATTTACCCTCTCTCTGGTCGTCTAATCGAATGTGGGAGGTATCTCCTGATGTGGGAGAGGGCAGATACATGCTATCGCTCATTGCAAAATGCAAAGTATAAACCTGTTCCTGACAGGTTCAGGAATTGAAAAATACAAAATGAAAGAGATACCTTAACCGCAGAGGTCGCGGAGAGAAAAAAAGATTGGTCTCTGATTTCTCTGTGTGCTCTGCGGTTGAAAAGATGGGATAATTTTGCAATTTGCATTCCTGATATTGTCAGGAACAAGTTTTAATATTTTCATTTTTCATTGAGGTTGGTGTTTAGAAGGGCTTTCTCGTATATGAGTATGTGTTAGGAGGTGACTCCTGTTACCACAATTAGACAAAAATCCTTGACTTTTTCAAGAAATTGCATTTATTCCCTACACTCCAACTCCACGATAGATAAATCCGAGCTCCTCCATCTTCTCTCTGTCAAAGATGTTCCTCCCATCAAAGATTATAGGCGTCTTTAAGAGAGATTTTATCTTTTTAAGATTCAGTTTCCTGAACTCATCCCATTCTGTCAAAAAAAGAAGACAGTCAGCGCCATCTGCAACATCATAAGGGTTGTCTCTATACTCTATATCTAACAAGACCCTCTTTGCATTATCCATAGCAACAGGGTCATAAGCAACAACCTTTGCACCCTCTCTAATTAAATTATTTATTATATCTATAGACGGGGCATACCTCATATCATCAGTATCAGGCTTGAATGCAAGCCCCAATACTCCTATCTGTTTACCATTAATATTCCATAGAACATCCTCTATCTTCTCAATAAACCTGTCCTTTGCAATCTCGTTTATCTTCTCCACCTCCTTTAACAGGTTGAACCTGTATCCAAGTTTTTCGGAGATTCTCCTGAATGCCCTTATATCCTTTGGAAAACAGAACCCACCAAAACCCACCCCTGCATTCAGGAATTTATTACCTATACGGGAATCAAGTCCCATCCCCCTTGCAACCTCTCTTATATTTGCACCCGCAAGCTCACAGATAATAGAGACTGCATTTATAAACGAGATCTTTGTAGCGAGGAATGAGTTTGATGCATGCTTTATAATCTCTGCTGACTGCATATCAGTAACTATTATTGGTGCTCCTAATGGTTCATAAATTTCGAGAAGAATCTTCTCTGCCTTCTCTGTCTCAACACCGAGAACAATCCTGTCAGGATGGAGAAAATCAGAGATAGCAGAGCCCTCTCTCAAGAATTCTGGGTTTGATGCAACATCAAAGGGAATATCATCTCCTCTGATCTCCATAACACTCTTTATCTTCGCTCCTGTTTGGACAGGGACAGTAGATTTTTCAACTATCAGTTTATATGAGTTTCTGGACTCTGCAATAGCGGAGACCACATTCTCAACCTGTGAAAGGTCTGCATCTCCTCTCTCTTTTGAAGGTGTTCCAACTGCTATGAATATAACATCTGCTAATCTGACCGCATCCTCTATCTCTGTTGTAAATTTTAGCCTCTCTCTATTCTTTTTAAGGAGCTCAGATAACCCCTGTTCATAGATAGGGGGAGTGAGTCTCTTCAATTTTTCTATCTTCTCCTCATCACTGTCAACACAGGTAAGGGAATGCCCGAGTTCTGCAAGGCAGACACCCGTTATAAGCCCAACATACCCACAGCCTATTACACCAATATTCATAAAATCCCCCGGGTTAGAAAATAGTAATCGGTAATCGGTAATCAGTAATCAGGTTATCAATTATCGGTTATTAGGTCATTGAGTCATTTTATCCTTTATCCTTTTTCCTTTATCCTTTAATATCAACATCCACCTGCCCAGCCAGTTTTGATCTCTTCCCGAATGTTTCCTCGTACTTTACTGATAGTCGTAAGAACTTAAATGGTCTGTATCGGACAAGCAGATAATCCCTCCTTCCATGACCGGTTACTCTTTTATTTCCCATAACCCCTGGGAGGTCTCTCTCATATACCCATAAGCAGAAATCACTGTCAAATAGGAGATGTCTGTAATTTATCGATAGTGTTCTTGTTAGGTGTAGGAGTATATCACCATAGACAAGTTCGCCCAGATACTGATCGTTCTTCTTAGCCCATTCTGTGCGCAATCGTACTTGCAGCTGATTCATCGGTTTTATATTAAGATCTAATCTGAAAGAGGTCTTATCATCCTCACCTTTCTGTTGATATCTATAATTTAGACGGATGTCAAGCCCCCTTACAATGCGTCTATTCAGTATTACTCTATATTCACGACGTCTATCTGGTAGGGTTTCGCCCTCCCGTCCCATAAGGTCAGTGAACATCGTAAGATTTGTTTTGGGACATAGCCTGAAGATAATAGATGCATACAAGCCCCTGTCATTCAAGCGACCGAAGTTGGAGATTCTCTTATCGGTGAACGGTGATGAGTGTGGCGAGAAAAACGCCTTCGGGAGATAACGGTAGATAATATCCGAGCGAAATCTATCCCCGGATAGCCTCAGACCAAGTAGCCCAGCCAGACTTCTTGAATACGCAACCTCTCCAAAGAGTTTGAAGTTATCACCCGGAATGCGGAAGTTTACTCCGATAGGTGAATATGACCTTATCTTCGCTGTATCATAGTTGGATGCATAATAATATGTTATCCCAAGATTCTCTTTTATGTTTATATTTCCACCATAGATTATTTCCCTGACTCGGTCTTTCCTCTCCTCCCACGCAGAATATGTATGGTCTGCTGAATATGTATAATAGATAGAATCACCACCTCTTGCATCAAGCCTTGTATTTGAATAAAAGAGGGATATATCAAGGGGACCAGGTCTCTTTATTTTACAGGCAATGCCCCTCTTATATATGTTCTCACCTGTTATAGTATAGAGATGGATACCCTTTCTTCTAAGACTGTATGGCGAACCCTTGAAAGTAAGGACTGGAGCCGATAAAACGAGCCCTTCTCCAAAGTCAAGCCCATAATATCCAACTATTACCTCTTTTAGTGGTCCCACATCCCTGGCCTCTACTCCAATGGCAAGAAAATTCGTGAGATCTCTCTCACCCTCATCCTTCTCCTGGAGCATAGCCGCGCTGAACCTTCCATAGTCCACCAGTATCCTGTTATAAAAAGAGAGAGGATTGCCAGGTAGATATTTCTCCTGGGGATAGCGACTCTCTGTCCTTGTTCTATATCTAATTCTGGGACGGGGACGAGGCTCTGGTCTTTTGATGACCCTTGGTGGAGTGACTATTATATAAGGCTCTATCCTTTCAAATATGAGGGAAGGAATCACCTTGCTTAAGGCTTCTTTATCAAGGAATCCCCCTCTCTCTTCTCTTAGCCTGATTATCTTATCTGAAATCTCAGAAGTGATGAATGGGATAGTAGTGAGAGTCTCCTTTGTGGCAGTGTTTACATCCACAGGGTTTTCTCTCAACCCCTCTAAGATCTCTATCAGTTCCTCTGCCCCCTCTCCCTCAATATCCGTTTCAAGTTCAATGGGATAGAGAGAGAAGGCAAAAAGGAGTAAGGCGTAAAGCGTAAGGCGTAATGTGTGAGGGCTATTCATTCTTCCCTTGATTGATTAGGAAATTATACTGTAGATGGTTGCTGTGCCTTAATTTTATACAGTGCTGTGTGGGAGACATCTCCTGATACCAGAGGATTAGGCTTATTTGCGATTTTGCGCCTTTGCGTGAGAATCTTTTCTTAACTCTCCAAGCCCAAGTTTCTCTCTCACCTTCTTCTCAATCTCGTCTCTTATCTCGGGATGGAGGGAGAGATATTCAACCGCATTCTCCTTACCCTGTCCAAGTCTCTCTTTGCCATAAGCGAACCATGTTCCTGATTTTGATACTATGTCCTCCTTTACGCCGATATCAATCAATTCTCCCTCTTTGGATATCCCTCTGCCAAATATTATATCGAACTCTGCGTCCCTGAATGGAGGGGCAAGCTTATTCTTCACCACTCTTGTTGTAACATGATTCCCTATTTTCTGGTCTCCTTTTTTTATGGGGGATACACGACATATATCCAGCCTCACAGAGGCATGAAACTTGAGGGCAAGCCCTCCTGGCGTAGTTTTTGGATTTCCAAACACAACACCTATCTTCATCCTTTCCTGATTTATAAAGATAGCCACAGTCATTGACTTTGACAGAACAGAAGTAAGTTTCCGTAGTGCCTGGGACATAAGTCTTGCCCTGAGTCCCATATGTGCATCACCCATCTCTCCTTCTATCTCTGCTCTTGGAACAAGCGCCGCAACAGAGTCTATCACGATAATATCCGTTGTCCCGCTTCTTGTAAGTGTTTCTACAATCTCTAATGCCTGTTCCCCTGTATCAGGCTGAGATATAAGTAAGTTATCCACATCAACACCGAGATTTCTCGCATATACTGGGTCAAGTGCGTGTTCTGCGTCAATGAATGCGGCAACCCCCCCCTTTTTCTGTGCCTCCGCTATCATATGAAGGGCGAGTGTAGTCTTGCCAGAGGCCTCGGGACCATATAGCTCTACTATCCTGCCTCTTGGCATTCCGCCAATTCCAAGGGCTTTATCAAGTGCCATTGAACCTGTTGATATTGTATTCTCCTCCCATCTTATCTCTTTCTCTCCCAATCTCATTATGCTTCCTTTACCAAAGGCTTTCTCTATCTGCTGGACCGCAAGCTCTAAACTCTTTTTCTTCCCTTCCTCCATAATACCTCCTGGTCGCCTCTATCCATTGAAAAATGAAAAATGCAAATTGCAAAATGCAAATTTATTATGTTAACGCATTGGGGCGCAGTAGGCTGCGGATGCCTCGCAACCAGGAGGTTGCTTCTACCACCCTCCACTTCTCCATTCTTCTCCCTTTCTCCTCGCATTCTGCATTGAACAATAAAATTATAACACAGAAACTAAAAAAAGTCAAGAGAATAATTGACTTAACTTTTCCAATAAAAAGCTTGACTTTTCCCATCTTTTGTGTTATAATTATTTCTATGCGTGTGGAAGAGCTCTTAAAAGAGAAGGGTCTCACTATAGGGATTGCAGAATCACTCACAGGTGGAGGCGTGATGGACAGGATAACAGATCTGCCAGGTAGCTCTTCATACTTTCTGGGTGGTGTGGTTGCCTATTCAGATGAGTTAAAGAAGAGAATTCTTGGGGTAACAGAAGAGTCTCTGAAGAGATATGGAGCGGTAAGCAGAGAATGCGCAGAAGAGATGGCAGATGGGGTGAGGAGACTGACATCCGCAGATATAGGTGCTGCAACCACTGGCATAGCAGGACCAACAGGAGGGACAGAGGAAAAACCTATAGGTCTCGTGTATACTGCTGTCTCGTACAATAAAGAGACAATCTGTGAGAAGAGTCTCTTTAAGGGAGATAGGTTGACGATAAAGAAGGCAGCAGTAGAAAAGCTACTTGATATGGTGTTTAAAATGAGTAATGACTAATTTTCTAATCTCTAATCAAATCCCAATGACAAATGCCCCAAAAAACAACAACCCCTGACAGTACACTATTCGTATAGATTAGTGAAATTAGTGGGTTTTTTTAACCTTGAACCGATGAAAATAACAGCTATTAAAACATATCCAGTTAATATCCCCCTAAAACAACCCTTCAGGATTGCACTTGGAGAGAGCACAGAGTATGAGGGACTAATAGTTATAATAGAGACAGATGAAGGACTTTCTGGGGTTGGTGAGGCATCGCCATCTCCAAGAATAACAGGAGATACTATGGGGGGGGTCTTATCTGCGGTTGAACGCTTTACTCCTCTACTGATGGGTAAAAATCCACTCTTTATCGGCGAGAGAATGAACGCCATCAATTCATCTCTTCTCTATAACAGCTCTGCAAAGTGTGCAGTGGATATAGCCCTTCATGATATAGCGGGAAAGTCAGCAGGGATGCCATTAAAAACCCTGCTCGGGGGATGCAAAGAGGCTATAGAAACTGATATCACTATTGGACTGAAAAGCATAGAGGATACTCTTAAGGAGGCAAGGGATATTGTCAGAGAAGGCTTTAATATAATAAAGGTGAAGATTGGGGAGGCCCCAGAGATAGATATAGAGAAGATAAGAGACCTAAGAGAGGAGATAGGGAAAGATATAGTCCTGAGGGTGGATGCAAATCAGGGCTACACAGTAAAGCAAGCGATAGAGGTTGCAAGAAGATTGGAGAGATACGAGGTTGAGCTTATAGAACAGCCCGTGCCTTTCTGGGACATAGAAGGGATGAAGATTGTCAAAAACTCAGTAGAGATACCTGTGATGGCAGATGAGAGTGTTCACTCCACTCAGGATGCAGTTAGGCTTATAAGAGAGAGAGCGTGTGATTACATCAATATAAAACTTATGAAAACTGGTGGGATAAGGGAGGCGGTCAAGATTGCAGGCATAGCAGAAGGTGCCGGGATGAAGTGTATGATAGGATGTATGGGGGAGACAAAGGTCGCTATAACTGCGGCCGCCCACTTTGCACTCGGGGTAAACTCGGTAGAATTTGCAGACCTTGACAGCCATCTGACACTGAAAAAAGAGATTGCAGAAGGAGGACTGAATATAAAGAACGGGATGGTTACCGTGCCAGAGACTGGCGGGATTGGTATCTCTCTGAAAAACTGAAAAATATACTTTGAACCACTTTGTATATAAACTATCCGTTTTGACCGTTTGTAGGCACAAATTCAATTTGTGCTGGCACGATTTGAAATCGTGCCTACATTT
>CAYRBN010000011.1:3807-22771 GCA_964422625.1 uncultured bacterium | reverse complement strand
TCTTATACAATCTGTGAAAATCTGTGTAATCTGTGGTTAATGCATATTCTGGGATCATCTGTGTATATCTGTGTGCTATCAAATTATAAAATGGGGCATAGAAAAAGGTTACGGGAGAAATTTTCAAAGGCAGGACTCTCTGGGTTTCATGATTATGAGATAGTTGAACTCCTTCTCACACTCGGAACCCCAAGAAAGGACTGTAAAAAGCAGGCAAAGGCATTGGTAAAAAAATTTAAGACCCTGAGAGGGGTTTTAGATTCAGACAAGGATGAACTGCGGGAGATAGATGGGGTGGGACCCGAAAATACCTTCGGGATAAGGCTTGTTAGAGAGCTGACAGAGAGATACCTTGAAGATAGGATAGTAAAGCAAGAGGTTTATAGAACTCCACAAGATATATTGGACTATTTATACATATCAATGAGAGGATTAAAAAGGGAGATATTCAAGACCCTTTTTCTGGATGTAAAAAACAGGTTGATTGCTATAGAGAGGATGTTCAAGGGAACGGTCAGCTCATCTGTAGTATATCCAAGAGAGATTGTGAAGAGTGCAATAAAGAAGAATGCAAGTTCTGTCATAATAGTTCATAACCATCCATCAGGAGACCCAACACCATCCCCAGACGACAAAAGGATAACGAAAAATCTGATAGACGCACTTAAGACAGTGGACATAAGGCTCCTTGACCATATAATAATCGGGGACAACCAGTTTTTTAGCTTTGCAGGAGAGAAACTGCTTGTTTAATCACTCATGTCCAAGGTCCAATTAGGACGCAGATGAACGCAGATAGACAGGATAAGGAATTGTAGGGGCAGGGCTTGCCCCTGCCCAATAGGGTAACCGCAAGGGTTACCCCTACAATCTGCGAAAATGATAGAAATTTTCTATTTGGTGAATTGGACTGCATTATCCTGTCTGGAGGGCAGTAGATTGCTACTGCTTGCATTACCAAGGTAATGCACTCCAAGTCGCTTCGCTCTATTGAAAAATGAAAATTGCAAATTGCAAGACTAAAGACCAAAGACCACAGACCAAAGACCAAAGACTTGCCACCTAATCAAAGACAGTTATCGGTTATCAGTTATCGGTAAAGACCAACTAACAAACTAACCACTTTTGACATTGGACATTGGGGTTTGATTAGACATTAGAAATTGGTTATTAGTCATTTTCAAGAAGAATCTTAATAATCTGCGTCCTAAAGAAAAACATTAAGGAGGTGAGCTGATATGGGACTTCAACTGAAAATGTGGTTATTGGTAGGGCTGATGTTCGGAATTCTATATGGGGTGATTACCGCAATCGGCACCCACATAGGAGCAGGGAGTGCCACCATCTACATTCTTTTGGCGGTTCTGTTTATGGGGTTTCAGTACTGGTTTGGACCTTCTCTGGTGGGCATAATGATGAGAGTAAAATGGGTTTCTGAAAAGGAGGAGCCAGAGCTTCATCGTCAGGTAGCTGAGTTGGCCTTAAAAGCCAGAATCCCTAAACCAAGGATAGGTGTTTCCCATCTCACTATCCCCAATGCCTTTGCTTTTGGCAGAACCGAGAGAGATGGCCGAATCTGTGTAACCCAGGGAATTCAAAAATTGCTAACCAGAGATGAATTAAAGGCAGTAATAGGTCATGAGATTGCCCATATTAAGCACCGGGATATGTTGATTATCACGCTTCTATCAGTTGTCCCACTCATTCTATACTGGATTGCCTTCAGCTTCATGTGGGGAGGACTTCTTGGAGGAAGACGACAGAGAAGAGAAGGCGGAGGTTATACTGTTCTGATTGGCCTGGGAGCCATGATTGCCTACTTTATCACCAATCTGTTAGTTCTGGCAGGTTCTCGAATCAGGGAGTATTATGCTGATGAGAGAAGTGTTAGATTGGGAAATCCTCCTCAGCATTTAGCTTCTGCTCTTTACAAATTGGTCTATGGTTCAGCCAAAATTAGCAGGACTGCTCGGGGCAAAGAAGAGTTGCATAGAGTGGAAGGATTGAGAGCCTTCTTTTTGAATGATATTGGCAGGGCGGGAAATGAAATCCGGGAATTGAAGGCGATTGATAGGGATTTTTCAGGAACAATAGACCAGAATGAGCTTCTCATACTGAGATCTACAAAAGTGAAGTTGAGTGGAGCGCAAAAGATAGCCGAACTCTTTACCACCCATCCCAATATGCTAAAGAGAATTAAGCATCTGGCCACTTTGGCATAACTTTCTCCCCACTATCTTAGCTCCTGACAGCACACCAAATACTATGGTTGTGTCAATATTATGAATAAACCGCAGAGAGAGCAGAGTAGGGCTTTGATTTATCAAAGCCAACAGTTAGTGGACACGATAAATCGTGTCCCTACATGTGGTCTCCAAAATAGGGGGTAAAAAAACTTGACGACTTTTATTCAGTTTTTTCTCTCTCTAAAACGGTAGGGCAATAGCAAACAATGTTATTGTGGACATTGAGAGAGTTTAGAGGTATTGTAGGAGCACACAGAGGACTGGAAATGAAAATAAAAAACTCTGTGTTCTCTGCATTCTCTTCGGTTAATTATACATAACAGAAATTCCAGAGCATGGGAATTGTGAATAAAAAGGTTAAATGAACTTCTTCAGGGAAAGCTTTCACACAATAGCTACCCAGGTTCTCTGTCTTCTGTTTGGTGTTGGGACAAGTGTTGTCCTGAACAGAATATTGGGACCAGCCGGCAAAGGTGAGTTTATATCTTACCTGTTTATTTCCCAGCTCATAATTTCCTGCACAAACCTTGGGCTCGCAGTATCTGGTTCCTATTTTCTCGGCAAGGGTAAATATAGAGAGGGTGATGTCATCTTGAGCAATCTGTTTTTCTCGTTTATTCTTGGTGGACTGGGTATTGTTATGGGTTTTTTTCTCTTCAATCTCTACCGTAATGTACCGTTAGTGATAAGGTGGCTTGTGCTCTTGACAATAATCCCCGGACTGTGGCTTTCCTACATCCCGGATTTTTTTCTTGGAAAAGATAGAATTATACCACATAACAACTGGAATTTTTCCTGGTATGCTGTGAGATTTACACTCATCTCCCTCTTCCTTTTCATTTCTGCCAATAAACTGACTGCCAGTCTCTCCTCCATACTCACCCTGAATCTTATATTTGCTATAATCAGCCTTCCCATTCTCTCAAAAATGTTTAATACAAAGGGAAGGGTGAATCTCTCCTATCTGAGGAACGGGATAAACTTTGGATACAAGATATTTATTGTGGACCTGCTGGCATTTATGAACTACAGATTTGATATTCTTCTCTTAAGAATGCTTAGAAGTCCAGAAGAGGTCGGCTATTACTCCACCGCTGTCTACATGGTTGAAATCCTCTGGCTCATTCCGAGGGCGGTTTCCCTGGTTCTCTATTCCAAGTTTGTAACAGACCAGGACAGGAAGATAGGAAAGAATGTTATCTCCATCACAATGGTGGTTGTAGCCCTTATAGGCATAGGCTCCATCTTTCTTGTCCGGCCAATCATAACTCTTCTATACACGGAGATGTTCTTGCCTGCATTTACTCCATATCTTATTCTATTACCAGGTGTGATTGCCCTGGTAATTCCGAAACTTTTCATAGCAGAGATAACGGGAAGATGGGGAAGACCAGAGCTTGTTCTGTGGGGGATGGTGCTTACAGTTACGGTCAATATTGGACTGAATCTCCTTACCATACCAGGATATGGGATAATAGGCTCCGCAGCCTCATCAACTACTGCATACATTGTGCAGACGCTATTTTTTATCTGGATATACAGAAAAACAGATCAAAAAAACCGGTTAAAGATATGTCATAAATCCAATCTATCTAATAACGATGTATAAGAAAAAGCTTGCAATTTGCAAAGATAGCTACCTTCATCACCAGATGGAAAAAGGGAGGGCTATCCCTCTCCCACATTCCCTGATTTTTGAGCTCACCCAGAGATGTAATCTCTCGTGTAAACCCTGCTGGTACCGCTTAAATAAGACGGAACAAGGAATAAAGGAGCTCTCCCTCCAGGAAATTCAATCACTCTTTAAGGAAAAACTCTCTCCCTATAAGATCCAAACTTGCTATCTCATCGGCTCCGAGCCCTTTATGCGTGAAGCCCTCCCCGAAGTGGTAAAAATCATCGCTGGGCAAGGTATAAAAACCTCTCTTCAGACTAATGGGACCCTTGCTACCAAAGAAAATCTTGAATCTCTCAAACCTTATCTTTCCCGAATTGATACCTCCCTGGATGGATTAGAAACGACCAACGATAATATTCGGGGTAAAGGAACCTTTCAGAAGATAATTCAGATGTTAAAACTTCTCTGCAATAGATGTTGTAAAATGCGTCCCCGCAGGCGTTATGCCTTCTAACTTCTTACCTGCTGGAAAAACTGTGCTAATTGCCTACTGTGGGGAAAGGAATTTGTTGTGGAGATGGTTATCTGGGCAGTCAAAGCTCTTCCTGGGTATTGGTTAAATACCTGACACCTGACACCTGATTTGACCTAATAACCAATAACTAATAACTATCTTTGATGTTGGTCTTTACTGATAACTGATTACCGAATGTGGGAGGCATCTCCTGATGCCGATGGTCAAGGTCAGGAGACCTTTCCCACAGTTAAGGTTACAGACACTTCGTGTTGTGGAGCAAGCCACTCCACAGGGTTATTGCGACTTTGCGACTTGTCGTAGAGATTTTTCTTGACAATCTGTTGATTTTGTGGTATAATCTCCGTATGAAAATTCCTTTTGCAAAAATATTTGGAACCGCAAATGAGAGAGCCCTTACAAAGCTCAAACCCATTGTGAAGGAGATAAACGAACAGTATGAAAAACTTCACTCTCTCACAGATGAACAACTGAAAACCAAGACAGAGGAGTTTAGAGCTCTCGTAAAAGAGAGATTGCAACCAATAGAAGACGAGATAGAAAGGCTTGATGAGGAGAGGGCAAAGAGAGGCTTTGAGGAGAGAGAGAGAATCGCAGTAGATATAGAGCAGATGAGTGATAAGTTGAAAAAAGAGGAGAAGGCGGTTCTTGACCAGATTCTTCCAGAGGCTTATGCTGTTGTCAAACAGGCCTGCAAGAGACTTGTTGGTAGAAAATGGTCAGTTGCAGGGAGAGAATATACATGGAATATGATACCTTTTGATGTCCAGCTTATGGGAGCAATCGTTCTTCATCAAGGGAAGATAGCAGAGATGGCAACAGGAGAAGGTAAGACCCTTGTTGCAACGATGCCATTATATCTCAATTCACTATCTGGTAAGGGTACTCATCTTATAACTGTCAATGATTACCTTGCAAAGAGGGATGCAGAGTGGATGGGTGGTGTTTATGACATGCTTGGTGTATCCTGTGGATGCATCCAGGGGGGAATGAGACCTGATGAGAGAAAAGAAGAGTATAGTAAAGATATAACTTATGGAACAAACAATGAATTCGGTTTTGATTACCTCAGGGACAATATGACATGGAAGCAGGAAGATATTGTACAGAGAGGACACCATTATGCAATAGTGGATGAGATCGATTCTGTATTGATTGATGAGGCAAGAACACCTCTCATAATATCCGGTCCAGTAGAGCAGTCCATCAATAAGGAATACAATGCCCTCAATCCAAGAGTTAGAAGGGTTGTCCAGAAACAGACAGTGCTCGTCAACTCCTTTGTTGCAGAGGCAAGGAAACTATTAGAAGAAGGGAAAGATAAAGCCGCAGGCGTAAAACTTCTTGCTGCCCAGAGGGGTGCTCCAAAACATCGCCAGCTCCGCAAGATTATAGAAGATAGACCAGGGGTAA
The DNA here is from genome assembly GCA_964422625.1 of uncultured bacterium. Lineage (GTDB taxonomy): Bacteria > Hydrothermota > UBA3073 > UBA3073 > UBA3073 > CAYRBN01. Next base: position 16,959 of record CAYRBN010000011.1, on the reverse strand, counting down.
AGAGATTGATAGAACAGGCAGAGTCAGAATATTTAAGGGACAAGAAACTGCATGAGATTGATGAACTGCTCTATTACTCAATTGATGAGAAGGCACATACAATAAATACATCAGACCAGGGGAGGGATATAATTGCACCAGAAGATGAGCATTTCTTCACGCTTCCCGACCTCTCAGAGGAGCTTGTCCGAATAGAGACAAAAGAGAGTCTCTCAAAGAGAGAGAAGATGGTGGAGAAAGAGAATATTCAGAAAGACTATGCAGAGAAATCCCAGAGGGTTCATGTGATAAATCAGCTCCTGCGTGCATACTCTCTCTTTGAGAAGGATGTAGAGTATGTGGTCCAGGATAGAAGGGTGCTAATAGTAGATGAGTTCACAGGCAGACTTATGCCAGGGAGAAGATATTCTGATGGTCTGCATCAGGCAATAGAGGCCAAAGAGGGGGCAAAGGTTGAGGCAGAGACACAGACACTTGCAACCATCACAATTCAGAACTACTTCAGGATGTATAACAAACTTGCAGGGATGACAGGAACGGCTGCCACAGAGGCAGGAGAGTTTTATGATATCTATAAACTTGATGTTGTGACTGTGCCCACAAATAGACCCATAAGAAGGGTAAATGCGACTGATGTGATATACAAAACAAAAAGAGAGAAATATAGTGCAGCGATAGACGAGATAGTGAAACTTCATAAACAGGGTAACCCTGTTCTGGTAGGAACAGTAACGGTTGATGTATCAGAGACACTTTCAAGAATGCTCCGTATGAAGGGAACTCCTCATCAGGTCTTAAATGCAAGACACCATCAGAAAGAAGCAGACATAATTGCACACGCAGGTGAGAGGGGTAGGGTGACAATATCAACCAATATGGCTGGTAGAGGAACTGATATAAAGCTTGGAGAGAATATATTCAGGTGTAAGAGATGCTGTATAGAGTATGAGACCCGTGATAGTGCATCTTATAAGAATGAGGAAAAAGGGACAGAGTGCCTGCATGACCCACCCTGTGGCTTACATGTGATAGGTACAGAAAGGCACGAGGCAAGAAGGATAGACAACCAGCTCCGGGGGAGGAGTGCAAGACAGGGTGACCCTGGCTCATCAAAGTTCTATCTCTCATTGGAGGATGACCTGATGAGACTCTTTGGCTCTGACAGAATTGCAGGCATTATGGAGCGATTTGGTGGGGACGAGGGAGAGCCAATCCAGCATAATCTTATAACACGGGCAATAGAGGGGGCCCAGAAAAGAATAGAGAGGATAAACTTTGATGTGAGAAAGAGACTTCTTGAGTATGATGATGTTATGAACCGACAGAGAGAGGTGATTTACGGGATGAGAGGAGAGATTCTATCTGGGAGGGATATAAGACCACAGATAGAAGAGGCAATAGAGAAGGTGCTTTATGATATTATGGACCAGCATCTTACCGATCCCGAGGTAGATGAGGATGGGCAAAAGGTGTTGAGGGATGAGATAAAAGATATCTTTCTTCTTGATGTGAAGATGCCTACAGATGCTGAGACACAGGAGGAGCTCCGTGAAAGACTGAGAACCGCTGTATTTGGACTGTATAAGAAGAGGGAGGAGGAGCTTGGTGAGGAGACGATGCGAGACCTTGAACGGCAGGTGATGCTTCAGGTGATAGACAGAAACTGGAGAGAGCATCTGTATGAACTCGATGCCTTGAAAGAGGGTGTATCTTTGCGCGGATATGCACAGAGAGACCCATTAGTGGAGTATAAGGTGGAGTCCTTTAATCTATTCCAGGAGGTTCTTGATAATATTCATAGGGATACTGTCAGGTATCTCTTTGGACTCAGACTTGTGAAGAGAGAAGAGACTGCCCCTGGTGTAGCATACAAGCCAGGTATCGGCTCGCAAGAGAGCAGGAGTAGGGCGCCAGAGAAGCCACGGACATTTAAGAGGAAGACTGAGAAGGTTGGGAGGAACAGTCCTTGTCCCTGCGGCTCGGGAAGAAAATATAAGAACTGCTGTTGGCAAAAATGAGTGAGCTGCGCTGGAAGTGAGCACTACCGCATCACTGCCATCTTTTCAGTCATCTCAATCACTTGCCCGCCACCGCTTGCTATAAGACGGAAGAAGTATGCACCATTTGCAACATTCCTATTAGCTTTGTCCCTCAGGTCCCATGGTATCTCAACTATCTCAGAAGATAGGTCCTGGTCATCTCTCTCTGTAAATTTCCTTATCAATCTTCCAGATGTTGTGTATATCTCAAGATTAAGCCTATCAGGAGCCTTTGAAAACTGAAACCAGAATCTCGTATCTCTCCTTGCAGGATTTGGATAGACACCCCATTTCTCAAGTTCAAGGCGAATGACTATTTTGAAGAAGAGCGAATCCTTCCCTATATTTCCATGAATGTCCCATACTCTTACTGCAAGAAGATATTCGGCCTCAGGGAGGCTGTCAGGCCTCACTACAATCGGAACCTCCTCAACATTCTCTGGGTCCAATGGAAAGCAGATATGTGCTCTCCCCAGCTCTCTCTGGTCAAGAGATGCCCAAACCCCTCTCTCCATCACATCTATACCAGAGCTATCATAAGCAACGATATCCAATACAGGAAATGGGTCATAGATTATGAGAGGCTCTTGCACAAGGAACTTCACACAGGGGGGAATGGTATCAGGAATAGGAAAGATTGAGAAGAGCCCTGTATTCATAGTCTCTGTCAAAAGAAATATTGAATCTATCTCTGCGGGAAGTCTCACCCATCTATCAAATCCCTCATTGAAGTGATAGAGACCTGGTTCTCCATCAATCAAATTGGGGCTCTTTAGCCATAGTGAATAATCCTTTTGGATCTCAACTATGGGTGGTATGATCTGGACAGTATACACAGAATCACCGAAAAATTGGAGAACAGAATGTCTGTCAACCACCCCAGAGTCCATAAGGCAGGCAACTCCTGTTCTCTCTATCTTTCCATCTGTTCCCTTAATGGGACATAGATTAAACAAGGTAACATCAATCTCTGTGTAGGGAACTCTATTATTATCCTCATCCTGTTCTACTACAGAGTCCTCCTCATCTATCTCAATCAGCACACCCCCCTGCTTCAGATTCCAGAACACCATTGCCGTATCCTCTGTTCCACCCTCAAGAGAGAGGACATCCCTGCCTAAGAGAACCGTATCAAGATTATGAACCGTATAGAATGAGACAGAGAAGCTATCTGCCATCTCTCCGCCACTATTTCCTACCAGTTGTGAGATAAATACGCTATCTTCTGGATGTAGAAATGGTTCCCCTATAGGCAGAAGCTCTGGAATAGTTGGAATTGCATAAGAATAGAGTTCTGTCACTCTTTCTATACCTGGTGCCGCTGCATAAAGTTTATAGTATATCGTCCCTGGGGGATGTGGAGGAATCGGGGATACAGTCTTATAGAAGCCCTCTGATGTCTGCATCGGAATATAAGTGAATGGAGGGGTCTCAGTCTCTGCCCAGTAGAGACCCGCACTGTCAATCGGTAATCTATATGATATACCTGCTCTAATCCATACAGAGTCTCTCAGTGTGGGGAATAGGGGTATTGTGGCAATATCTCTTATATCAATACCCTGGACTGTAAATCTTGTGCTTGCAACCCCCTCATACCCATCACCATAAGCATATATCTTCACAAGTGCCTCTCCATCTCCATCCGGGATCTCCCAGAGGGAAGAGAATTTTCCATCTATTATATCAACCCTCTTTTTAAGAACCGGTATAGAGTCCGGTAGATAGTATGTGATAATTGCTTCCCCTGTAATTACAGGCTCTGTCTTCCCTGAAATCATCACAGTGTCAGAAGGGACGACCGAGGCTGGGACTGGCTCAAGTTCTATCTCCAATGATGATATTGGCACCTTTGCAATGGGGTCACCCAGAAGGGTGAACTGTTCATGTCCTCCATAATGCACCCTTCCAAGTGCTGTCAGTTGACCTAATGATGAGACATTCTCTCTGAAGAGATAGGAGAGCATCACTCTGCTCAGGCCAATAGCCCCTAAAAACATCAGACCGCCTGTCCCAAAATGTCCCACTGCTCCACCCTGGGGAGCAAGAATCAGGGCCTCGCCAATACTGGTGCCACCTGGTTCATCAAATACCCCCTCATAACAGGAGACAGTATGCACAAACGGGAGTCTCCTCTGGTTTCCAAGTCTAAACACATCATGGAGCGTGAAGAAAGGTCCACCTGTCCATCTCCATGCAGCAGCATGCCCGATAAATATAAGCATTGCACAGCCCATATTGAATGCATTAATTACATCCTCTCCTGCATGAATCCCATGATATAAAGAGATATCATCATAGTCTGATGGGAAAAACTGATCCCTCAGATGTTCCATTGCACCTGGGATATCAACTCCACCAGATGCTATATCCGCACAGAAGACAAACCTCTTTCTCCACTCGCCATAAGAAGGAGAATCCTCTCTTGCCTTCATCTTCTCAAAGAATCCAGAGAACTCATCACGGTTTGCCACAGGAACCCTACCCAGAAATATATCTGGAAAATCATCGTCTCCAATAAGGTATAAGTAATAGGTATCAGTTGAGAGAGCCAGGACCTGTGCAACGCCATCCCATACATAGTCAATGAACATAACCCCGGACGGTGGAACAAGGTTCTCTCCGTGTCCATATATATTACGATAGTCCCATGAGGCATCCCCAAGCAAGAGACAGTAAAGCGGGGGTTCTTCCCAGTATCTGACAGCGAACCGAAGAAACTCCCTTATTGCCTCTGGATGGGGAATACCATAATTGAACTCATTATATATCTCATCTGTTGATACAACAACAGTATCACCCCTCCACTCTGCATAAGCAGTTCCATCTTCAAGTAGAGATGTATCTGTTATCACAATATAATGCGCACCCATAGACTCTGAAGATAGTCTCCCGGTTATGACATTCCTTATATCCTTCACACTTTTGGGATTGCCGACTAGATAGACTGCATTCCTATCCATAACTGTATCCTGAAAACTGAGATTGAACCCCCCTTCTGTCCGTTTAATATCTGGATTTATAATATACTTTGTCCCTCTCTCAATTATTGATATATTCCTGGTAGTAAATCCAGAGAGATCAAATACTATATCTCCCTTATCTTGTGGAGAGAACCTTACAAAGTTATCTTCTGGTTTAAGTCTCCTCCTTGCAGAGACCTCAATCCAGTTCAGCAAGAGATCGTCACTGCTCTTAAGTCTCAGGAGATTATTCTCTTGTGAGGGTATGTCAGTAATGGTTGTGTGAAATATATATGGACGCACACCAGAAAAGGACACCTCTCCCACAGGGATTTCGTTCAGATAGAGAGAGACTGAGTGAGTCAATGTATGCCCCCCGTGCAGTTTGATACGGAGATCAACTGTATCAATAAAATCCGGCACCTCAATAATGGTATCTGCAGGAAGCCACATCCAGAACCAGGAGTCAACTCTATCGGCCGAGGCTGTCCTGAATCTATGACGAAAATTATCCTCTTCTAAATGAAGAGTGTCATAGAAACTATTCTGGACAATGGCAGTCTCCCTCAAGGCACCATCAACAACTACAAGTCTCGGACCAGGGCTATCCTCTACTGTGAGCCAGTATACATTATAATTTGTATAGAGATTGAAATAAGTCTCTTCTCCTCTTATTCTCTCCCCATAGAACTCTATATAATCATCAGGGTCAAATGACCCATCATCCTCTCCACTTATGAAGATAGGGACATCAAAACCCAGATGCCCCATCTTGAAATTCCGAGGATCCACTCCATCAATAGCATTCATAACCTCTGCAAGTTCAGAGTAGGTTATCCTGTAAATCCCCTCCTCCTCTATAATTATCTTATATTTATATTTTTCTAACATTGGACCTCGGACTTCGGACTTTGGACTTCGGACTTTCCAATACCTTGCAATCTCATAGTTGACAAGGACCTTTTTCAGAAGATTCTCAAATTCATCCTCTTTTGGGGGAGCTTTTGATGGATATGGTGGGAAGTTTATTCTTGCCTTGGATCCCTCTGCCCGCACCACTGCGACCCTCTGGTTCCTGAATATACCAGTGCGAACTATCTCACCTTTTGTCCCATCCAGGATCTCCAGCCCGATATCTCCCTCAGGTGGAACCCCTACGAGAAACTGAACACTATCCTCTGCCCTGAATGTGAACTCAAGGGGACTACTTGAAATTATCTCAATTGACGCAAGCAAGAATAATAGCATAAAGCAGTTATTTAGTTATTATCACCAGATTCTAGACACTCTTCTACTCGCTACTCACTACTGACCGTTATTGAGTTATTACCACCAGCTTCTGGACAGTCTTTTCAGAAAGCAAAAAATATATCCCTGGAGAAAGTGTGATTGAACCTTTATGTGTGCCTATGTATCTTCCCGCTATATCATACACCCTTACAGGTTCGGAAAGATCTATCTTTCCCATTGCAGGATTTGGATAGACAATGGGTGAGGCAAACTCTCTCACTCTCTCTTTACTGGGTGGTGAAGTTCTGTAGAATATCTCTCCATATACATTTCTTCGGTCCTGATAAAACAGCCATAGCCCCCCCGCAACATCAGAGACTATCACAGGATAAGAGGAACTACCAGTGGCGTAAGTCATTCTCTCTATCTTCTCCTCACCTACTATCTTATAGTATATCTCATAGTTGCCGTCCCTATCATCCGCCCATGCAAGATGGACCCTTCCATCTGGTGTGGTGGTTATTGATGGATATATTGCATCACCTGGGGATGAGACCTCCAGTGTCTCAGTCAGGCTTTCCCCATCAAATCTGGTGTGGTATATATCAAATCCCCCCTCCCTGTTGTCCATATATGCGATATGGAGTATTCCTGTATTGTCATAGGCTATCACAGGAAACCTTGAGGAACCAGGGGATGAAGTTACTCTTATCTCTTCCTGCCATTCCCCGTCAAATATTCTTATATATATGTCAAAAAGACTGCCTTTTTTCAGGGCACTCCATGCAACCGCAATCCTGTCACCAAAAGATGTGATTGTGGGGTTGATTGCATAAGGTGACTCTGAGAGTGTGATAGTAGGAGAGAATTGACCATGCTCAAAGTTCTTATAGAGTATATTCGTCCATCCCTGCCATACGATATGAAGGGTTGTGTCGGTGTCAAGGTGAATAGACGGAGTAAATGAATGGAGTGTATCAGATGAAATAATATCAAGATATGTACGCACTCCCTCTGCCCTCAATAGAAATATCCTGTAAGGGCCATCCCGTCCATCCCATGCTGCAAAAAAAAATCTAGATCCCCTTACCGCAGCGATTGAAGGCCGAGAGGGATATCGCCCTCTAACATAGAATATATTTTCAAAGTCCAGCCACCTTACATCACCTGCTGGATGACGATCACGTCTTCCATACCATATTGCATAACAGGCATACGCACCGTAGTCAGAGAACCATCCAAGATAGACCACAACATCTCTGCAAATACTCACGGGGTATTGCCCTGGATAACCCAACCACGCACTCCTTCCCGCATAACGAACAAGAGAGGTTTCTGGTTCAAATGCTGTAATCGCAATTGTCAGTATAATAGCTAGCATAACCGTTAGGTTCTACGCTCCACACTCAACATAAGCTTCATAAACAAAAAACAGACTAATGATAGAAGTAAAAGGACTATTATCAATGAGACAGAGCCAGGAATTCCAATATAATAGATATAAATCCACCAGAACCAGGGAAGATTAACCGTTGCCTGATATTGTAAACAGGCAATAAAGTCACTGAATGGCCCTTTGATGGTAAACTGGTTCCTTCTTGAATAATTTTCTATAACTTCTTTCAGGTTCTCAAACTGTCTTATGATTGGAGAATATTGGGGGAAATTTATCACATCTATTTCATCCCCTGCCTTTGCAAGTTTATATGCATACCTCTGTGGATTTACAGAAATACCCCCTATCTGAATGACCAGCCCAAGGAAAAAGAGTGAATAAAATAGAGTTCTCTTCTGTTTTGAAAGGTAGTCCGCAAGGAAAAAGAAGAAAAACGGGAGAATTGGAATCAGAAATCTGGGACCAAAACTATACCTACCACCTGACCATCCTCTATGGAATGAGAACATAATAACATAGAAAACTATCACAAGCAGACTGGCTATACCTAACCTTTTATGGGTCTTGAGAAATTTAGAGATAGAGATGAGAGCCAGTAGGACAACAGGGGCATAAAAGAGAAGACCCTTTCCAGGACTTAGGAATAATCCATATATCCCATAAGGGATAAAATTCCCCCAGGGGCTACCACCATTCCCCCATACAGCACCCCCTCCGTAAGGAAAACCAGAAGCAGAAGATAGAAATATATTTCCGTACCTGTAGTAATTATAACCAAACGCAATCATAGCAAAGGGGAGGAGCCCAAGTATGATATTCATTGTGTACCTCATCCTTCTCTCTTTCGGGAAAATAGTTAAGAGAACAAAAAGAGACGGCAAGGCAAGAATTGCGTGTTCTCTTGTAATTATAGCAAAACCAAGTGAGAGAGCAGAAAGAAAAAATCTCCCTTTATATGCAAGAAAAAATGAGAGAAGAATGAAAAAGGCAATAGGGACAAGGTCTGTTGGATATTTTGCATAAAACCATAGAGGGGTTGAAAGCCCTAATGCAAGTGTTGAGGAGAGAGAAACCTTATATGAATAACCAAGGAGCAAAAGAAATTTGAACAATAGGACACAGATAAGAGAAACAAGAAGTATGTTCAAAAAACTGAACATAAACTCACTCGCGTATTTAGGGTCTGTACGAAGAATACCCGTTATAGGTTTTGACAGAAGATAAAGTGGAATTGCAAGGATAGACTGTCCGAGACCATAAAAGGAATAGTATCTGCCGTCTTTACCCGGGATACCTATATCTTCTGAAACAGTAAGGGTTCCCTTATTTACTATACTCTTTGTTACCTGATAACGGAGCTCTGCATCCATGCTTGGATTATGTCCTGATGCAGTTAAAAAATAGAGCAAAAAAAAGAAGAAAAATAGATATAGGAAAAATTCCTTCATAGGGTCATCTCACTGCCCCCGCTCCCAGACAGGTCTGTGGTTTATCATATTCTTTCATATTTTTTTTCACAGTACCCCCCCAGATAGGTAGTTACCCTATAACGAAGCCTAACTCTGTTTAAAGAGCGTATCTTATTATTAAATAAGAGGGTACGGCAAAATCCGATCAAATTTCTGCAATTTGACACTTTTAAATATTCTCATCTTGGGTAACCTTACTCTTTTTAACCTTGACAACCCTCAGAAACATAGTGGTGACCCTCCCTTTTTATTGTTTTATTATCACCACTATATTACCATAAAAATCAGGCTTTGTCAATAAGTAAATTTATATAAAGTAAAGAAGTTACACTACGGGTTTTTGGCTATTTTCGAAGATATCTATAAGTGCTATTCCTTATATGGTAAGAGGTTCGGCCTATAAGGTTATCTTATAAACAAGCATCCTTACTGTTTCACTGTCAAACTTGGGTTTTAGAGTGTTTATATGAGAAATATTCTTATATTCTAGATCTTCAATAGACCATTGAACTGCAAGATGCCCATAAAATAGGTTTTCATTTTACATTGAGTAATAGAATATACCTATTCACTTCTTCTTTTCATTGCTTTTTTCAGTTCGTCTCTATCAGGGAATAGAACAATTTTAGCGGATTTTCTCGGTCTCTCTAACATCTTGTCAAATCCTTCCTTATAGTCACTGAGACTGAATAGATGGGTTATAACCGGCCGCACATCCAGTCTGTCTCCTGCAAGTAGGCTTCTTACCCTGTACCAGGTGTCAAATATCTTCCTACCTGATATCCCATGAACCTGTGCACCCTTGAACACTATTCCATCTCTGTAGTCAACCATACTTGGAGAGCTTGCAGGTATACCAAAAGCAGTAAATCTCCCTCCCTTTCTCAATATCTTAAACCCCTCCTCAAGTGCCTGAGAAGAGCCTACCATATCCAGAACTATATCAGTACCGTAACCGCCTGTATGATCTCTTATATAATCCACCCTGTCAAACTTCCTGTTTGCATACAACTGGTGGTCCGAGCCCATTTTTTTACCTATCTCCATATTGAGGTCATACTTTCCAATATGGAATATTGGTGTAACACCGCAGACCCTTGCAACCCCTACAGCAAGTATCGCTATTGGTCCATCCCCTATTATCGTCATACTCCTACCAGCAATATCGTTATCTTCGCCAAAAACTGCATAAGCTGCATTACCTAATGGTTCCTGGATAGATGCAATCTCAGGTGGGATTATCTCATCATTTATCCAGCATACAGACTCAGGCACCTTTATATACTCGGCAAATGCACCATCTGTATCAACACCTAATATCTCCATCTTCTCACCTATATGGAACTGTCCCAATAAGGCTGTAATGTCTCTTGGGTCATAGATGTGTGTCTCACAAGATAGATAGTCTCCTACCCTTACCATTCTGACATCACTACCAACCTCTACGGCCTCTCCGGCAACCTCATGTCCGAGTATTTGTGGGAGGTTATCTCTACCAATTCTCTTCTCTGCCCACTCGTTCCATTTGTATATATGCACATCGGTTCCGCATATAGAGGTCGCCTTAACCTTTACTATCACATCCCTGCTTCCAGGTCTTGGATCTTCAACATCCAGAAACTCTGCCCCGGGCCGAGGATCTACCTTTACAACCGCCTTCATATTACCTCCTCTACTCTTATACGCTATCGCTCAATGCAAAATGAAAAATGCAAATTGCAAAAGTCAAAATTGGCTATGCTTGGAACAATACTTCCTTGCTTCCTTTTATTTTTCATTTTTTATTTTTCATTTTGCATTTTTCATTGAGGTTTGCAAAGAACAAACAACCGCGTACAACAACGTGTTTACGATACTTTGCTAAATGCCTTCGGCACTTCGCAAACATGCAAACCGTTCTACCTTCCTATATTCAGTCTTTGCGCCAGAAACAGTGGAAGTCCCGCATCCATTATCTTCCTCTGTGCTTTCTCAATGTTATAGGAGACCCTTATAAGGTGAACCTCCCGTTTTTCTGTGTCTATCATCCCAAAGGATGCTCTTGGGTCATAATCCCTTGGTTGTCCGACACTGCCAAAATTTATGATATATTGCTCTCCCTCTATGAGATAGACTGGGTTGCCCTCTGTAAGCTTGCAGTTCCCATCTGGAGTAAAGCATGCAGGTATATGTGAATGTCCCACAAGACAGAGAGATTGGCTGAACCCTTTGAACTGAACCAATGCATCCTTCTGGGTAAAGATATAATCCCACTTGACGGGGTTAAATGGGGTTGAATGAACCAGGAATATACCTTCATTTATAACAGTTAAGGGTAGAGCTTTTATATAAGCAAGATTTTCGTCTGATAGAATCTTTCTTGTCCATTCACAGGCTAACCTTGCATTCTCGCTAAAGTCCTTCATATCTGTGTAGCCCAGGACAACGTATTCGTGGTTGCCGCATAGAGAAATATCTACTCTCTTCTTTGCAATATCCACACATTCATCTGGATTCGCTCCATAGCCGACAATATCGCCGAGACAAAAGACCTTATCAGGTTTTATTTTATCAATCCTTTCAAGTAGTGCGGAAAGAGCCTCCAGATTACTATGTATATCTGAGATTACAACAATCCTCATAATAAGTGTCCGGTGAATAATTCTTTGTCTTGTTTTTTAGGATGCAGATGAAGTTGGTTATTAGTTATTTGTTATTGGTTATTGGACTTAACTTTATGATTTTCGCAGATTGTAGGGGTAACCCTTGCGGTTACCCTATTGGGCTGCCCCTACAAGCCTCTATCATTCAGGTGTCAGGGTTAACAAGGATAAAGGATAAAGGGAAAAGGATAAAATGACCTGATGACCAAATAACTGATAACTGCTTACGCCCTACGCCTTACCCCCTACGCCTTACGCTCTACGCCTTACGCCCCTTCTCCCTGTCTCCTTGTCTCCTTGTCTCCTTGTCTCCCCGTCTCCACCACTTTATCAAGTATTCCGTTCACAAACTTACCCGAATCTGCTGTAGAATATATTTTTGCTATCTCTATTGCCTCATCCATAGATACCTTTGGAGGGATATCATCAAAATAGAGTATTTCACATATAGCAATACGGAGGATGTTTTTGTCTATTATGGCAATCCTCTCAATATCCCAGTTCTCTACGACCTTGTCTAATATCAAATCTATTCGGGTTCTGTTTTTCTCAACTCCATCTAATAGCCTTTTTGCATAGACCAGATCAAAAGGGGGATTGCTCCAGTTCATAAAAACATCGTTATATGCCTCCAGAGAACTATCTCCGGTCGTCTCCATTCTGTAGAGAGTTTTTAAGACTACCTCCCTTGTCTCTCTTCTAAATGTCATAGACAGTCAGTTTTTCACTCCTTCAGGTTCACAATTTCAAGCGCTGTAAGTGCCGCATCAAATCCCCTATTTCCCTGTTTTCCTCCTGCCCGTTCAGTAGCCTGTTCAAGTGCATCAGCGGTTATGATGCCCATAATCACAGGAACATCATGAGTAAGATTTAACTCCATTATCCCCCTTGAAAGACTACTTGCAATGAACTCAAAATGAGGGGTCTCTCCCCTTATTACTGCTCCAAGACATATCACAGCATCAAATTTACCCTCCTTTGCAATTCTTCCTGCGACCATAGGTATCTCATAAGCGCCCGGCACCTTGAATACCTCAATATCTGTATCCTCTGTCTGGTGTCGGACAAGACAGTCCACCGCACCCAGAAGAAGTCTGTCACTGATAATGTTGTTAAATCTGGATAAGACTATGGCAAATCTCCTATCAACCCCTGATAGCTTACCTTCGTGTATCTTCATAACCCCTCCTCGTAGTAGTTTAGGTATTGTCAAAAACTTAACCACAGATAAAACCACAAAGGCACAAAGAACAGAAAGAATAAAGAAACAAAAACTTAGTGTCCCTGCCCCGCACCTATACATAGGTGCGGGGTGAATGTCTTGGTGGCGAATCCAATTGACACTACCGTTTAGAGTTCAAAGTTTTTTCATAAGGCGGTATACCATTTTCTACTCACTACTCACTACTCACTACT
>CAYRBN010000011.1:0-3707 GCA_964422625.1 uncultured bacterium | reverse complement strand
CTACTCACTACTCACTACTCACTACTTCTCCATTATACTATCTTTTTTAAAAAATGTCAACAAAAAATTATTTTTTTTCATTTTTTTCTTGACAAATTACAATTTATATGTTATAATGCGATTTAATCAGTGTGTAATGTTCTTTGGCATTCATATATGGATTGGTAGGTGGTAGAGATGAGATAATAAGGGTATATGGTGGATGCCTTGGCACGAGATGACGATGAAGGACGTGGCAAGCTGCGATAAGCCTCGGGGAGGTGCAAGTAACCTTTGATCCGGGGATTTCCGAATGGGGAAAGCCATCCAGGGTAATGCCTGGATACCTCGCCTTTGGCGGGGGGGTAACCCAGGGAAGTGAAACATCTCAGTACCTGGAGGAAAAGAAACTGAATTTATCTGCCTCTGCTTCGGCAGAGGTGGATGGGATTCCCTTAGTAGTGGAGAGCGAAAGGGGAAGAGCCTAAACCTGTCTATGTGTCATAGCCTGCGCGCGTTGCATAGGGGGGGTAGTTGGGATGCCTTTGGGACCTGGCGCAGACGGGTCCAGAGAGTTACAAGATTCCCGCATAGTCGAATCTTTCTGGAAAGGGGAGCCATAGAGGGTGAAAGCCCCTTAGACGAAATGTGAGGAATCTCTCCGGAAGGCAAACCCGAGTACCGTGGGACACGTGAAATCCTGCGGGAATCTGCCCGGACCACCGGGTAAGGCTAAATACTGTCTCGTGACCGATAGTGAACCAGTACCGTGAGGGAAAGGTGAAAAGAACCCCTGGCGGGGAGTGAAATAGAACCTGAAACCATATACTTACAAGCAGTGGGAGGGAACCTGTAGTATATCTTTGGATGTACATCAGGCCTGACCGCGTGCCTTTTGCATAATGAGCCGGCGACTTACTCTATCGAGCTTGCTTAAGTTCTTACGGAACAGAGGCGCAGGGAAACCGAGTCCTAACTGGGCGTATTGTTCGATGGAGTAGACCCGAAACCGAGTGAGCTACCTATGGCCAGGGTGAACCCTGCCGAAAGGTAGGGGGAGGCCCGAACCAGTGTCTCGTGCAACAGGCTTGGATGAGCTGTGGGTAGGAGTGAAAGGCTAATCAAACTCGGTGATAGCTGGTACTGTCCGAAATATATTTAGGTATAGCCTCGGAATAGAGATGTGGAGGTAGAGCACTGGATGGACAAGGGCCCGCAAGGGTTCCAAATTCAACCAAACTCCGAATGCCATTTCTTGGTTTCCGGGAGTCAGGGTGCGGGGGATAAGCTCCGTGCCCGAGAGGGAAACAACCCAGACCATAGGCTAAGGTCCCAAAATAGAGGCTAAGTGGTAAAGGATGTGAGATTCCAAAAACAGCCGGGAGGTTGGCTCAGAAGCAGCCATCCTTTAAAGAGTGCGTAACAGCTCACCGGTCGAGGGGTCTTGCGCCGAAAATGATCGGGGCTAAAGTCTCTTACCGAAGCCGTGGCTTATTAGTTAGATAGTTGGTAAGTTGGTAAGTTGGTTAGGTTCTAACAAACTAACAAACCAACAGACTAACGAACTAATAGGGGTAGGACAGCATTCCATTCGGGCTGAAGTTTCATCGTAAGGTGGGATGGACTGGATGGAAGAGATTAGGCCGGCATGAGTAACGATAACACCGCTGAGAAAGCGGCGCACCGTAAACCTAAGGTTTCCTGGGGAAGGTTAATCCGCCCAGGGTCAGTCGGTCCCTAAGCCGAGGCCGAAAGGCATAGGCGATGGGAAAGCCGTCAACATTCGGCTACCACCAGAGAGATGCTTGACCGAAGGGGGGACAGAGAAGGAAGTGCCAGTCCCTTATTGGATTGGGATTCAAGCCTGTAGGGGGTTCTGATAGGTAAATCCGTCAGAACATTAACCCTGAGAGGTGATGAGGAGTCCGAAAGGACACAAACTGGCAGGACCGTTCTCTCAAGAAAAGCCCCGTAGGGAGTTTCTCTGGTGACCGTACCGTAAACCGACACAGGTGGGTGAGGAGAGTATCCTAAGGTGTGCGAGTGAACCCTCGTTAAGGAACTCGGCAAATTAACCCCGTAACTTAGGGAGAAGGGGTGCCCTGGGGGGTGAGGTCTCTTGCAGACTGAGCTCTTCTGGGTCGCAGTGAAAGGGCCCAAGCGACTGTTTACCAAAAACACAGGCCTCTGCAAACCCGTAAGGGGAAGTATAGGGGCTGAAACCTGCCCGGTGCCGGAAGGTTAAGGGGAAGGGTGCAAGCTCTGAACCGAAGCTCCGGTAAACGGCGGCGATAACTATAATCGTCCTAAGGTAGCGAAATTCCTTGTCGGGTAAGTGAGAACTTGCCCCTTTCCCGAGCGATCGGGATTGAAACACCAGCTCATATCGGGGAAGCCCTATGGAGACAATCTCTCCTGTTAGGGTAATCCCGAGGGAACCCAATGTCTAAAGTTCTGGGTGTTGGGACCTGTAACGACTGAGCCGAAAGGCAAGGCGCATTATATAATGCGCAACACGCTGGCCCTCACAGTTTATTAAATAAGGAAGTGGGACCTATGGAGACTTCTCGTAAAAGACTGAATCCCTTTTATGTAACAGGAATTATTGAGGGAGAAGGTAGTTTCTGTGTCAATTTCACTATGAGAAAGAGATTAACTCTTGGCATTGAAACGAGACCTTCTTTTTCAATTACATTAAGTAAAAGGGATCTTGGACTATTGAAGGAGATCCGGGTATTTTTCGGATGTGGTGGGATAAAATACAGCAGATCTGACAGGACCTATAAGTATGAAGTGAGATCTGTAAAGGATATAAGAAAGAGGATTATTCCACACTTCAGGAGATTTCCTTTGATGGGAGAAAAGGCAAAGGATTTTGAGATATTTGAGAGGATATGCATAATGGTTTCTGCGAGTCTTCATCTAAATAAGGAATATCTCAAAGAGATTGTAGAACTTGCCTGTACTATGAATCCTTCGGGAAGAAGAAAGTATGAAAGGGAAGAACTCCTAAGGGTGCTTTGTGAGGTGAAGGTATAGTCTACCCTCTATGGTAATATAGAGAAATGGTGAAGTTCCGACCTGCATGAATGGTGTAACGATTTGGGCACTGTCTCAACGAGGGGCTCGGTGAAATTGTAGTGGCGGTGAAGATACCGCCTACCCGCGACTGGACAAATAGACCCCGTGAACCTTTACTGCAGCCTGACACTGGATCTTAGCAAGACTTGTGTAGGATAGGTGGGAGGCTATGAACCTTTGACGCTAGTCAGGGGGGAGCCAATAGTGAAATACCACCCTTGTTTTGTTGGGGTTCTAACCCTTGCTGTGTAGGCAAGAGAACAATGTCAGGTGGGTAGTTTGACTGGGGCGGTTGCCTCCTAAAAAGTAACGGAGGCGCTCAAAGGTTGGCTCAGCACGGTCGGTAATCGTGCGTTGAGTGTAAAGGCATAAGCCAGCCTGACTGCGAGGAGGACACTCCGAGCAGAGGGGAAACCCGGACTTAATGACCCGACAGTTCCGTGTGGAAGGACTGAAGATCATCGGATAAAAGGTACTCCGGGGATAACAGGCTAATCGGGCCCAAGAGTTCACATCGACGGCCCGGTTTGGCACCTCGATGTCGGCCCATCGCATCCTGGGGCTGGAGAAGGTCCCAAGGGTTGGTCTGTTCGCCCATTAAAGCGGTACGCGAGCTGGGTTCAGAACGTCGTGAGACAGTTCGGTCC